>NZ_JBFACE010000018.1:0-155557 GCF_040640655.1 Streptomyces sp. NPDC021749 | reverse complement strand
CGCCCAACTCGTCGCCTCCCTGCGCGCCCAAGGCGACGGCGGCCTGGACCACTCCGCCCTCCTCCGCGGCGTCGAACGCCTCTCCGGACACCCCACCGGGGCCTGACGTCCATGGCGGCGCAGCGGATCCCCGCCGCACGGGCGGCCGTGCAGGTCCTGCGGGACGAGGGCATCGACCTCGTCTTCGGCTGCCCCGGCGGCGCGCTGCTCCCGCTGTACGCGGCGATGGAGGAGGCCGGCGGTATCGCGCATCTGCCGGTGCGCCACGCCGAGGCCGCCGTGCACATGGCCGACGGCTGGGCCCGGAGGAGCGGACGGGCCGGGGTCGTCGCGGTGGCCGCGGGCCCGGGAGCGGCCCGGCTGGTCACCGGTCTGTACGCGGCGGCCGAGGACGCGGTTCCGCTGGTGTGCCTCACCGGCCGGCCGACCGCCGCCGGGCCGCCGCGCCGGGCGGCCCACCGTCCGCCGGACCTGGTCCGGCTGGCCGCTCCGGTCACCAAGCGGGCCGAGGATCGAGGATCCCGCGCGCATTCCGGGGGCTTTCCGTGAGGCCTTCCGGATCGCTCGGGAGGGCCGTCCCGGCCCGGTGCTGATCGACGTCCCGGCCGAGCTGGCCGCGGCGGAGATCGCATCCGACGCGGGGCGGGTCACCGGTGGCGGCCGGTGGCCCGTCCCGCCGACCGGGGCGGCGGCGCCCGCGGGCCTGACGGCGGGCCGTGGTGGGCGTGCCGGCCCCGGTACCGTCCGCGGGGCGCCGCCCTGGTTCCTGGCCGAGCTCGCCGCGGTCTTCGGGGCCGGGCACGACCCGGCCGCCGCGTCGGACACGTACCTGATCGGCGGCCCCGTAGGGACACCGTCCGTGGCCGGCTCGGGCGGGCGCCGACTGCACCACCTCCACGCCGCCGGTCCTCGTCGAGGTCCGGACCGGTCCCCCGGTACGCCTTCCCGGTGGCCCGTCCGTCGTGCCCGTGCACGAGTACACCCCCGGGCCCTAGGCACCCCGCCGAGGGCCCGACCCCCAGCTTCCGGGCGGTGGCCGCGCTGACACCTGTCCTGTCGCGCCCAGGCGCGGCCGCCGCCCGGAACACCCGCCCAGGTTTGTTTCAACAAACTGTTGACGTTTGGTCGGAGCGCTTCTTACGCTCCGACATGCGGAAGCCAACTTCCGCGCTCTCGTACGGAAGGTCACCATGTCGAAGCCCACGCTGACGGCGCGCTTTCTCACTACGGAGGCTGGCGCCCCCGTCGCCGACAACCAGAACTCCGCCACCGCCGGCGTCGGCGGCCCGATCATCCTCCAGGACCAGCACCTGCTGGAGAAGCTCGCCCGCTTCAACCGCGAGCGCATCCCGGAGCGCGTCGTGCACGCCCGCGGGTCCGGCGCATACGGCTACTTCGAGGTGACCGACGACGTCACGGCCTACACCCGGGCCGACTTCCTGAACACCGTCGGCAAGCGGACCGAGACGTTCATCCGCTTCTCGACCGTGGCCGACAGCCTCGGTGGCCCGGACGCGGCCCGCGACCCGCGCGGCTTCGCCCTGAAGTTCTACACCGAGGAGGGTAACTACGACCTCGTCGGCAACAACACCCCGGTGTTCTTCATCAAGGACCCGATCAAGTTCCCCGACTTCATCCACTCGCAGAAGCGCGACCCGTTCACCGGCAAGCAGGAACCGGACAACGTCTGGGACTTCTGGGCGCACGCCCCCGAGGCCACCCACCAGGTCACCTGGCTCATGGGCGACCGCGGCATCCCGGCCTCCTACCGCCACATGAACGGCTACGGCTCGCACACCTACCAGTGGACGAACGCCGACGGCGAGGCCTTCTTCGTCAAGTACCACTTCAAGACCAACCAGGGCATCCGCTGCCTGAGCAGCGAGCAGGGCGCCGAACTGGCCGGCAAGGACCCCAACAGCCACCAGACCGACCTGCTGCAGTCCATCGAGCGGGGCGTGTACCCCTCCTGGACCCTCTACGTGCAGATCATGCCGGCGGCAGAGGCGGCGGACTACCGCTTCAACCCGTTCGACCTCACCAAGGTGTGGCCGCACGCGGACTACCCGCTGCAGCGGGTCGGCCGGCTGGTCCTGGACCGCAACCCCGACAACGTCTTCGCCGAGGTCGAGCAGGCCGCGTTCTCGCCGAACAACTTCGTGCCCGGCATCGGCCCGTCCCCGGACAAGATGCTCCAGGGCCGGCTGTTCGCCTACGCCGACGCGCACCGCTACCGCCTGGGCGTCAACCACACCCAGCTGCCGGTGAACGCCCCCAAGGCTGTTTCTGGTGGGCAGGCCAACAACTACGGCCGGGACGGCTTCATGGCGACCAACGCCTACGGCCGGCACGCCAAGAACTACGAGCCGAACTCCTACGACGGCCCGGTCCAGACGAACGAGGCGCTCTCCGCCCCGTTCGCCGTCTCCGGCCACACCGGCACCCACGAGGCGCCGCTGCACACCAAGGACGACGACTTCTTCCAGGCCGGTGAGCTCTACCGCCTGATGTCCGAGGACGAGAAGAAGCGCCTGGTGGACAACATCGCCGGTGGTCTCTCCCAGGTCAGCCGCGACGACGTGATCGAGAAGAACCTCGCCCACTTCCACGCCGCCGACCCGGACTACGGCAAGCGCGTCGAGGCCAGGGTCCGCGAACTGCGCGAGGACTGACGGGAGGTCGGCTCCCTTGCGCACTCCGTACCGGCCGGCCCGTTGAGGGGTGGTCGGCCGGTACGGAGAGGTAGCGCGAGCTCCGCGGTCACCGGGGAGTCCAGTGCGGTGACAGTGCTCGCCCGATAGGGAAGGGCGAGCCACCTCCCCGCACCGCGGAGCCCGCCTGCTCACCCTTCCCAGCCCCTCCCCCAGACTCCGTCCGGCGGTGCGATGTCCCGTCGCGCCCCACTCTCGCGCTGTCGGACGGGAACCACCGCACAGGGCCCGGCATCCGTACGGTCACGGACGCCGGGCCCCGTGTCATGCCCGGGCTCTGTGTCATGCCCGGGCTCTGTGTCATGCCCCGGCCCTGCGCCATGCCCGGGGCCTGCGGTCGCCGTGCGCCGCCACGCGCACCGCGTGCGCCGTGGTTTCCCCCGCGGATCCTTTCCGCCCCGCGCCCTCTCGCCGTAATTCCACCCCACGGACACCCTTATTCACGGAGACTATGGGGGCAGCGGCAGAACCCGACTGCCTGCCGCCCTACCGCCAGGAGCCGACCATGGCCGACAGCGTGCCGGTGCGGTGCCCCACGTGCCGCCGCGAGAACGCTTTCACCCCGCCCACCTTCCCGTGCGCATGCGGTGCCCCGCTGACCATGCCCGTGCTGCGCGGCGGAGTGCCGGTCGAGATACTCCACCGCACCTGGCAGGCGTCCTGGGTGGAGGTGCGCTGCGAGGTGTGCGGCCGGCACGACGAGTGGCCGGCGCCGGAGTGCGGCTGTGTGTGCGGCACGGTGGTCCGGGTCCCGGTCGCCCCGGCGCCCGCCCAGCCGCCGCCGAACTTCCCCTCGTCCGGGCGCCCGGCCGCCGAGGCGCCACCCGCCGTCGAGCCCCGGCGCGCCGCCCTGCGGCCCGCGTTCCGCCCGGTGACGATCCGTACCGCCCGCGACTGCGTCACCGCCGCGCAGCAGTATCTGAAGTGGCTGGGCTACGCCGACGTCGCCCGGACGCAGGAGCGCACCGCCGCCGGTGTCGACCTGCGGGGCACCGGTGTGGTGGCCCAGGTCGACCCGACCACCCGCGCCACCCAGCTCCGCGAGGTCGAATGCGTCTGGCTCAACGGCCTCAACGACTCGGCCATCGCGGTCTTCTTCTCGCTCGCCGGCTACACCAGGGACGCCCGGACGCGCGCCGACGAACTGCACCTCCCGCTGTTCGTCATGGACCTCACGGGCACTCCGCAACCGGTCAACGACCCGGCCGACGAGCTCATCAAATACGGCGCGGGGCGACCGTGAGCGGACCGACGACCGAAGGGCGGCACGGCGGCACCGGCCTTCTGCGCATCGCCGTCCCGTCCCCCGCCGAGCTGCCGCTGCTGCGCGCCCTGGAACGCGCCGCCGGTGAGCCCTTCCGTCACCTGGACATGGCGTCGGTGGCGGACGACGAACCGCCTTCCCTGTTCGAGCTGACGAGGTATCAGCGTGCGGGGTGGGCCCTGGCCGCGTACGACGTCCACGAACCGGGCGCGCCGACCGGCGTGAGCCGGCCGGTCGGCTATCTCCTCCGGGAGCCGGTCGACGGGTGCACCCACATCGAGCAGGTGTCGGTGCACCCGGACCACGCCCGCCGGGGCATCGGGCGGGCCCTCATCGACCGGGCGGAGCGCGACGGCGGTCCCGTCCCGCTGACCCTGACCACCTTCGCCGAGGTGCCGTGGAACGCGCCGTACTACGCCCGCCTCGGCTTCCGGGTGCTCTCCGATGCCGAACTGACCCCGGGGCTCCGGGCGGTACGGGCGCATGAGGCGGCGCTGGGCCTGGACCGCTGGCCGCGGGTGTGCATGCGCCGCGAGCCGCGTGGACTCCCGGCCGGGGCGGAAGAGGACACCTGACACCACATCAGGCGTCCCTAGGGCCACGAACCCCCCTCCCATAATGGGGGCATGATCGACGCGAATGCGCTCCGGGACTACTGCCTGGCCTTCAACGGCGCGACCGAGGACTTCCCCTTCCCGCGCCACCAGGACGTCTGCACCTTCAAGGTCGGCGGCAAGATCTTCGCGCTGACCACGCTCACCGGGACGCCGCTCACCGTGAGCCTCAAGTGCGACCCGGAACTGGCCGAACGACTGCGTGCGGCCCACCCGGAGGTGGTGCCCGGCTACCACCTCAACAAGCGGCACTGGAACACCGTTTCCCTGGCCGGCGCCCTGCCCGATCAACTCGTCCGCGACATGATCGAGGACTCCTACGACCTGGTGGTCGCCTCGCTGCCGCGGTCCCAGCGACTGCTGCTCGACTGGCCGGGAGAGTCGCGGCGGCGAGGCTGAACGCCCCAGGGACGCCGGCTCGCCATATGGCGCATATACGGCTTTCCAAATTAGAGAGCACCCTCCATTATGGGAGCCGCAAGGGGGCGCCCGTACGCGTGCGCCTGCTCGGGAGCTCAAGGACGGGGGGAACGGGACGTGTTGAGCGGCACGGAATTCCGGAGTACGGAGGTCGCATCGGCGACGGGGCGGTTGGACAGCTGGCGCGAGCACCTCCACGGAAGCTATGCGCCCGTGGACATCCTCGGCGACGACCACGCGACCGACTTCCGCGCCACCCACCTCGTACTGAACCTCGGTCTCGTACGGCTGTACCGGATCGAGCACCCGCCGATGCGGATGCGGCGGAGCCCGAAACTGATCCGGCGCTCCGATCCCGAGCTCTTCCACCTCTCGCTCCCCCTCCGCGGCGCGAAGAGGGTGGCCCATTCCGGCCGCGAGGCGAGCTACGGTACGCACGAGCTGGCCCTTCTCGACACCTCGCGCCCCTATCTCATGGAGGCGTGCACCGGCGAACGTCAGCACACCATCCACGGAACGGGAATCCTCGTCCCGAGGAACGCGCTGCCGCTGGCGGCGAACGGGTGTGACGCACTGGTCAACCGGCGGATGTCGGCGCGGGAGGGTACGGGGGCCCTGCTGGCCCAGTTCCTCACCCAGGTGTGGGCCGACCGGGACTCCTACCGCCCCGAGGACGGCCCCCGGCTGGGGACCGTCGCGATCGACCTGCTCTCCGCGCTGCTCGCGCACGCGCTGGACGCGGAGGAGACACTCGCCCCGGAGGCGCGACGGCGCTCCTTGGTCCTGCGCATCCAGTCGTTCATCCAACAGCGGCTGTTCGACCCGGACTTGACGCCCAGGACCGTCGCGGCCGCCCACCACATCTCCGTCAGCTATCTGCACCGCCTCTTCGAGGACGAAGAGGTCACCGTCGCCGCCTGGATCCGGCGCCGGCGCCTGGAACGCGCGTGCCGGGACCTCGCCGACCCGGCGCTCCGCCACACGCCCATCCACTCCATCGCCCTGCGCTGGGGCTTCGCCCGGGCCGACGACTTCACCCGCGCCTTCCGTTCGGCCTACGGCATGCCGCCCCGGGACTACCGGTACGAGGCGTGCCGGGTGGCGGATTGACGCACACTCCTCGCGCCGCGGGGCCCGTCAGGTGGTGTAGTCCGCGTTGACCCGGACGTAACCGGCCGACAGGTCGCAGCCGTAGACGGTCGCTTCGGCGGTTCCGAGGCCGAGGGTGACGGCGATCGGGACCTCGGGCTGCCGCATGGCGTCGGTGAGCGCGTCGAGGGTCTCCGGCGTGGGCTCCTCGGGGTACACCTCGGTGCCGGCGAACGCCACCGTGACGCGGTCCGGCGTGATGTCGTGGTCTTCGGTGTTCTTGCCGATGGCCATCACCACCCGGCCCCAGTTCGGATCGGCGCCGTGTACGGCCGTCTTGACCAGCGGCGAGTTCACCACGCTCTTGGCGATGCGCCGGGCCTGGGCCTCGTCCCGCGCCCGGCCGACCGTGACGCGCAGCAGCTTGGTCGCGCCCTCCCCGTCGCTCGCGAGCTGCCGGGTGAGGTCCAGGCACAGGTCGGTGAGCGCCGCGGTGAACTCCGCGGTGTCGACCGGGCCGGCCGAGCCGTTGGCGAGGACCGCGACGGTGTCGGAGGTGGAGGTGTCGGTGTCGACGCTCAGGCAGTGGAAGGACCGGTCGACGGCGGTGCGCAGGGCCGTGTCCAGGTCGTCCGCCGCCAGTTCGGCATCGGTGAAGAGGTAGGCAAGCATCGTCGCCATGTTCGGCTCCAGCATGCCGACGCCCTTGGCGACACCGACGATCCGCGCGGCGCCGACCATGCGGACGGCGGTCTTCGGGCGGGTGTCGGTGGTCATCATGGCGCGCGCCACGTCCAGCGGCCCGGCCCCGAGGGCTTCGGGGCCAAGGCCGTCGGCGGCGTCGAAGTGGGCGCGCAGGGCGTCCATCGGCAGCGGGCGCCCGATGACTCCGGTGGACCCGAGGAGCACCTGGCGCTCGGGGATGCCCAGCAGGGCGGCGACCCGGCCGACGACTTCGGCGGCGTTGGCCTCGCCCTGACGGCCGGTGGCGACGTTCGCGTTCTGCGCAAGGGTGGTGACGGCGCGCAGGTCCCGCCCGGCGGCGTGCGCGCGGCTGAGCAGCACGGCGGGGCCGGCGAAGAGGCTGCGGGTGAACATGGCGGCGCTGACCGCCGGGCGGTCCGAGACGACGACCGAGATGTCGTCGCCCTGGTCGCGCAGGCCGCCGTGGCCGGTGTAGGCGCGGAATCCGGTGGGCCAGGAGAGGGTGCCGGCGTCGGAGTCAGGGGGAGCGATTGCATGAGTATGCGTCATGCGGCATATCTTTGCGACGGGATGCGGGGCCGTCCAGCGGATTTCCGGCCGCCGGACGGCCCCAACCCTTACACCATGCCGCACTACTGACGGGGCGTCAGTGCGCCACCTTTCCCACCTCCTCCGCCAGCCGTGCGCGCAGCTCGACCTTGCGGACCTTGCCGCTGACGGTCATCGGGAAGGCGTCGAGGATCTCCAGGTAGCGCGGCACCTTGTAGTGGGCGAGGCGGGAGCGGCAGTAGCGGGCCAACTCGTCGCGGGTGAGCGGGTCCTGGGGGTCGCGGAGGATGACGCAGGCGGCGATCTCCTCGCCGTACTTGTCATCGGGGACGCCGACCACCTGGACGTCGGCGATCTTGGGATGGGTGTGGAGGAACTCCTCGATCTCCCGCGGGTAGACGTTCTCACCGCCCCTGATGATCATGTCCTTGATGCGGCCGACGATCCGGACGTAACCGTCGTCGTTCATCACCGCGAGGTCCCCGGTGTGCATCCAGCGGGCCGGGTCGATGACCTCGGCGGTGCGCTCGGGGTCCTCCCAGTAGCCGAGCATCACGCTGTAGCCGCGCGTGCACAGCTCGCCCGGGGTGCCGCGCGGCACGGTCACCCCGCTCGCCGGGTCGACGACCTTGACCTCGATGTGCGGCAGCACCCGTCCCACCGTCGCGGTGCGGTGCTCCAGGTCGTCGTCGCGGCGGGTCTGGGTGGAGACCGGGGAGGTCTCGGTCATGCCGTAGCAGATGGAGACCTCGGCCATGTGCATCTCGGAGACCACCCGCTTCATGACCTCTTCGGGGCAGGGCGAGCCCGCCATGATGCCGGTGCGCAGGGAGGACAGGTCGTAGCCGGCGAAGTCCGGGTGGTTGAGCTCGGCGATGAACATGGTGGGCACGCCGTAGAGCGAGGTGCAGCGCTCGTCCTGGACGGCCTGCAGGGTGGCGGCGGCGTCGAAGGCGGGGGCGGGGATGACGATGCAGCCGCCGTGCGAGGTGATGCCGAGGTTGCCCATGACCATGCCGAAGCAGTGGTAGAAGGGCACCGGCAGGCAGACCCGGTCCGCTTCCGTGTAGCCGAGCGTTTCGGCCACCCAGTAACCGTTGTTGAGGATGTTGTGGTGCGAGAGGGTGGCGCCCTTGGGGAAGCCGGTGGTGCCCGACGTGTACTGGATGTTGACCGGGTCGTCGGCGGTCAGCGCCTTCTCGCACTCGGCGAGCCGGGTGTGCGGGACCCCGGCGCCGGCGGCCAGCAGCCCGCCCCAGGTGGGGTCGCCGATGTAGATCACATCGCGCAGCGCCGGGCTCTCGGCGCGGACCTGCTCGATCATCCGGCGGTAGTCGCTCGTCCGGTGCCGGGGCACGGAGACCAGCACGGTGATGCCGGCCTGCCGGAGGACGTACGCCAACTCGTGCACGCGGTAGGCCGGATTGACGTTGACGAGGATCGCGCCGATCTTGGCGGTGGCGTACTGGACGAGCACCCATTCGGCGCAGTTGGGCGCCCAGATGCCGACCCGGTCGCCCTTGCCGACCCCCTTGGCGAGCAGGCCGAGCGCCACCTCGTCGACCGCCCGGCCGAGTTCGGTGTAGGTCCAGCGGCGGCCGCCGGCCACCTCGACCAGCGCCTCACGGTCACCGCACCGGGCGATGGTGCGGGCCAGGTCGGCGCCGATGGTGTGCCCGAGCAGCGGCCGCTCGGCGGCCCCGCTGGCGTACGACAGCTCCTGGTGCGACGGGCTCATCGGTGGTTCTCCTCCCAGTACGCGGCACCGCCGCCGCCCTGCGCGGTGCGCTCGGGCAGTTCGCTGCGACGGACGGTGCCGGGGACGGTCTTCGGCAGGTCGGTGAAGGCAGGACGCCGGATGCGCTTATAGGGGGCCGGGACTTCGCGGGGGCGAGGGGAGAGCATCGTCGCGGTGTCCCGGCATCGCGGCCGGGACCCCGTCCGCCCCCGTAGCCCAAGGGGCGCAGGCATCACTCCACCCGTCGGTGGCGCCGCCCCCGGCACCTCCACCACTGCGTTCATCAGCTGCTCCCGGAAGCCGGACGTCGGCCATCGCCGCACACACCCGCAAGGTTGCCCACCGGAGGGGACGAGCCACTCCAGGGACACCCGGTGCGTGCCTTGTACAGGATGGCGTCCGGCGTGCCCGGAGGTGGTCATCACCACGCATGCGTTCGCCCCGTGAAGAAGAGTTCGAGCGCCCGGGCTACCGCAGCGGACGGCCTCGGCGCCCCTGCGGGCGGGTGCGCCGATGCCGGGAGAGGGCGCGCTCAGCCCGCGGTGCCGACGAGGGCCGTCGGCCCTGCCCGGTACCGGCCCGGGGCGGTGCCGTACTCCCGCTTGAAGGCCTTGGCGAAGGCGAACTCCGAGGTGTAGCCGGCCCGTTGGGCTATGACGCGGAGCGGCTGGTCCCCTTCGCGCAGCAGCCGCCCGGCCAGGGTCAGCCGCCACCAAGTCAGGTAGCCGAGCGGCGGCTCACCGACGAGCGCGGTGAACCGTTTCGCGAAGGCTGCCCGTGACAGGCCCGCCACCGCGCCCAGTTCCTCCACCGTCCACGGACGGGCGGGATCATGGTGCATCGCGCTCAGCGCCCGCCCGATGGCCGGGTCGCGCAACGCCACCGCCCAGCCGTTCGCGGCCCCGGCGTGCTCCTCGTACCAGGCCCGCAGGATGTACAGCAGGGCGATGTCGAGCAGGCCGCAGACGGCGGCCTCCGCGCCGGGCCGGGGGTGCGCCGTCTCGGTGCGGAGCAGCTCCAGTACGGCACCCAGCGGCCGGCCGTCGGTGGGCAGCCGGAACACGCCGGGAAGACAGGTCAGCAGCGGGTGGGGCCGGGACCGGTTGAGGCGGTAGGCGCCGCAGAGCGTCAGCGTCCGCGGCGTTCCGTCGTCGGCCGTCTCCGGGCCGGGCGGCCACGAGCCGTCCGGGTTCTGGCGGACCTCGACCAGCGGGCTCACGGGTTCGTCGGCCAGGCCGTGGCCGATGCCGTGGACGAACGCGAGGTCGCCGGCGGTGAGCCGGAGCGGCGGGCTGCCGTCCTCGGGCAGCAGCCAGCAGGACCCCTCCAGCACGGCGTGGAACCCGACGCCGGTCGTGGCCGGGAAGCGCACACCCCACGATCCGTGCCGCTGTTTACGGGAGGCGTGCGGCCGCCCGGCGCGCATGGCGGTGATCGCGTCGCTCAGTACGTCCATGCCGGCGAGCGTACCGAGGAGACGCCTGCACATGATCGCGAGACGTTGCGGCATGGGCCGGTGTACGCGATCTCCGTACGGTGAATCCGCGACGTCGCGAATCCCGCGAATCCGCACCTCCACAAACCTGCAACCAGAGGGGAATGCACGGTGATGACGGCCCATCAGGTGGTGTTCGACGAGCTCGGCGGCCCGGAAGTACTGCGGATCGAGGAGGTGGAACTCGGGGAGCCCGGTCCGGGTGAGGTGCTGCTCCGCGTGGACGCGCTCGGCCTCAACCGGGCGGAGGCGCTGTTCCGTTCGGGCGGCTACTACTACCAACCCACCCTCCCCGGGTCCCGGATCGGCTACGAGGCATCCGGTGAGGTCCTGGCGGTCGGGGAAGGCGTCACCGGCTTCTCGGTGGGCGACCCGGTGCTCACCGCGGGCACGGGCGGTATGAGCACCAGCGGGGTGTACGGCGACCACCTGCGTCTGCCGGCCGACAGCCTGCTCCGCCGCCCCGGCGGAACGGACGCGGCGACCGGTGCCGCCCTCTGGCTGTCGTACAGCACCGCTTACGGCGCACTGGTGGAGAAGGGCGGGCTGCGCCCCGGCGACACCGTGCTGATCACCGCCGCCTCCAGCAGCGTGGGGGTGGCGGCGATCCAGATAGCCCGCCACCTCGGCGCGATCCCGGTGGCCGTCACCCGCAGCGCGGCGAAGCGGGAGCGCCTGGCACAGCTCGGCGCGGCCCATGTGATCGCACTCGACGAGGGCGGGCTGGTCGACCAGGTCGCCGAGGTCACCGGCGGCCGCGGGGCCGAGATCGTCTTCGACCCGGTGTCCGGCCCCGGGCTGGCGGAGGTCGCGCGGGCGGTCGCACCGGGCGGGCTGCTGATCGTCTACGGCTGGCTCGACCCGAGGCCGGCGCCGCTGCCGCTCAACTGGACCCTGCGCATCCTCGGCTACGGCAACCTCCAGGTCACCGGCGACCCGGAAGTGCGGCGCCGGGTCTGGCACTTCCTGGACGCCGGCCTACGGGCGGGCACCCTGGCCCCGGTCATCGACCGCACCTTCGACTTCGAGGAGATCGTCGAGGCCCACCGCCATCTGGAGTCCAACAGCCAGATCGGCAAGATCGTGGTGACGGTACGCCACCAGGCGTCCCCGAGCCGGCCCGGAACCGGGGAATGAGCGGGATGACGGGGAACGTTCCACCGATCATGACCCACGACCCGCGCACGATCACCAACCCGGCCACCCTCCACGACCCGACGCCGTTCGGCTACAGCCACACCGTCTCGGCGCCCGGCGACGTCGTCTTCATCGCCGGCCAGTACGCGTCCGACGCCACCGGCTCGCCGGTGCCCGGTGACTTCGCCGCCCAGGTGGAACTCGCCTTCGACCGGCTGCGGTCGGCACTCGAAGGCGTCGGGCTCGACTTCGCGCACGTCGTCCGGCTCGGGTCGTACGTCGTGGACCACGACACCGGCAAACTGGAGGTCCTGGGCAAGGCGCTGCACACGCGCTTCGGGGAGCGGCTGCCGGCCCAGACGCTGAGCGGTGTCGCGGCTCTCGCCCTGCCCGGCATGCTGTTCGAGGTCGACGCGATCGCCGTACGGCCGACCCCGCCGGCCGCCACCTGACGGCCCGGGGCGGCGGCGGCACGGTACGCGGTACGGCCCGCACCCCGTCCCGCCGCACCGAAATCCGCCGCCCCCCGGCCTACGCGAGGAGCCACATACGCTCCCTCAGTTCACCCCTCGCTCGATCCCCGACCAATACGGCTGCCGGAGCTTGAACTTCTGGATCTTGCCGGTGGCCGTACGCGGAATGGACTCGCGGAACTCCACGGAGGTCGGGGCCTTGTAGCCGGCCATGTGCTGTTTGCAGTGGGCGATGATGTCGGACTCGTCGGCCGTCGCGCCCTCAGCGAGCACCACCAGGGCCTTGATCGTCTCGCCCCACTTCTCGTGCGGCACCCCGATGACGGCGACCTCGGCGACCGCCGGGTGGCTGAAGATGGTGTCCTCGACCTCGATCGACGACACGTTCTCCCCGCCGGTGATGATCACGTCCTTCTTCCGGTCGGAGATGGTGAGGTGGCCGTCGTCGGGGTCGAGGGTGCCACCGTCACCGGTGTGGAACCAGCCGTCCTCCAGTGCCTCCGCGGTCTCCTCCGGCTTCTCCCAGTACCCGTCGAGCACCGTATTGGAGCGGGCCAGGACCTCACCGGATCCGGAGACCTGCAGCTTCACCCCCAGCGCGGGCAGCCCCGCACGGGACAGTTTGCGCGCCCGCTCCTCGGCGGGAAGAGCGGCATCGGCCGGCCGGGTGCGGTTGAAGGTGAGCAGCGGCGAGGTCTCGGTCAGGCCGTAGAGCTGGGTGAACTCCCAGCCCAGTTCCTCCTCCACGCGTTGGATGGTCCGGGTCGGCGGCGGCGCGCCCGCGCACACGATCCGTACGCGGTCCCGGCCCGGGATCTCGCCTTCCCAGGTCGCCGCCGCGTCGAGCACCATGTTCCAGACGGCCGGGGCGCCGCACATGAGGGTGACTCCGTGCTCGTCGACACGCCGGAGGATCTCGGTGCCGTCGACCTTGCGCAGCACCACCTGCTTGACGCCCAGGCCCGCCATCACATACGGCATGCCCCAGCCGTTGCAGTGGAACATCGGCAGGGTGTGCATGTACACATCGCGCTCCCACACGCGGGTGTGCAGGCCGAAGGTCATGCCGTTGACCCAGATGTTGCGGTGGGTCAGCTGGACGCCCTTGGGGCGGGCGGTGGTACCGGACGTGTAGTTGATCGTCGCGGTGGCGTCCTCGTCCGGCTGCGACCACGGCCGCGGCTCGGTCCCGAACCGCATCAGCCCGGTCTCGGTCTCCTCGCCGAGAACGAAGCGGTGGCGGGCCTTGACGTCGGCCAGCGCGGCGTCGAGTTCCGGGTCGACGAGCAGGACCGACGCCCCGCTCTGCGCCACCACGTAATCGACCTCTTCCGGCTTGAGGCGGAAGTTGACCGGGACGCAGATGCGGCCGCTCATCGGCACCGCGAACAGCAGCTCCAGCAGGCGCGCGGAATTGTGACTCACCACGGCCACCCGCTCCCCCTCACCGACCCCCAGCGCGTCCAGCCCCGCCTGCCAGGCCCGGACCCGTTCGGCGAACCGCCCGTAGCTCGCCACGGGCACCGGCGGGGCGGGCTGCTGCGGCTCGTCGACCACCCCGGGACTGTCCCGGAAGCCCAGCTCGGCACGGTCGAGGAAATCCGCGATCGTCATCGGTGTCCGCATGTGCGCTCTCCTGTGTTCGCATGGACCGCTGAGAGGAGCGTACGTTCCGCTGCGCCTTGCGGTGCCTCCCGCGTACCTGTCTGTCCCGCCGCGGGGCTTCCCGCCGTTGCTCCCCCACTGCCTGAAGGGCGTGGGAGGTGCCCCAGCGGCGGGCGTGGTGGTTTCGGGTGCGGTGACAGCCCTCCAGACTTCGTCCTCCGGTCTGTCCCCTCCCGTGGGTGGGTGGTGAGAGGCCGGTGGGAAAAAGAACGTGACGGCGCCAAGCGCAGCGATTAGCGTCCGGCGACGTGACCAGCCATGAGGATGTGAAGACGGTCCCGGACGTACGGGCGATCCCCGACGCCGACCTTGACCGGGCCCTGGACCTTACCTACCTCGCCTTTCATCTGAAGCCCGGCGACAAGACCCGTCGGCACCACTACGCCTTGCTGCGGGACTGCGCCCGGATCGGGGCGTACGACGGCGGGCGGATCGTCGGAGTGGCCGGGGCGCACCGGCTCACCCTCTCCGTGCCGGGTGGTCAACTCCCGTGTTCCGGAGTGGACTTCGTGTCCGTCGCGCCCACCCACCGGCGTCGCGGCGTGCTGTCGGCGATGATGGACGAGCTGTGGCGCCGCTGCGCCGACGAAGCACGGCCGCTGGCGTGTTTGTGGGCGTCGGAGAGCGCCATCTACGGCCGGTTCGGGTTCGGGGCCGCGACCGACACCTACCGCGTGGAGGTGGACTCGTCGCGTCCACTCGCACTGCGGGTCGATCCCGACCGGCGCCCGCTGCGGCTGATCGAGCCGGAGGACGCACCCGCCGTGCTGGCCCCGCGCTACGACGCGACGCTGGCGCAGCGCGCCGGCCGGTTCGCCCGCGACGAGGACTGGTGGCGTACCGAGGTGCTGGACCTGGACGGCGCCCGCAGCGACGAAGACCTGGACGGCTTCGGCGCGCTGCGGGTGGTGGTGCTCGGCGCGCCCGGCGAGGAGCCCGGCGGCTACGCCCTGTACCGCACCCGCGGGCCGGGCCACGACCGGCCCGGCGTCGTGTCCGTGGCGGAGCTGGAAGCGGAGAGCGGACCGGCCGCGGCCGCGCTCTGGTCGTATCTCGCGTCGATCGACCTCACCACGACCGTACGGGTACCGGCGCTGGCCGCCGACGACCCGCTGCTGAGCCTGGTCGCCGACCGCGACCAGGTGCGGGTCACCGGGCAGGAACCGTGCCTGTGGGTGCGGCTGGTGGACGTCCGCGCCGCGCTGACCGCCCGTTCCTGGGCGGCCCCGGTGGACCTCGTCATCGAACTGGCCGATGCCGTGCTGCCGGGGAACGCGGGGCGGTTCCGGCTGACGGCGGGGCCCGGCCGGGAAACCCGGTGGGTGGCCACCGACGGCCGGCCCGATATCGGGCTGGACGTACGGGAGTTGGCGGCTTGTTACCTCGGTGGCGGTCCGCTGCGGCGGTTCGTGCATGCGGGGCTGGTCAGCGAGCACACACCGGGCGCGGTGCGGCAGCTGGATGCCGCGTGGGAGACGGAGTGGCTGCCGTTCACCGGGGAGAATTACTGAGCGGCACCGCTGCCGCTCGGCCGCGGCGCCAGGGCCGCCATGACCAGGACGTCGTGCCATTCGCCGTCCCAGTACAGCGCCTCGCGCAACCGGCCCTCCACCTCGAAGCCGCACTTCTCGTACGCCCGTCGGGCGCGCGGGTTGAAGGAGAACACCTCCAGCTCGACGCGGTGCAGGCCCACCCGGTCGAAGGCGTGGGCCAGGAGGAGGCGGATCGCCTCCGGGCCGATGCCGCGGCCGGTGGCGTCGCCGGCGAGGGAAATGCGGAAGCTGCCATGGGCGTTGTCCTCGTCGATCTGGCTCAACGCCAGTTCGCCGAGGTAACCGCCGGTCTCCCGGTCCTCGATGGCGAGGTCGAGACGGTCGGGACGCCCGGCGGCGGCCGCACACCAGTCCTGCAGTTCCGGCAGCGTCCAGTCCCGATGGGTGCCGGTCAGCCGGCGTATCTCGGGGTCCAGGAAGGTGGTGTGGAAGGCGTCCGCGTGCCGGAGCGCGAGCGGTACCAGCCGGATCCGCTCGCCCGTGAGCACCGGCTTCTCGGAGAGTGCGGTGGCGTCGATCATGACGGGATGATGGCGGCGCACGGAGGGGCACAGCAACCGAATAGCCGGCCCTCCCACGTACTTGGCCGCCCCGCCGCGGTTGTTGCTCCCCGTTGCGCTTTGCGGCGCCGCCAAGCACGCAACGGCCAGACGCCCCGCGGCGCCGCGGACAGGTACGTGGGCGGCTATGCGACGAAGTCGATGCGGTGGGCAGGCGTCGGATCGTGGTGGATCGGGGTGTGCGCACCCGTTAGCGGCGTGCCCGTGCCGCCGCGGCGGTTGGCGACGATTTCGGCGGCGATCGAGAGCGCGGTCTCCTCGGGGGTACGTGCCCCGAGGTCGAGGCCGATCGGCGAGCGGAGCCGGTTGAGTTCGAGTTCGGTGAGGCCGACGTCGCGCAGCCGCTGCAGGCGGTCCAGGTGCGTGCGGCGCGAGCCCATCGCGCCGACGTAGGCGACCGGAAGCTTCAGCGCGCGCTCCAGCAGCGGTACGTCGAATTTGGCGTCGTGGGTGAGGACGCACAGCACCGTGCGGCCGTCGAGTTCCTGGGAGTCGAGGTAGCGGTGCGGCCAGTCGACGACGATCTCGTCGGCGTCGGGGAAGCGGGTGCGGGTCGCGAAGACGGGGCGGGCGTCGCAGACCGTGACGTGGTAGTTGAGGAATTTGCCGACCCTGACCAGCGCGGACGCGAAGTCGATGGCGCCGAAGACGATCATGCGGGGCGCGGGGACGGAGGATTCGACGAGAAGGACGACCGGCCGGCCGCACCGGGAGCCGTCAGCGCCGATGTCGAGCGTGGCCGTGCGGCCCGCGTCGAGCAGGGCGCGGGTCTCCGCGAGCGCGGTGCGGTCGAGGGCGGGGTGGCCGCCGAGGGTTCCCTGGTGGGTGCCGTCGGGGCGGACGAGCAGGGCCCGGCCGAGGAGTTCGGCGGGGCCCTCGATGATCCGGGCGACCGCCGCCGCCTCCCCGGCGGCAGCGGCGGCCAGCCCGGCGGCGAGCGTGTCGGCGGTGCTGTCCACCCACTCCCCCGCGGCTCCGCGGTGTGCGGAGCGCGGGGCGCCCGTCCGTATCGGCTGGACGAGGATGTCGATGATGCCGCCGCAGGTCAGGCCCACGGCGAAGGCGTCCTCGTCGCTGTACCCGAAGCGCTCCAGGACCGGTTCGCCGGTCCGCAGCGCCTCCTGGCACAGTTCGTAGACCGCGCCCTCCACGCATCCGCCGGAGACCGAACCGATCGCCGTGCCGTCGCCGTCCACGGCGAGGGCGGCTCCTGGCTGGCGGGGCGCGCTGCCGTTGGTGGCCACGACGGTGGCCACCGCGAACTCACGGCCCTGCTCGACCCACCGGTGCAGCTCGTCGGCGATGTCCAGCATGTCGGTCTCCTTACGGATGGCGGATGGGTGGATGCGGCGGGTCAGTGGTGCACGCCCAGCCAGTTCTCGATCGGGTTGAGCGAGAAGTAGGCCAGGAACACGAGGGAGAGCACCCACATCAGCCAGCCGGGCTCGCGCCACTTGCCCTGCACAGCCTTGATGGCGACGTGGGCGAGGACGCCGGCCGCGATGCCCGCGGTGATGGAGTACGTGAACGGCATGAGGACCGTCGTCAGGAACACCGGGATGGCGGTCGCCGGGTCGTCCCAGTTGATGTGCTTGGCGTTGGTCAGCATCATCGAGCCGATCACCACCAGCGCGGCGGCGGCGACCTGGGTGGGGATGACCTGCGCCAACGGGGTGAAGAAGAGGCAGAGCGCGAAGCCCAGACCGGTGATGACGCTGGCGAGGCCGGTCCGTGCGCCGTCGCCGACGCCCGCGGTGGACTCGACGAACACGGTCTGGCCGGAGGCGCCGGTGAGACCGCCGACGACTCCGCCCGCACCGTCGATGGCCAGGGCCTTGTTCAGCCCGGGCATCTTGCCGTCCTTGTCGGCGAGGTTGGCCTGCTGGCCGATGCCGATGATGGTGCCCACGGCGTCGAAGAAGCCGGCCAGGACGAGGGTGAAGACGATGACGCCGATGGTGATGCCGCCGACGTCGCCCAGGCCGCTGAAGGAGACGTGGCCCAGCAGTCCGAAGTCGGGGGTGGAGACGACGGATCCGGAGATCACCGGGGCGTTGCGGCCGCCCCAGTCCTTGACGGTCAGCCCGGCGACCTGGTGGACGATCGCGGAGAAGACGGTGCCGCCGACGATGCCGATGAGGATCGCGCCGGGGACCTTGCGGACCTGCAGCAGGAAGATCAGCAGGACGGTGAAGGCGAAGCAGAGCACGGGCCAGCCGGTGAGCATGTCGGCGGTGCCGAGCTGGATCGGCTTGGCGCCGGCCATGCCGCCCGGGCCGGGCATGGAGGTGACGAAGCCCGCCTGGACGAGGCCGATGAGGCAGACGAACAGGCCGATGCCCATGGTGATGGCGTGCTTGAGCGGCAACGGGATCGCGTTCATGATCAGTTCCCGTGCGCCGGTGACGACCAGCAGAACGATCACGGCACCGTAGATGATGCACATCGCGAAGGCGTTGTCCCAGGTCATCTGCGGGGCGACCTGGAAGGACAGCACGGCGGACACGCTCAGACCGGCGGCCAGGGCGAGCGGGACATTGCCGAGGAAGCCCATCACGATGGTGGTGACGGCGGCGGCGAGCGCGGTCGCCGTGGTCACCTGGTCCGCGTTGAGGGTGGCGCCGGTGATGTCCTTCGTCGTGGTCAGGATCACCGGGTTCAGGAGGATGATGTACGCCATCGCCATGAAGGTGGTGACGCCGCCACGCACCTCCCGGCCGACCGTCGACCCTCTGTCGGATATGTGGAAGTACCGGTCGAGCCAGGACCGGCCGGCGGGCTGGCGCGAGCCGTCGCCCGCGTCTTCCGCCGTGGTCCTCGGCTCAGTGGACTGCTGGGTCATGGTGCCTAACTCCCAAGGTTCATAGGGGCACTCGCGAGGGGGATGCGAGATTTGGGATGGATCTTCGGCTGCACGACCCGGGGGACGGCCCGAGGCGAACGTGGGGTACTGACTGCGTACGAGGCAGCAGCGACTGCGGTGGTGCGAGGGGGGCGGCTCCGGGCGGTGCGCGGAGGAGGACGGACAGGGACACCCCTTGTCGCGTACCGCCCGGAGGCCGGGGTCCGGGGGAGCACCCCCGGACGGCTCACTGTGTGCCGGTGAGGTGCTCCGGGCGCACCGGCGTCTTGTTGAGCTCCAGCCCGGTCGCGTTCCGGATCGCCGCGAGGACGGCCGGGGTCGACGACAGGGTCGGGGCCTCGCCGATGCCGCGCAGCCCGTACGGGGCGTGCTCGTCGGCGAGTTCGAGCACATCGACCGGGATGGTCGGGGTGTCGAGGATCGTGGGGATCAGGTAGTCCGTGAAGGAGGGGTTGCGCACCTTCGCGGTCTTGGGGTCGACGATGATCTCCTCCATGACCGCCACGCCCAGGCCCTGGGTGGTGCCGCCCTGGATCTGGCCGACGACGGACAGCGGGTTGAGGGCCTTGCCGACGTCCTGGGCGACGGCCAGCTCGATGACCTTGACCAGGCCGAGCTCGGTGTCCACCTCGACGACCGCGCGGTGCGCCGCGAAGGAGTACTGGACGTGGCCGTTGCCCTGGCCGGTGTGCAGGTCGAAGGCCTCGGTGGGCCGGTGGCGCCACTCCAGCTCGACCTCGACGGCCTCGTCCTCCAGGACGTCGACGAGGGTGCCGAGCACCTCGCCGCCGTCGGTGACGACCTTGCCGTCCTCCAGGAGGAGTTCGGCGGTGGCCCACGCCGGGTGGTACGAGCCGAACTTGCGCCGCCCGATCTCCAGGACCTTCTCGCGCACGGCCTCGCAGGAGTTCTTCACCGCGCCGCCGGTGACGTAGGTCTGGCGGGAGGCCGAGGTCGAGCCTGCCGAGCCGACCTGGGTGTCGGCGGGGTGGATGGTGACCTGCTGGACGCCCAGCTCGGTGCGGGCGATCTGGGCGTGGACGGTGACGCCGCCCTGGCCGACCTCCGCCATCGCGGTGTGTACGGTCGCGACCGGCTCGCCGTTGATGACCTCCATGCGCACCTTGGCGGTGGAGTAGTCGTCGAAGCCCTCGGAGAAGCCGACGTTCTTGATGCCGACCGCGTAGCCGACACCGCGTACCACGCCCTCGCCGTGGGTGGTGTTGGACAGTCCGCCGGGCAGCGCGCGGACGTCGGCGCCCTCGGTGGTCTCCCACTGGTTCTCCGGCGGGAGCGGCATCGCCTTGACACGGCGCAGCAGTTCGGCGACCGGGGCCGGGGAGTCGACCGGCTGCCCGGTCGGCATGATCGTGCCCTGCTCCATGGCGTTGAGCTGCCGGAACTCGACCGGGTCCATGCCCAGCTTCGCGGCGAGCTTGTCCATCTGCGCCTCGTAGGCGAAGCACGCCTGGACCGCGCCGAAGCCGCGCATCGCGCCGCAGGGCGGGTTGTTGCTGTAGAGCGCGATCGCCTCGATGTCGACGTCGTCGATGACGTACGGGCCGACGGAGAGGGACGAGGCGTTGCCGACGACCGCCGGGGAGGCCGACGCGTAGGCGCCGCCGTCCAGGACGATCTTGCACTTCATGTGCGTGAGCTTGCCGTCCTTGGTGGCGCCGTGCTCGTAGTAGAGCTTCGCCGGGTGCCGGTGGACGTGGCCGAAGAACGACTCGAACCGGTTGTAGACCATCTTGACCGGCTTGCCCGTGCGCAGCGCGAGCAGGCAGGCGTGGATCTGCATCGAGATGTCCTCGCGGCCGCCGAAGGCACCGCCGACGCCGGAGAGCGTCATCCGGACCTTCTCCTCGGGCAGGCCGAGGACGGGGGCGATCTGGCGCAGGTCGGAGTGGAGCCACTGGGTGGCGACGTAGAGGTCGACGCCGCCGTCCTCGGCGGGTACGGCCAGGCCGGACTCCGGTCCGAGGAATGCCTGGTCCTGCATGCCGAAGGTGTACTCGCCCTTGACGATGACGTCGGCGCGCTCGGCGGCCGCGTCCGCGTCGCCCCGGACGATCGGCTGGCGGTGCACGATGTTGGGGTGCGGGACGTGACCGATGTGGTGGTCGTCGCGGTTCTCGTGGACCAGGACCGCGTCCGGGGCGGTCGCCGAGGCCTCGTCGGTGATCAGCGGCAGCTCGGCGTACTCGATCTTGATCTTGGCGGCCGCGCGCCGGGCGGTCTCCGGGTGGTCGGCGGCGACCAGCGCCACCGGCTCGCCGTGGTGGCGGACCTTCTTGTACGCGAGGACCGGGGTGTCCTGGATCTCCAGGCCGTAGTTCTTCACGTCGGTGGGCAGGTCGTCGTACGTGAGCACGGCGTAGACGCCCGGCATGGCCACGGCTTCGGAGATGTCGATCGACCTGATCTCGGCGTGCGCGACGGTGGAGCGCAGCGTCTGGCCCCACAGCATGTCCTCGTGCCACATGTCGGACGAGTACGCGAACTCGCCGGTGACCTTGAGGGTGCCGTCCGGCCGCAGCGTGGACTCGCCGATGCCGGCCTTGGTCTTGCCGCCCTGGGTCAGGTTGGTGGGTGTGCGGGTGACACCGGCCATGGTGATCAGACCCCCTGTCCGGTGGTCGCGGAGGAAGCGGACGCGCCGCGGGCGGCCGCCAGCCGGACGGCGTCGAGGATCTTCTCGTAGCCCGTGCAGCGGCACAGGTTGCCCGACAGCGCCTCGCGGATGTCGGCGTCCGACGGGGAGTCGTTGCGTTCCAGCAGTTCGTCGGCGGCGACCAGCAGGCCCGGGGTGCAGAATCCGCACTGGACCGCGCCGGCGTCGATGAACGCCTGCTGGATGGGGGACAGTTCGGTGTTCTCACCGGTCTGCGAGTCGCCGGACGGCTTCGCCTGCCACTGCCGGGCGGCGTCGATGCTCGTGCCGGAGCTGCCGCAGGCGCCGCTCGCGCAGCCGCCGTGCTCGGCCCGCTGCTTGGCGTAGTCCGCCAGGCCCTCGACGGTCACCACCTCGCGGCCCTCGACCTGGCCGGCGGCGACCAGGCAGGAGCACACCGGCACACCGTCAAGGCGGACCGTACAAGAACCGCATTCGCCCTGCTCACAGGCGTTCTTGGAGCCGGGGAGGCCCATCCGCTCGCGGAGGACGTACAGCAGGCTCTCGCCTTCCCAGACGTCGTCGGCCTCCTGCTGGCGGCCGTTGACGGTGAATGTCACGCGCACTGTGCGCTCCTCTCATTGCCGCGGTAGGACTCCCAGGTCCAGCCGAGGGTGCGGCGCGCCATGATGCCGACCGCGTGCCGGCGGTACTTGGCGCTGCCGCGCACGTCGTCGATCGGGTTGCAGGCGCCGGAGGCGAGCTGCGCGAACTGCTTGGCCACGGACGGCGGGATGGGGTTGCCGGACTCCCAGAAGCCGCCCTCCTCCAGGGCCGCGGCGAGGAAGTCCTCGGCCTCGCGGGCCCGTACGGGGGTGGGGGCGGCGGAGCCGATGCCGGTGCGGACCGTGCGGGTCTCGGGGTGCAGTGCGATGCCGAAGGCGCACACCGCGATGACCATGGCGTTGCGGGTGCCGACCTTGGAGAACTGCTGCGGGCCGTCGGCCTTGGGCAGATGCACCGAACGGATCAGCTCGTCGGGCGCGAGGGCGTTGCGCTTGACGCCGACGTAGAACTCGTCGATCGGGATCATGCGGCGGCCGCGGACGGACTCGGCCTCGACCTCGCAGCCGGAGGCGAGCAGCGCGGGGTGGGCGTCACCGGCCGGGGAGGCGGTGCCGAGGTTGCCGCCGACGCCGCCGCGGTTGCGGATCTGCGGGGAGGCGACGGTGTGGGAGGCGAGCGCGAGACCGGGGAGTTCGGCCCGCAGGTTCTCCATGATCTTGGTGTACGGAACGGAGGCGCCGAGGCGCACGGTCTTCTCTCCGACCTCCCACTCGCTCAGGTCACCGATGCGGTTCAGGTCGAGCAGGTACTCGGGGCGGCGGTGGTCGAAGTTGATCTCGACCATCACGTCCGTGCCGCCCGCGATGGGCACAGCGGTCGGGTGCTCGGCCTTAGCGGCGAGCGCCTCCTCCCAGCTGGCGGGGCGAAGGAAGTCCATGGGTGGCCTCTTCTACGAAAAGAATGGGGGTGGTTCGCTGCTCATGGTGAGGAGCCGGGGCCCGCGTCGCCATCGAGCCGTTCATGTCTTGTTCACGCGGTTGGAGTTAGTGAACGCGCCCGGGACCCGCCCGGTGCAGTCACCGAAACCATGAAGCGGTTGGCTGGCCAAGCCACCTGTCTTGTAGATTCGAACGAAAGACGAGGCTCTGAAACCTCGCGGCATTCCACCGGCAACACCAGACAGCAAAGAACGGCGGGCGAGGTCATGCGGCTCCGCGCACTCCTGGACACCCACACCCTGGGCCTTCGACTGCTCGGCGGCGAGGACGAACTGGACCGCACTGTACGCGGCGTGATGACCACGGACCTGCGGGATCCCAGCCGCTACCTCTCCGGCGGCGAACTGGTGCTGACCGGTCTGGCCTGGCGCCGCGAGCCGGAGGACTCCGAACCGTTCGTACGGATCCTGGCCTCCGCCGGGGTCGCCGGCCTCGCCGCGGGCGAGGCCGAGCTGGGCGCGATCCCCGACGATCTCGTCCAGGCCTGCGCCCGCCACCGCCTGCCGCTGTTCTCGGTGGACGAGACGGTGTCGTTCGCGTCCATCACCGAGCACGTGGTGCGGCAGGTCTCCAGCGAGCGGGCCGGTGACCTGGCGGCCGTGGTGGACCGGCACCGCCGGCTGATGACGTCGGGCCCCACGGGCGGCGGCCCGGAGGTGGTCCTGGACCTGCTCGGCTCCGACCTGGACCTGCGGGCCTGGGTGCTCTCCCCCACCGGTCGGCAGATCGCCGGATCGACGCTGGCGGGCTCGGGACCGGAGCTGCCCGCCGGCCTGGCCGCCCGGCTCGCCGGTGAGCATCTGGCGGCCGCCCGCACCGGCCGGCGCGGCCCCCACCGGCTCACCCTGGAGGACGGCACGTACTCGCTGTTCCCGATCCGCCACGAGAGCCGTGACCTGCGGCAGACGCTGCTGAGCGACTGGCTGCTGGCGGTCGAGGCGGACGCCGGCGACTGGTCCGAGGAGCGGCTCGACCTGCTGCACGGCGTCACCCAGCTGATCGCCGTCGAACGGGACCGCCGCGACGCCGCCCGCACGGTCCGCCGACGGCTCGCGCAGGAGGTGCTGGAACTCGTCCAGACCGGTGCCCCGCCCGCCGAGATCGCTGCCCGGCTGCGGGTCGCGGCGCCGGTGCTGCTGCCCGGCCTGGGCACCGCACCGCACTGGCAGATCGTGGTGGCCCGGGTCGAGTGGGAAGGCGGTGACGTGCCCGGCGGCCCGGTGGCACAGTCCCTCCTGGAGGAGGTGCTGGTGGACCCGGGCACCTTCGGGCCGGAGCCCTCCGACCGGATCGCGGTGGCCCACACCGGCGACGAGGCGGTGGCTCTGGTGCCGCTGCCGGTCCCGGACGAGCCCGGGGAGGGCTCGGCGGCCGGGCTGCACGCCGATGCGCTGCTCTCCGTCGTCCGGGAGCCGCTGGGCCGCGGGCTGGACGGCGACGGGCGGCTGACGGTCGGGGTGAGCGCCTCGGTGCACTCGGCGGAGGGCCTGCGCGGCGCCCTGGAGGAGGCCCGGCACGCCCGCCGGGTGGCCGCGGCCCGCCCGGGCCGGGTCTGCGCCGCCGGCCACGAGGAGCTGGCGTCGCACGTCCTGCTGCTCCCGTTCGTCCCCGACGACGTCCGCCGCGCCTTCACCGCCCGCCTCCTCGACCCGCTCCGCGACTACGACCGCCGGCACCGCGCCGAGCTGATCCCCACCCTGGAGGCGTTCCTCGACTGCGACGGCTCCTGGACCCGCTGCGCCACCCGCCTCCACCTGCACGTCAACACGCTCCGCTACCGGGTCGGCCGGATCGAACAACTGACCGGCCGGGACCTGTCGCGGCTGGAGGACAAGCTGGACTTCTTCCTGGCCTTGCGGATGAGCTGAGGGGGACGGGGCTCGGGGACGGGGGCCCGAGGGCGGGTGTGGGGGACGGGGCTCCGGGGACGGGTGTGGGGCACGGGGCCCAGGGGACGGGTCAGGGAGACGGGGCCCCGGGCGCCGGCGCGCCCACCGAGCCACACCGTGACGCGCGCCCGCCCACTCGTCGCCCCATTCGTCGGCCACTCGCCGTCCACTCGCTCGCTCGCCCAGTCGCTCGCCCGCCCGCCGTTCCGGAATGGTCCATTCGGGGTAACCCGAACGGGCGTCATCGCGCCAACTCCAGGCGGCGGCATATGCACTGCGCCACCGCGCGATCTCCCCGCGACGGGCCCGATCAGGGCCCCCTCGCCCCTCCGGACCGGCCGCGGCGCGATTGTGAATTCATTCACCCACCCCCTTGGCCGCACCACGGGATCCGTGCTGAGATTCGCCCAGGCTTCCTGTTTCCAGCTCGATGGCGCGCTCGGGGAGGGCAATGTGGCGGATACCGCCATGTCAGGGTCCGCGGATGCCGCGGATTCCGTTAGTTCCGCCGATCCGGTATCGCTCGCGGTACCAGCACCGGCACCCGCACCGGAAGTACCGGCAGCCAGAACGGTCGAGGGGGACGATCCCCTCGACCGTGCCGTTTGGCGGCTGCGTTCCCGTGGTTGTTGGGACGACGCGGCCGCACTCCTGGAACCACACTCCGCCCACCACGCCCCGGCCGCGCTGCGGCGGGCCGCGCTCCTGGTGGAGCGCTGCATGTTCACCGCCACCGGCTGGGCCGAGGCGGAGGACGCGCTGCGCGCCGCCGAGGCGCTGGCCGGCGACGACGACGAACGGGGCGGGGCGGCCTGCGAACGCGGCCATCTCGCCTACGCGGCAACGGTGTTGGGCGTACGGGACCGCGCCGACGAGGCCCGTTCGGCGCTCGGCCGGGCGGCCGCACTGCTCGCCCCGACCGCGGCCGGCCGCCCGCTGCTGGACTTCCGGCGTGGGCTCATGGCCGAACACGTCGCGGACAGCCCGGACGCGGCCCGCGCCGCGTACCGCCGCGCGCACGCCGGCGCCACCGCCCAGTGCGACACCCTGCTGCTGTCCTTCACCTGGCGCCATCTGGCCGGACTCGCCCTGAGGGACGGGGAGTTGGCGGAGGCCCGGCACGGGTTCGCCGAGTCCCTGCGGATCCGCGAGGAACTGGGCTTCCTCGTCGGTACGGCCCCGGCGCTCGCGGCGCTGGCCGACGCCGCCCCGGAGGACGACGCGGACCGGCTCCGCGCCGAGGCCGCCCGCCTCTTCCGCCTCATGGGCGGCGTCCCCACCTGGCTCGCCGACCACCTCTCGACAACTACGGCAGCCACGTAACCCACCCACACCCAGCAACATCCCGGCCCCCCGGGGCGGGTCCCGAACAGCCCGGGGCGGGCCCGGAAACGCCCCGGGCTCCCCACGAGCCGCCGGCTCCCTCACTCCGCCCCCGCCCCCGCCCCATCCCCCACCCGTCCAGGGCATGTCAAGACCTCGTCCTCAGCCATGCCGGGATTCGCCGCGATTGGCCGGAACGGTTCTGTCCTGGCGGCGGATCGGCCGGGGCGCGATGGTCGGCGGGTGGCGGGCTGCGGCGGCCCGGGCGGCGAACCATGAGGTGGGCGACGCGTACCGGTCGCGCGGGCGGTGGGGATGCGGAGTGCCCCGCCTGCCCCGAGAATGGCCTCAAGTCGCACTGTGAGCGGGCGATGCGGCCTGGATGCTGGTCCAGGACCAGCTGGGCCCCCTCCCCAACGACAGAGCCCACCAGGAGGCCATCTGTGGCAGCAGGAGTGACCAACACGACCGCTGGAACCGACTGGGGCAAGGCGGATTTCGAGGCGATCTACAACTGCCCTGATCCCCGTCGGTACTTCACCACGCTGCAACCCCTGGAATATCAGATTCCGCACCACGGCCAGGCGGTGTTCCGCGCGCTGACCGAGAACCTGCGACGGCGCCGCGGCGACCGCCCCCCGCTGAGCGTCGTGGACCTGTGCTGCTCGTACGGGGTGAACGCGGCGCTGCTCAACCACCGGCTGTCCCTGACCGACCTCTACGCGCGCTATGCGGGAGACCGCCCGGACGGTCCGACGACCGGCCAACTGACCGAGGAGGACCGCACGTTCTACGCCACCCGGCGGCGCGCCGAAGCCGTGCGGATGACCGGCATCGACGCGGCGGAGCGGGCCGTGGGGTATGCCCGCGCGGTGGGCCTGCTCGACCACGGGTTCGCGGAGAACCTGGAGCTCGACGAGCCGAGCCCGGAGCTGCGCGCCGTACTGGCCGGCACCGATCTGATCACCGTCACCGGCGGTGTCGGCTACATCTCCGCCCGGACCTTCGGCAGGCTCTTCGATTGCGTGAGCCGGCCGCCCTGGGTCGCCGCGTTCGTCCTGCGGACGGTCTCCTACCGGCCGGTGTCCGCGCTGCTCGCCCGGGCCGGGCTGGTGACCGAGCAGCTCACCACCCGTACGTTCCGCCAGCGGCAGTTCGCCGACGCCGACGAGCGGCGCGCGGCGTTCGAGGCACTGGCCCGGCGTGGTCTGTCCATCGCCGGCAAGGAGTCCGACGGCTTCTACCACGCCGACTTCTACCTCTCCCGGCCGGCCGCCGAGGTCGCAGAACTCCCGCTGACGGAGCTGCTGCCGGGCTGACTCGACCGGACCGGGCAGTACGGGCGACCGGGCCGGGCGGACGGACCGGCGGACCGGCGGACCGGAATGGGGATGCCGCCCCCAATGGGGATGCCGCCCCTCCATGCGGATGCCCCCCAATGCGGATGCCGCCCCTCAGTGCGGATGCCGAGCCACCGACACGTGCTCTCGGGCTATCCGCTCGGCGACCGCGTACTCCTGGGCGATCAGGGCGTCGAGCAGGGCGGTGTGCTCGGAGGCGTCGGCCAGTAGCTCTGCCGTACGCAGTCGGGTGCCGCCGGCCGCCGACCACTGGGCGCGGCGGAGGAGGTCGCCGGTGACCTCGGTGAGCCGGCGGTTGCCGGTGAGCGACATCACGGCCTGGTGGAAGGCGTGGTCGGCCTCGGCGTAGCCGGCCCGGTCGCCGCGGGCGGCGGCCGCGACGCCCGCGGCGGCCAGCGGGCGCAGCTCCTCCCAGCGCTCCGGGGGCAGCGCCCGGGCCAGTCGGACGATCGCGGGCACCTCCAGCATGGTGCGGACCTCGGCCAGCTCGGCGAGGTCGCGGGAGCTGCGTTGGGCGATCCGGAAACCGCGGTTGGGCACGACCTCGACGGCGCCCTCGCCGGCGAGCTGCTGCATGGCCTCCCGGACCGGGGTCGCGGAGACTCCGTAGCGCTCGGCGAGCGCCGGGCCGGAGTAGACCTCGCCGGGGGCCAGCTCCCCGTCGACGAGGGCCCGGCGCAGCGCGGCCAGCACCTGGGCGCGGACCGAATGCCGCCGGGGCGCGGCGGGACCGGGCTGCGCGGGCACCCAGGCCCGTGCGCGCGGCTGCTGCTCCGCTGTGCCCTCCATGGCGGCTTCTTCTGACATTCCCAGCACGATAGGCGGCCTTGGCGATAGTTCAAATCCGGAAGGAGGCGGAACGGCCGGCCACGGCCCTCGTACAGGTGGCGCAGGACTGGCTCGCGACGGGCCCGGGTAAGGTGTCGGATAAGGTAAGCCTTACCTCCCCAACGCTCGCGATTCGGTGGTCACCCCCATGGCTTCTGCCCTCGCCGCCCCGCCCGTCACGCACCCCGTCGCCGAGTCCTACGCGCGCCTCTCCGAGGTGTTCCCCGGCCTGCGGGTCTCCCTGTGGGACACGGCGCCGCCGACCGGGGACGGCTGGGTGTGCGCGGCCGGGCTCGCGGCCGGCGGTGAGGCCCTGGAGTCCTTCCTGGCCTGGGACGACGCCCAGATCCGGCGGGATTACGGGCAGACCGCCCGGCCCGATGTCGTCGCGAGTTTTGCGCTGCACCGCTATGCCTGGCCGGCCTGCCTGCTGATCACCATCCCGTGGTTCCTGCACCGCCGGGTGCCGTACCTGCCCGTGCAGGATGTCTGCTTCCAGCGGGAGCTGGGCCGGATGGCGGTGCGCATCGGCTCGTTCGGGTGCCTTCCGGACGACCCGGCGGCGGCCCTGCCCGGTGCCCGGGTGGTGCCGGACGAGGAGGCGCTGCGGGCGGAGGTGCGGACGGCGGTGGCCGGGCATCTGGCGCCCGTCCTGGAGGGCTTCCGGGGCCGGATGCGGCGCGGCCCGCGGGCGCTGTGGGGCATGGCGTCCGACGAGATCGTCGAGGGGCTGTGGTACCTCGGGCACCTGCTGGGCGAGGAACCGCGCGCGGTGGCGGAGCTGGCGCGGCTGCTGCCGGGCGCCACCGCCCCGTACGTGGGCGGCGCCGGTTTCCGTACGCTGACCGGTCCGGACGGGGCGGCGCTGCAGACCCGGGACCGGGCCAGCTGCTGCATGTTCTACACGCTGCGTCCTGAGGACACCTGCATCACCTGTCCGCGCACCTGCGACGCGGATCGCCTCACCCGTCTCACCGCAACCAGCTGACCCCCACACCACCCGATCGGGTCGCCGAATTCGAACTCAACAGGCCGTGCGCATACGGCAGTTCGAGGGTGGCGTCCGCTATTTGCCGGTCCTTCCCCTCCTTGGCGTTCTCTTGCTCCGAAAGCCCTTGGGGGACGGGCGGATTCCGCCAGGATGTCGCGCGAAATCGCGTATCCGAGGCAAGGGGTCCCCACAATGAGAATGACCGACATATCGCTGAATTGGCTGGTTCCCGGTGTCCTGTCGCTGGGGGCCGTGATGGGCGCCGCGGTGCTGGTGGTGCGCGGCCGCCGGACGGCCGCGCAGTCGGGCAGCGATGACTCCTGGGAACGCAGCGAGGAGCGCCGCCGCCGCAAGGAGGCCGTCTTCGCCTCCGCCTCCTATCTCCTGCTCTTCTGCTGTGCCGCGGTCGCCGCCGCGCTGTCCTTCCACGGGCTGGTCGGTTTCGGCGTGCAGAACCTCGGCCTCACCGACGGCTGGGAGTACCTGGTGCCGTTCGGGCTCGACGGCGCGGCGATGTTCTGCTCGGTGCTCGCCGTGCGCGAGGCCAGTCACGGCGACGCGGCGCTGGGCTCGCGCATGCTGGTGTGGACCTTCGCGGGCGCCGCGGCGTGGTTCAACTGGGTGCACGCGCCGCGCGGCCTGGACCACGCCGGCGCCCCGCAGTTCTTCGCCGGGATGTCCCTGTCGGCCGCGGTGCTCTTCGACCGCGCGCTGAAGCAGACCCGCCGGGCGGCGCTGCGGGAGCAGGGGCTGGTGCCCCGGCCGCTGCCGCAGATCCGGATCGTGCGCTGGCTGCGCGCGCCCCGCGAGACCTTCGCGGCCTGGTCGCTGATGCTGCTGGAGGGCGTACGGACGCTGGACGAGGCCGTCGAGGAGGTCCGCGAGGACCGGCGGGAGCGGGAGCAGAACCGCTTGCGCCGCCGCGAGCAGGGCAAACTCGACCGGGCCCGGATCAAGGCGATCAACCGCCAGCACCGCGGCTGGGGCATCGGCCGGGGCGCCGGCCGGCAGCTGGCGGTCACGCCCGCCGGCGCGGAGGTGGCCGGTCCGGACTCCGCCATAGCGGGCGATCCGCCACCCCTGCCCGCCGTAGAGCTGCCGGTGCGCTCCCGCCCGGCCCTCAAGGCCGTGTCCGGCGCTGACCCCGACGCGGTCACCGCCACGGATACCGCCGATCCCGCGGCCCGGCCCCGGCGGGCCGTGGACCTCACCGCGGAGGACGACACCCAGACGCTGCCCCGTCTGGACTCCCTGGAGGAGAAACTCGCCGAGATCGAACGGCAATTCGGCTGACCGGCGGCGGACCGCGCCGACCGACACCCCCGACTCCTGGTCAGGCCGGTCCGCCGCCCAGCTCGAACCAGACGCATTTGCCGAATCCCTCGCTGCGTATCCCCCATGCGTCGGCCAGGGCGCGCACCAGCATCAGCCCCCGGCCCGACGTCCCGTCCGCGGTCGCCGCACGCACCTCCGGGCGCCCGGGAGCACAGTCCCGCACCTCGACCCGCAGCCGGTCGCCGACGCTCGCAGTGACGACCGCGTCGCCCCCGGCGTGGACCAGGGCGTTGGTGACCAGTTCACTGGTGAGCAGCGTGGCGACCTCCGCGAGTTCGCCGCCACCGGGGGCCGCCCACCGGCTGAGTAATTGCCGCAGCTCCCTGCGGACCTCGCCGACAGCGCGCAGATCGGCCCGGCGCACCTTCCGCTCCAGCACGCCCGGCGCCCGCGCCGCACCCCCCGCGTCCTGCTCGGTCGTCGTCTGTCGTCTTTCCCGTTCCGCGCGCCGCACAGGCTGACGCATGCTCTCCCCCGCCCCCCACGGACCTCGGCGTCCGGTCTCGAACAGCCTCACGCTCAGCATGCCCATCGGGACAGTCGCCATGCTTCCGTCCGCTTCCGCTTCGGGGCGCGCGGTCGCCCGCGCGCCGGGTGGGCGAGCGGGCCGCACCGGGTATGCCTCTCGGGTGGGGCCGGACGAGCGGGAGGAGCCGCCGTGCACGACGACCGACTGCTGGTGGAGGGGCGCCTGGCACGGGCGCTGGAGCAGTTCATCCGGCCCGCGGTGTACGCGGCGCGGGTGCCGCTGCGGGTGGCCGTGTGGCACGCGCCGGGCGAACCGCGGCCGGTGGCGGAGGCGCTGAGGGCGGAGTACGTGCCGTTCGCGGTGGGCGAGGCGTGGGGGCCGCCGTGGTCGACGAGCTGGTTCCGGCTGGCGGGTGAGGTGCCCGAGGGGTGGGCGGGGCGGCGGGTGGAGGCCGTGATCGATCCCGGGTTCAGCGGCGACGGCCCCGGTTTCCAGGCGGAGGGCCTGGTGTACGACGCCGAGGGCGTACCGCTGAAGGGGATCCATCCGCGCAACCGGCACGTCCCCGTCGGGGCGCCGGCCCGCGGCGGTGAGGAGGTGCGGCTGCTGCTGGAGGCCGCCGCGAACCCGGCGGTGCTGCGGGATTTCCGCCCCACCGACCTCGGCGACGTCCGCACCGCGCCGGACCGTCCGCTGTACCGCTTCGCCTCGGCGGACCTGGCGGTCCTCGACGAGACCGTCTGGCACCTCGTGCTCGACATCGAGGTGCTGGCCGAGCTGATGCCACAGCTGCCGGCCGACCGCCCGCGCCGGCACGAGATCCTGCGGGCGCTGGAGGACATGCTGGACGCGCTGGACCTGCACGACGTGGCGGGCACCGCGGAGGACGGGCGGGCCGCGCTGGCCGGGGTCCTCCGCCGGCCGGCCGCGGCCAGCGCCCACCGGCTCTCGGCCACCGGGCACGCCCACATCGACTCCGCCTGGCTGTGGCCGCTGCGGGAGACCGTCCGCAAGGCGTCCCGCACCTTCGCCAATGTCACCCAACTCGCTGGCGAATACCCGGAGTTGGTGTTCGCCTGTTCGCAGGCGCAGCAGTACGCCTGGGTCAAGGAGCACCAGCCGCACGTCTGGGAGCGCATCAAGGAGGCGGTGCGCAACGGCACCTGGGCGCCGGTCGGTTCGATGTGGGTGGAGTCGGACGCCAACATGCCCGGCGGCGAGGCGCTGGCCCGGCAGCTGGTGCACGGCAAGCGGTTCTTCCTGGAGGAGCTGGGGGTGGAGACCGAGGAGATCTGGCTGCCGGACTCCTTCGGCTACACCGCGGCCTTCCCGCAGCTGGCCCGGCTCGCCGGCGCACGGTGGTTCCTGACCCAGAAGCTGTCCTGGAACCAGACCGACCGGATGCCGCACCACACCTTCTGGTGGGAGGGCATCGACGGCACCCGCGTCTTCACCCACTTCCCGCCGGTCGACACCTACAACTCGCGGCTGCACGGTGCCGAACTCGCCCATGCCGAACGGAACTTCGCGGAGAAGGGCCGGGCCACCCGCTCCCTGGTCCCGTTCGGCTGGGGTGACGGCGGGGGCGGCCCGACCCGCGAGATGCTGGAGCGGGCCCGCCGGCTGCGCTCCCTGGAGGGCTCCCCGCGGGTGGAGATCGAACCGCCGGCACGGTTCTTCGCGGCGGCCCACGAGGAGTACGGGGCGACCGCGCCGGTCTGGTCGGGCGAGCTGTACCTGGAGTACCACCGGGGCACGTACACCTCGCAGGCCAAGACCAAACAGGGCAACCGACGCAGTGAACACCTGCTGCGCGAGGCGGAGTTGTGGGCGGCGACGGCGGCGGTCCGGGCGGCCGCCGCCGGGGGTGGGCAGGCCGGGTACGGGTATCCGTACGAGGCGCTGGACCGGATCTGGAAGACCGTGCTGCTGCACCAGTTCCACGACATCCTGCCGGGTTCGTCGATCGCCTGGGTGCACCGGGAGGCCCGGGACACCTACGCGGCGGTCGAGGCGGAGCTGACCGGCATCATCGAGGAGGCGCTCGCCGCGCTGGGCCGGGCGGCGGACGGCGCGCCGCCCACGGTGTTCAACGCCTCGCCGTACGACCGGGACGAGATCGTCGAGCTGCCGGGAGACGGGGACGGCGGGGGTTCGGCCGTCGCGGTGCACGTCCCCGCGCTGGGTGCGGCGGCCGTCCGCCCGCCCGGGCCGGGCTCTCCCGTTCCGCCGCCCGCGCCCGTCCGGGCCACCACCGGCGACGACGGCACCCTCACCCTCGACAACGGGCTGCTCCGGGTCCGTCTCGACACCGACGGCCTGCTGGCCTCGGTCCGCGATCTGCACGCCGGCCGGGAGGTGCTGGCGCCCGGCGCCCGGGGCAATCTGCTCCAGCTGCACCCCGACCACCCGACCAAGTACGACGCCTGGGACCTCGACCGGCACTACCGCCACCGGCACACCGATCTGACCGCCGCCGACTCCGTCGAGCTGCTCGCCTCCGGGCCGCTGACCGCGACCGTGCGGGTGACCAGGTCGTTCGGCGCGTCCCGGGTCGTCCAGGAGCTGACGCTGCGGGCCGGTGCGCACCGCCTCGACGTGCTCACCGACATCGACTGGCACGAGTCGGAGAAGGTCCTCAAGGCCGCCTTCCCGCTGGACGTGCACGCCGAACGGTCCACCGCCGAGATCCAGTTCGGGCACGTCCACCGGCCCACCCACACCAACACCAGCTGGGACGCGGCCCGTTTCGAGATCTGCGCGCACCGCTGGCTGCGGGTGGCCGAGCCGGGTTACGGCGTCGCGCTGCTCAACGACTCCACCTACGGCCACGACGTCACCCGCGTCCCGCACGCCGAGGGCCTGGGCACGACCGTGCGGCTGACCCTGCTGCGCGCTCCGCACAGCCCCGACCCGGCGACCGACCAGGGCAGCCACCGGTTCCGCTACGCCCTGCTGCCCGGCGCCACGACCGGCGCCGCGGTCGCCGAGGGCCTCGCCCTCAACCTCCCCCTCCGGACCGCCGCCGCGCCGCCGGTGCCGCCGCTGGTCCGCGTGGACCACCCGGCGCTGACCGTCGAGTCGGTCAAGCTCGCCGAGGACCGCAGCGGCGACGTGGTGGTCCGGCTCTACGAGTCCCGGGGCGGCCGCGCCACCGGCACCCTCTCGCCCGGTTTCCCGGTCGAACGGGCCACCGTGACCGACCTGTTGGAACGTCCGCTGCACGACGAGGAGGAGGGGCCGACCGCGGAACTGACGCTGGAGCTGCGCCCGTTCCAGATCCTGACGCTGCGGCTCCGGCCCCAGCACCCGGCCGGGTGACCGTGCACCCGCCGCGGCTCACACCCGGGGGATGTTCCGCAGGTTGGAGCGGGCCATCTGGAGCATCCGGCCGACCCCGCCGTCCAGCACCATCTTGCCGGCCGACAGCGCGAAGCCGGAGACCATCTCCGCGCTGATCTTCGGCGGGATGGACAGCGCGTGCGGATCGGTGACGACGTCGACCAGCGCGGGCCCGTCGTGCTTGAAGGCCTCGCGCAGCGCCCCGCGCAGCTGCTTGGGCTTCTCCACCCGGACCCCGTACACCCCGGCCGCGCGGGCGATCGCCGCGAAGTCCGGGTTGTGGTTGGTGGTGCCGTACGACGGCAGGCCGGAGACCATCATCTCCAGTTCGACCATGCCCAGCGAGGAGTTGTTGAACAGCACCACCTTCACCGGCAGGTCGTACTGGACCAGGGTGAGGAAGTCGCCCATCAGCATGGCGAATCCGCCGTCGCCCGACATCGAGACGACCTGGCGGCGGCGGTCGAGGAACTGGGCGCCGATCGCCTGCGGCAGCGCGTTGGCCATGGAACCGTGGCTGAAGGAGCCGATGACCCGGCGGCGGCCGTTGGGGGTGAGGTAGCGCGCCGCCCAGACGTTGCACATCCCGGTGTCGACCGTGAAGATCGCGTCGTCGGCGGCCTCCTCGTCGAGCACCGAGGCGACGAACTCGGGGTGGATCGGTACGTGCTTCTCCACCTTCCTCGTGTACGCCTTGACCACGCCCTCCAGCGCGTCCGCGTGCTTCTTCAGCATCCGGTCGAGGAACCTGCGGTCCGTCTTCTCCCTGACCTTGGGGAGGAGACAGCGCAGCGTTTCGCGGACGTCGCCCCAGACGGCGAGGTCGAGCTTGGTGCGGCGGCCCAGGTGTTCGGGCCGGACGTCGACCTGGACGATCTTGACGTCGTCGGGCAGGAACGCGTTGTAGGGGAAGTCCGTGCCGAGCAGGAGCAGCAGATCGCACTCGTGGGTCGCCTCGTAGGCCGCGCCGTAGCCGAGCAGTCCGCTCATGCCGACGTCGTAGGGGTTGTCGTACTGGATCCATTCCTTGCCGCGCAGGGCGTGACCCACCGGGGCCTTGACCCGCTCGGCGAACTCCATCACCTCGGCGTGCGCACCGGCCGTGCCGCTGCCGCAGAAGAGCGTGACCTTGCGGGCGTCGTCGACCATCCGGGCCAGCGCGTCGATCTCGTCGTCCCCGGGCCGCGCCAGGGGCCGGGTGGTGACCAGCGCGTGCTGGAAGGCGCGCTCGGGCGCCGGCTCGGCGGCGATGTCCCCGGGCAGGGAAACCACCGCGACACCGCTCTGTCCGACGGCGTGCTGGATGGCGGTCTGCAGTACCCGGGGCATCTGCTTGGTGCTGGAGATCAGCTCGCTGTAGTGGCTGCACTCGGCGAAGAGCCGGTCGGGGTGGGTCTCCTGGAAGAACGTGGTGCCGATCTCGCTGGAGGGGATGTGCGAGGCCAGCGCGAGGACCGGGGCCATGGAACGGTGCGCGTCGAAGAGGCCGTTGATGAGGTGCAGATTGCCCGGTCCGCACGAACCGGCGCAGGCCGCGAGCTTGCCGGTGAGCTGCGCCTCCGCCCCGGCGGCGAAGGCCGCGGCCTCCTCGTGCCGGACCTGGATCCAGTCGATGGCGGAGTTCCGGCGGACCGCGTCCACCACCGGGTTGAGGCTGTCGCCGACGACACCGTAGAGGCGCCGCACCCCCGCCCGCACCAGGATGTCCACGAACTGCTCGGCCACGGTCTGCTTCGCCATGTCGCTGTCGCTCCCAGGGTCGGAAGGGGGGCCGGGGTACGAGGGCCTGCTCCCATGAACCCATGCGGGAGGGCGGTGCGCCTCCGCTGTCCGCCGTCTGCCCGGCGGGCCGCGGGCGGGTGTTGGGCCGGTCGGGTGCCGGCGGCAGGCGGCGCCGTCCGCACGGTCGCGGTCGGCCGGCAAGCGCTTCCGGGCCGGGTCCGGCAGTCTGGGGCCATGAGCGCGTGGCAGCTGGGCGCGGTCGGCCTGGTGATGCTGCTCGGGCTGATCGGGGTGCTGGTACCCGGAATCCCCGGGCCGCTGATCGTGTGGGCGGGCGTGCTGTGGTGGGCGGCGACGGAGAAGTCCGGCCCGGCCTGGGCGGTGCTGATGGGCGCCACCGCCCTGCTGTTGCTCAATCAGGCGCTGAAGTGGCTGCTGCCGGTGCGCGATCTGCGGGCCGCGGGTGCGCCGTACCGGACCCTGTTCCTGGCCGGGGCGGCCGGCATCGTCGGCTTCTTCGTGCTGCCGGTGATCGGCGCCGTGGTGGGCGCGGTCGGCGGCCTCTACCTGCTGGAACGCGTGCGGCTCGGTGGCCGCGGCGACGCCTGGGCCTCGACCCGCACGGTGATGCGCACCCTCGGTCTGAGCGTGCTGGTCGAACTGTTCGCCTGCTTGCTGGTGGTCGGCGGCTGGGCAGGGACGGTGGTCGCGACCTGAGCCGACCCGCCCGCCATCTCGCCCGGTGGGAGCAGCCCCGCCCGCCACAGATGGTGCAGGGCGTACGCGCCCCAGGGCCGCCAGGACCCCGCTTCCCGCTCCGCCCCGTCCGTGTCCCCGGCCCGCTCGCCCACGTCGGGGGCGCCCACGTCCGGGTCGCCCAGCGCCCGCATCCTGATGTACGCGGCGGTGCGCGGCCCGACGCCGGGCAGCGCGGCCAGCGCCCGCTCGGCGGCGGCCCGGTCGGTGCCGGCGTCCAGCAGGACCGTGCCGTCGGCGAGCGCGGTGCACAGCGCACGCACCGGCCCGGGGACGTCCGCACCGGTCAGTTCCGCGGGCGCCGGGAAGAGGTGGGTCAGCCCGCCGTCCGCGGCGTCCAGCGGCTTGCCGTGGGCCCGCACCAGCTCGGCGGCGCGCTCCGGCGGCCCGCCGAGCACGATCCGCACGGCCATTTCCTCCGGGTCCGCCGCGCCCGGCGAGCGCAGGCCCGGGCGCTCGGCCACCAACGGGGCGAGCAGCGGGTCGGCGCCGAGCCGCTCGGCGACGGCGTACGGGTCGGCGTCCAGGTCGAAGAGCCGGCGCAGCCGCTGCACGGCCGTGGACAGGTCCCGCAGGTCGGTCAGGAGCAGCCGGCACTCCAGCCAGCCGCCGTCCCCGCCGCGGGACGCCGGGCACACCCGGCCGGCGGGCGGCCGAGGCCGCCGGCGCGGCCCCGCGGGCGGCTCCTCGACCTCGGCGATCCCGCTGCCGTAGGTGAGTCGCAGGGTGCGGCGGTAGGTGCGCGCGCCGGGCCCGCCGCGTACCTCCTCCACGCCCGGGACCGCCCGCTCCGCCAGGAAGTCGAAGATCTCCGCGGCCGCGTACGGGCCCCGGTGGGCCAGCCGCAGCGGAATCCCGCCGGCCGCCGAGCCGGCGCCGGCGCTCGGGGCGGGCCGGGCTCGCGTGGTCGTGCCGCCGCCGCGTCCGCGCCCGCCCACCGCCGCGGCCCGCAGCTCGCTCGGCGTACCGGCGTAGATCTCCCGCATGGTGTCGTTGAACTGTCTGATGCTGGCGAACCCGGCGGCGAAGGCCAGCTCGGTCACCGGGAGCGCCGTGGTCTGCAGCAGCACCCGTGCGGTGTGTGCCCGGCGGGCCCGGGCCAGCGCGACCGGTCCGGCGCCCAGCTCCGCGGTCAGCTGCCGCTGCACCTGGCGGGCGCTGTAGCCCAGCCGCTGCGCCAGCCCGGCGACGCCCTCCCGGTCGACCACGCCGTCACCGATGAACCGCATGGCCCGGCCCACCAGGTCGGCGCGCACGTTCCAGTCGGCCGAGCCGGGCGCGGCGTCCGGCCGGCACCGCCGGCAGGCCCGGAAGCCGGCGGCCTGGGCGGCCGCGGCCGACGGGAAGAACCGCACGTTCACCCGCTTGGGAGTGACCGCCGGGCAGCTCGGCCGGCAGTAGATACCGGTCGTCACCACCGCGAAGAAGAACTCCCCGTCGAACCGTGCGTCCCGGCTGGACACCGCTTCGTACCTGGTCTCGTCGTCCATCACCCCTCCAGTCTGCGCCCGGCAGGACGCCTCGACCGGCGGATTTCGGACCTGACGTTTCCGGGACCGGGAGGCGCCGCGGCCCTGGCACCGGCTCCCCGGGCCCCGGCTCACCTCACCTGCTCTGCTTCTCGATCTCAGCTCACCGTTCCGATCCCCTCTTCCGCTCCATCATGTGCCGGCCCAGCGCCTGCTTCTGCTTCCAGTCCCGCCGGAGCTCGGCCCGCAGCCGGGCGTCCGTCTTGGCGACGATGCGCTGGTTCTCCCGCAGCAGCTTCCGGTAGCTCTCCAGCCGGCGTTCCGCCAACTCACCGTTCTCCACGGCGGCTTGGACCGCACAGCCCGGCTCGGTCTCATGTGCGCAGTCGTGGAAGCGGCACTCCTCGGCCAGCGCCTCGACGTCCGAGAACGTCCGGGACAGGCCGCCCTCGGCGTCCCACATCCCGACCCCGCGCAGCCCGGGCGTATCGATCAGCACGCCACCGCCGGGCAGCGCGAGCAGGTCGCGGGTGGTCGTGGTGTGCCGTCCCTTGCCGTCCCGGTCCCGGATGGCCTGTACGGTCTGCACGCTCGCCCCGACCAGCGCGTTCGCCAGTGAGGACTTGCCCGCGCCGGACTGCCCCAGGAGCACCGAGGTGCCCCCGGCCAGTACGGCGGCCAGTACGTCGAGCCCCTCACCGGTCAGCGAGCTGACGGCCAGCACCTGCACCCCGGGGGCGGCCGATTCGGCGTCCGCCACCAGATGCGCGAGCCCGCGCCCGTCCCCGGCCAGGTCGGCCTTGGTCAGCGCCACGAGGGGCTGACCGCCGCTCTCCCAGGCCAGCGAGACGAACCGTTCGATCCGCCCGAGGTCCAGCGCATCGGCCAGCGAGACCGCGATCACCGCGTGATCGACGTTCGCCGCCAGGATCTGCCCCTCGGAACGCTTCGACGAGGTGGACCGCACGAACGACGTCCGCCGCGGCAGCAACGCCCGCAGGACGCCGTCCACATGGTCACCGGCCCGCCCGTTCTCCAGATCGATGACGGCCCAGTCGCCCGTGCACGGCACCCGCATCGGATCACCGGTCGCCACCAGCGCGGTGTCCGCCAGCACGGTACGGACGCCGTCGCCGTCGGGCACGACGGCGTCCACGCGTCCGCGATCCACACGGACGACACGGCCGGGCACGAACCCCTGCCCGGCGAAGGGGGTGAAACTCTCCGCGAACCCGTCGTCCCAGCCGTAGGCCGTCAACGGATGCGCAGCAGAAAGATCGAGGTCGAACAACGCAAGGACCCTTCAGGGAAAGCGGCCCCCGGCCCACGTCGCAGCGCGCACAGGCACCCGTGCGCAGCAGCAGGAAGAGCGGAAGTGACGTCGAGTCAGCCGGAGACCATGGAAGTGAACGTGATGAACTCCTGGATGCGGGCAGCGCCCTTCGCAACGACAGCCATCGGTATTCACCTCCCGGATTCCTCAACGGCCGACAGGGAAAGCGGCCTGGGACCGCCCTCCGGAACCCGCTCACCGTAAACCGGCCCGCTCCGCGGCGCCACTGTTTTTCCGGCGGCGTCCGATTCCCCGTCGATTCCCCGAGTCGATTCCCTGAGCCGATCGCTGGAGCCGGTCCCCTGAGCCGGTTCAGCGAACGGGAGGCGGCACGGGCCGTGCCGCGCCTCGCCCTCGGGCGGGTGCGGCACGGGCCGCCGCCATCGGCAGCTCGCCCCGCCCACACGGGAACAGAATGCTAAATATGGGGCATGAGGGAAAATTTCCGGCGGAACGGTGGCGGGTCGCAGGGCTCGTCGTCGTCCGCCGGGGGCCGCCTCCGGGCGCTGCTGACGGCGCACAGCGTGGCGGGCCAGGTGTTCGTGGTGCAGTTCGCCCTCGTGCTGCTGTTGATCGTCGCCGCCGTGGTGGCGATGGTCCTCCAGGCGCAGAGTGCGGTGATGGACGATGCGCGGCAGCGTTCACTCGTCGAGGCGGAGAGCTTCGCGCACACACCGGGCACCCTCGCCGCCATGAAGTCCACGGATCCGAGCGCGGTGCTGCAGCCCCAGGCGGAGGCGACCCGGAAGGCGACCGGGGTCGACTACATCGTGGCGTTCCGGCCCGACGGGGTCCGCTGGACGCATCCCGACCCCCGGCTGATCGGGAAACGCGTGGCCGGCCCCGGCTTCAAGGAGGCGCTGAAGGGCAAGACGCTCACCGCCACCTTCACCTCCGCCGTGGGGCCCACCGTGGCCACCGTGGTGCCGGTCGAGGACACCGACCGATCGGTGGTGGGGCTGGTGTCCGTGGGGATCCGGGCCGAGCGGGCGAACCAGCGGGTGGAGCACCAACTGCCGCTGCTGCTCGGGTCCGCCGCGGGGGCGCTGCTGCTGGTCGGCGCCGGGGCGGTACTGGTCAACCGCCGGTTGCAGCGGCAGACGCACGGCCTGGACCCGGCCGAGATGCGGCGGATGTACGACCACCACGACGCGGTGCTGCACGCCGTACGGGAGGGCGTGCTGATCATCGACAGTGACGGGCGGCTGGTGCTGGCCAACGACGAGGCGCGGCGGCTGCTCGATCTGCCCGCGGACGCGGACCAGGAACGGCGGCCGCTCGCGGAGCTGGGACTGGAGCCCCGGCTCGGCGCCCTGCTGGCGTCCGGCCGGAAGGCCACCGACGAGGTGTATCTGGCGGGTGACCGGCTGCTCGCGGTCAACGTCCGGCCGACCGCGCCGTTCGGCGGTCCGGCCGGGTCGGCGGTGACGCTGCGGGACACCACCGAACTGCGGGCGCTGGCCGGGCGCGCCGAGGTGGCCCAGGAGCGGCTGAGGCTGATCTACGACGCGGGGCTGCGGATCGGTACGACGCTGGACGTCGGGCGGACCGCGGCGGAGCTGGCCGATGTGGCGGTGCCGCGGTTCGCCGACGTGGTCACCGTCGAACTGCTGGAGCCGGTGCTGCGCGGCGACGAACCGGAGGCCGCGCTGACCACCGAACTGCGGCGGATGGCGGTCCGGGGCGTGCCGGAGGGCTCGGCGATCTACCGGGTCGGGGAGGTGCTGCGGTTCGTGCCCGGTACGCCGATGGCGACGAGCCTGGCGAGTCGCCGGACCGTGCTCGTGCCCGATCTGCGCCGGTCGGAGGAGTGGCGGCGGCAGGACCTGGAGGGCAGCCGGCGGGTGCTGGACGCCCGGATCCGCTCGCTGATCAGCGTGCCGCTGCAGGCACGGGGCGTGGTGCTGGGGGTGGTCAGCTTCTGGCGCTCGGACGACTCCGACGACTTCGAGGACGAGGACCTGACCTTCGCCGAGGAGCTCGCCGCACGGGCCGCGATCTCCATCGACAACGCCCGCCGCTACACCCGCGAGCACACCACGGCCGTCACCCTGCAGCGCAGCCTGCTCCCGCAGGCCCTCCCCGAGCAGTCCGCGCTGGAGGTGGCCCACCGCTACCTGCCCGCGCAGGCGGGGGTCGGCGGCGACTGGTTCGATGTGATCCCGCTGCCCGGCACCCGGGTCGCGCTGGTCGTCGGCGACGTCGTCGGGCACGGGCTGCACGCCGCCGCGACCATGGGCCGGCTGCGCACCGCCGTGCACAACTTCTCCGCCCTCGACCTGCCGCCCGACGAGCTGCTCAACCATCTGGACGAGCTGGTCAGCCATATCGACACGGACGAGGCCCGGGCGGCGGGCCGGCGGCTCGGGGACACGGACGGCGACGCGGTGGCCTGGCCGGGCATCGGCAGCGACACGGAAGGGGTCCGGCCGGACGGCGGCGGGACCGGGATCACCGGCGCCACCTGTCTGTACGCCATCTACGACCCGGTGGCCGGCCGGGCGACCGTGGCCCGGGCGGGGCACCCGGGGCCGGCGCTGGTGCACCCGGACGGGTCCGTCACGTACCCCGACGTGCCGGTCTCGCCGCCGCTGGGGCTGGGGGCGAGCGTGCCCGTGGAGACCGCGGAACTGACGCTGGCGGAGGGTTCGCGGCTGGTGCTGTACACCGACGGGCTGGTGGAGGACCGCGACCGCGACATCGACACGGGGCTGGCGATGCTGCACACCGCCCTGGAGTCCGCTGGCCGGCGGGACCCGGACCAGATCTGCGCGGCGGTCCTCGACGCGATGCTGCCCGAGCACCCCAGCGATGACATCGCCCTGCTGGTGGCCCGTACGCGGCTGCTGGGCCCCTCCCGGGTGGCCGAATGGGACGTGCCCTCCGACCCGGCCGCGGTGGCGCCCATCCGGGCCGCCTGCATGCGGCAGCTGGAGTCGTGGGGGCTTGCGGCGATCGAGTTCACCACCGAGCTGATCCTCAGTGAGCTGATCACCAACGCCATCCGGTACGGCGCCCAGCCCATCCGGGTGCGGCTGCTGCACGACCGCGCGCTGATCTGCGAGGTCTCCGACGGGACCAGCGCCTCGCCGCACCTGCGCCGGGCCGCCACCACCGACGAGGGCGGCCGCGGGCTGTTCCTCGTCGCCCAGTTCGCCCAGCGCTGGGGCACCCGTTACACCCCGGGCGGCAAGGTCATCTGGACCGAGCAGTCCCTCGACGGGCAGCAGGAGGGCGGCCCGGACTCGGCCGAGGACGTCCTCGACCAGTGGGACGACGTACCGGCGCTGTGACCCGGGGGACGGACGGCCCGGCAGGTGCCCGGATGCCCGTCCGTGGGCCCGTGGCTAAGCTCGGTCGGGGGGCCGACGACCCGATCACGGAGGCTCCGATGGTGCTGCTGCCCGACGTGCGTGATGTGGCCCCGCGCCTGGCCACCGGCGCGTTCATCCTGAATGCCGGGCTGACGATGCTGAAGGCCGACCGGGCGACCGCCGAGGGCCTGCACGGAATGGCCTGCACCGCGTACCCCTTCCTGCGGAGGATTCCCGCCGAGCGGTTCACCCGGCTGCTGGCGTGCTCGGAGGTCGCGGTCGGCGGTGCGCTCCTGGCGCCCTTCGTGCCCACCCGGCTGGCCGGGCTGGCGCTGACCGGGTTCTCCGGCGGGCTGGTCGGGATGTACCTGCGCACCCCGGGGATGCACGAGCCGGGCAGCCCGCGGCCGACCGACGAAGGGCTCGCGCTGGCCAAGGACGTCTGGATGCTGGGGACCGGGCTTGGGCTCCTGTCCGCACCGGGCAAGCGGCGGCGCGCCGCCCGGGGCCACCGCTGCGGCCACGGCCACCACCGCTACGGCCACAAGGCGGCACGCCGGCACGTCCGGTGCCGCTGCTGGTGACGTCCCCGGCCCCCGCCCACGGGTGCCGTCGTACGGCCCGCGGCACGGCGGCGCGGCCCGCGCCCGCGAGCGCGGTGAGCAGGCGGACCAGCAGGCCGGCGTGACCGTCCTGCTGCTGACCGGCGGCCTGCTGGCCCACCCCCGCGGTCGCACGGGCCTGCCGCCGGCGTGCGCGCCGGAGCAGAGATGAGACCGCCGTGTCGGGTGCTTTGACGCCGTGTCTACGGGCCGCGGCAGCATATTGACGCGTTCCTGACGCCGGGTTGGCGTACCGGGCGGGCAGAAGTGGCCAGGGTGGCAGAAACGGGCGATAGCCGGTGATGCATACTCGCTCCTCGTTGCCCGAACCGACGACCGATGGATGACAGGACGACCCGCATGAGCACGCGTACCGAGGCGGAGCCCCCGCCTGCCGCCCCGGCCGTCCCCGGCCCGCGGTGGCGCAGCTGGCTGCTGGACGGGCTGAGCAGCCGGACCGCCCGCCACCCCGGGCCGCACGGCACGCCGCCGGCCGAGCACAAGGGGCACCACTGGTGGCGGGTCATGTGCCTCACCGGTGTCGACTACTTCTCGACGCTCGGCTACCAGCCGGGTATCGCCGCGTTGGCGGCCGGGCTGCTCTCGCCGTTCGCCACCCTCGTGCTGATCGCGCTGACCCTGCTCGGTGCCCTGCCGGTGTACCGCAGGGTGGCCAAGGAAAGCCCGAACGGCGAGGGTTCGATCGCCATGCTGGAGCGGCTGCTGCCCTGGTGGGCGGGGAAGCTGCTGGTCCTGGTGCTGCTGGGGTTCGCCGCCACGGACTTCGTCATCACGATGACGTTGTCGGCCGCCGACGCCTCGGCGCACGTGGTGGAGAACCCGTTCGCGCCGTCGGCGTTGCACGGTGCGAACCTGTGGATCACCTTGCTGCTGCTGGCCGCGCTGGGCGCGGTGTTCCTCAAGGGTTTCCGCGAGGCGATCGGCATCGCGGTCGGGCTGGTCGGGCTGTATCTGACGCTGAACGTCGTCGTGCTGTCCACCGCGGCCTGGCATGTGCTGGCGCACCCGGTGGTGGTCGGTGACTGGTGGGGGGCGATGTCCGCCGAGCACTCCTCGCCGCTGGCGATCGTCGGAGTGGCGCTGCTGGTCTTCCCGAAGCTGGCGCTGGGCATGTCCGGCTTCGAGACCGGTGTGGCGGTGATGCCGCAGATCCGCGGTGAGGCCACCGACACCGCGGCCAAACCGGCCGGCCGGATCCGCGGCACCCGCCGGCTGCTGACCACCGCGGCGCTGATCATGAGCGGCTTCCTGCTGCTGTCGAGCCTGGCCACCACCCTGCTGATCCCGCAGAAGGAGTTCGAGTCCGGCGGTTCGGCGAACGGCCGCGCGCTGGCCTATCTGGCGCACGAGTACCTGGGCGAGGCGTTCGGCACGGTCTACGACATCTCCACCATCGCCATCCTCTGGTTCGCCGGGGCCTCGGCGATGGCCGGGCTGCTGAATCTCGTACCGCGTTACCTGCCGCGCTACGGCATGGCCCCGGAGTGGACCCGGGCGGTGCGCCCGCTGGTGCTGATCTTCCTGGCCATCGCCTTCGGCATCACCGTCGTCTTCAACGCCAGCGTCGACGACCAGAGCGGGGCGTACGCGACGGGTGTGCTGGTGCTGATGCTGTCGGCGTCGTTCGCCTCCACCGTCGCGGCCCGGCACCGGCGGCACCGGGCGGCCGCCGTCGGCTTCGGCGCGATCACCCTGGTCTTCGGCTACACCCTGGTCACCAATGTCATCGAGCGGCCGGACGGTCTGAAGATCGCGTTGCTGTTCATCCTCGGGATGCTGCTGACCTCGTTCGCGTCCCGGGTGCACCGCGCCTTCGAACTGCGCGCCGTGCAGGTCGACTTCGACGAGACCGCGACCCGGCTGATCGACACCGCGATCGCGGCCGGACCGCTGCGGGTCATCGCGAACGAGCCGCAGGAGCGGGACGCGCAGGAGTACCGGCAGAAGGAGTACAGCCAGCGCGAGGAGACCCACATACCCGACGGGCGGCCGGTGCTGTTCCTGGAGGTGACGGTCACCGACTCCTCGGACTTCACCGCGAACCTGCATGTGCGGGGCGCGGAGGAGTACGGCGCGCAGATCCTGCGGGTGGAGGGTGCGGGCGTGGCGAACACCATCGCCGCCGTGCTGATGCAGCTGCGCGAGCGCACCGGTGAGGTGCCGCATGCGTACTTCAACTGGACCGAGGGCCATCCGCTGAGCCATCTGCTGCGGTTCCTGGTCTTCGGTGACGGTGAGGTCGCGCCGGTGACCCGCGAGGTCCTGCGCCGCGCCGAGCCGGACCCGCGCCGCCGTCCGCGGGTCCACGTGGGCTAGCGGTCGCCCGAGGAAACGTCTGACGCCCGGCCCTCATGCACCATGGGGCCGGGCGTCTGGCATGACGGCACCGTCAGCCGCGCCGGCCGAGGGCCTTGGCGCGGGTATGGGACCAGCCGGTCAGCAGCAGGCCCACCGCGACGAGCAGCCCGTGGGCGGCCAGCGTGCCGCCGAAGCCGGTGCCGAGCCAGCCGAGCAGTCCGGTGTTCCGGTGGTCGACGAGCAGGCGGATCGCGCCCTGCGTGAACACCACCGTCACGGGCCCCGCGGCCGGCGCTGTACTGCTCCCGCAGCTGCCAGGCCAAGGCGTACCGGCGGCGCAAACAGCCGCCCGCTCCCCCGGCCGCGCCGCCGGCCGGTTCCGCCGCACACGCCCGGCGCCGCCGGCAGACGGCCGAGGCGCTCTGGCGGACCGCCGCCGGGCTCGACCCGTGGCGCGAGGCCGATCTGCTGGTCTCGGGGGCGATCGGGCTCGGCGGCGACGTACTGCACCGCCGCCGCTCGCTGGCGGACGTCCGGCGCACCCTCGACTACCACCTGGACCGGATCTTCGCCGGGGACCGGGCACCTGCGGCGCAGGTCCCCGGCGGAGGTCCGGGAGAGGGCGGTCAGCGTGCCGCGGCGGGCTCGGGATAGAACTCGCGCGGCCGTCCGCGGCCGTCCTTGAGCCGGCCGAGCAGGCTCGCCGGGTACTCGACGAGCCAGTAGCTCGCCGCGGCCACCGGCAGCGCCGCGAGGAACACGATCAGCAGGGCGGGCCAGAAGCCCGCCTGCCCGCCGGGCAGCAGCCCCGCGTGGTGCAGTTGGAGCATCACCGGTTCGTGCCAGATGAACAGGCTGTAGCTGACCAGTCCGACGGCGGTCAGCCAGCGGGCGGTCAACAGGCGGTGCCAGAACGGGGGTTGGCGTACATGGAGGGTGCTGAAGATCAGCACCACCCACAGCACCGAGGCGATCGGGTGGTAGAAGGTGAAGGTGAGGTTCTCCGGACCGGAGTCCAGGGAGAGCGCGAACAGTCCGGCCAGCGCGAGCCCGGCCGGCAGCAGCGCGGCGCGCGGGCCGAGCCGCCCCCGGTCACCGAGCGCGGCCGTCGCGACGGCCAGCCCCATCCCGGCCGCGAACCCGCCGAAGCGGGCCTGCGGCCCGAAGTACACCACCCAGTCGGTGTGCGGCACCCCGAACCCGTAGTGGGCGACGGCGATCCAGGCGAGCGGTGCGGCGTAGAGCACCGCGCAGCCGGCCGCGCACAGCGCCACCCGGCTGCCGCGCCGCCGCAGCGGCCGGCAGGCCCGTACGGCCAGCGGCCCCAGCGCCACCAGCACGGCGTAGAACAGCACCTCCAGCGACAGCGACCAGGTGGGGCCCAGGGTGTAGAAGATCCGCTGCTGGTCGAAGACGTGGGTGAAGGTGAGGTGTTCCACCAGGTCCCGCCAGTTGCCCGGGAGGGACGGGTTGCGGCTCGCCCAGACGACCAGGACCGCCAGGACGTACAGCGGCAGGGTCCGGATGGCGCGCCGGAAGAGGAACAGCCGGGCCGGGCGGAGCGAGCGCCCGTCGATCGCGGCCCGCGCGTACGACAGCGTCAGCAGGTAGGCGGACAGCACGAAGAACAGGTCGATGACTTCGAGCGAAAGGGCCGCGCCCACCAGCGGGTTGTCGACCGGCGGGTGACTGCCCCCGGCGTCGTGGCGGACGTACTGCTGCCAGACGTGGAAGGCGACGGTGCTCAACGCGGCCAGTCCGCGGAAGCCGTCGATGGCGCCGGCCCGGTTGCGGGGCGGCGCGGCGGCCGTGCTGCTCATCGGGGGGCCACCGCCTTGGCGGCGGCGCGCGGGGTGACCCGCCACTGCCGGTCCCCCAGCGCCTCCTTGAGGTGCGCCTGCCGGGCCACCATGTTCTTGAAGTGGCTGTAGAAGACGGTCGACACGAGGAGGTACGACCAGAACCAGCCGCGGCGCGACCGGAGTTCGGGCACCGCCAGCCGCCACGCGAAGAGCGCCTGCACGGGGCCGGCCGCCAGGGTGAAGAGCACGGCCAGCACGCACACCGGCACGGCCCAGTCGAGGTGCGTGAAGCCGCCGGCCTTCCACGCCGAGTACAGCAGGATGGGCAGGATCTGCAGGGTCAGCCAGGGCTGCACCTCGCGCCAGCCCAGCAGCACGAACAGGCCCAGCTTCTGGCGGGCCGTGAACACCGGTGACCGCAGGCCCCGCCACAGGTGTTTGAGGGAGACCTGGAGCCAGCCCTGGGCCCAGCGGGAGCGCTGGTTCCACAGCGCCTTGAGGGTGGTGGGCGCCAACTCGCGGGAGATCAGGGTGCGGTCGACCGCGAACCGGGCGCCCTCGCCCAGGGCGCGCAGTGTCGAGTCGATGTCCTCGGTGAGCATCGAGCCGTGCATCCGGGTGCGGGCGAGCAGGTCGGTGCGCCAGAAGCCGTTCGAGCCGCCGAAGACGCCGAAGCCGTAGAGCCGGGTGCGGCCCGGGTGGCTGACCGCGTAGATCGCCTCGAACTCGACCGCCACCAGTTCGGCGACCCGGGAGCTCTCGCCGTTGCGGATCACGCAGTGGCCCTGGACCACGTCGTGGCCGTTGGACAGCCAGTGCCAGGCGTCCTTGAAGGCGGTGGGCGCGGGGTGGTGGTCGGCGTCGAAGATGCCGACGAACTCACCGCGGACCCGGGTGACCGCGGCGTTGATGTTCTGCGCCTTGGAGGTCGAGCCGGCGACCGGCAGCAGCACCAGCCGCGGGTCGCGGGCGGCGATCTCGCGCAGGGTGTCCTCGACGGGCAGCGGGTGCGGCGTGTTGTACGCCAGCACGATCTCCAGCTCGTCGGGGTAGTCGAGGCGGAGGAACGACTCGACGGTGTCGACGATGGTGGCGGCCTCGTTGGGCAGGTACGCCGCGATGACCGCGCTGGCCGGCGGGTAGGGTGCGCCGGGTTCCTCCGGCCGGCCCGCCGCGTCGAGCGAGAAGAGGCACTCCAGGACGATCAGTAACGCGGAGAGCACGAGTCCGGCCACCACCACCCAGTACATGCCCGAGCCCAGGTCCCAACCGAGCGTGTACGCCTGCCGGTAGAGCACGAACGGCACCGCGACGCCGAGCAGCAGCGCCAGGACCGGGGAGAGCGCCGAGAGGGCGGGCCGGAGCAGGGTGCCGAGCGGCGGCCGGCGGCGCCGGTGGGGTGTGCCGCGCATCCAGGGCGCGTACCGCACCGGCCGCAGGTCCCGGTGGCGGAGCGCTTCCTGTACGGCATCGAGGGCGTGGGCGGTGGCCTGGGTGCCGGCCGCGCAGCCGGTGAGCGGCAGCCAGCCGATGGCCGGGGTGAGGCGGACGTTCTCGTCGGCGACGATGAAGCGGGTGCCGGCCACGGTGGCGGCGAACTTCGTCAGGCCCCGGTGGGCGGTCTCCTCGTCGACGCCGGGCAGCAGCATCAGCAGATGGCCGTCGTCGTCCCAGCCGAGCCGGTCGCAGAAGCTGCCGAGCCGTTCGGCCACCCCGGCCAGCCGCTCGGCGACCTCCCGGCGGACCCGCGGTCCGAGCCGGGCCTCCAGGGCGGCCATCTCGGCGACCCCGACGACGGCGAGCACCCCGCCGTGCCGGGCGGCCTCCGGCCGCTGGAGCTCGCGGTCGAGCTCGTCGAGGAAGTGCGGCTGGGAGTAGAGGCCGGTGCGCGGGTCGCGCAGCAGGTTCTCGACGGGCACCGGGACGCGGCGGAGCTTGGCCTCGATCCGGGCGGAGAGTTCGACCGGGTCGGAGGCCTCCGGTATGCAGTCGTCGGCGCCCTGGCGGAGCATGTCGACGACGTCGGCGGGCTCCGGGGTGGCGGTGACCATGAGCAGCGGCAGCGCCCGCCCGGCCGGGGCGGTGCGGACCTCGCGGATCACCTCCAGGCCGGTGTCGAGGTCGCCGACCACACCGGGGCCGGCGTACCCGTCGGGGGCGTCGAGGGCGACCACGGCGTCCGGGTGGGCCTGGCCCATCCGGCGGTCGACGTCGCCGGGCGGGGCGTGGGTGACGGCGTGGCCGGTGGCGCGCAGGGTCCGGGTGAGGCGCTCCAGGCGCGGTCCTGGGGCGCCGACGACGAGTACGTGCGTCGTCGGGTCGAGTGCGTCGTCGAGCAGGGCCGTGGGTGAGCCCTGGTGGTTGTCGTGGTGCGAAGTGAGCACCTGGGATGTCCTTTCGTGCAAGGAGACATGCGAAAGCGGGCCCGGGCGCCGTACGTGCGGCGGTCCCGGACCGTCAGCCGGTTCAGTCGGCCGTCAGATGCATGACATGCGCAGCGCCGCGGTCGTTCTGGTCGTCCGTCTCTCCGCGGGACGGACGACGACGCGCGGACGCACGGCTGCTGACGCAGCCTCCAAGCCTCGGAACGCAGCACGGCGTTCCTGCAGTGATCGCATATGAAGGGTCCCATCCTGATCGGATTGTGGGGGAGGACCGGATGTCAGGTGTGCAGCCGGCCGGCCCGCCATGCGGTCCGGTCGGCAACGCCAGCCTCGGGGTTCACTGTGACACCCCACCCTCATCCGCGTAACGCTCTTATTACGCCGCACCGTCCAAGCCGATTCATTGTGCGCTACCACCCGGTAAGCACCGGCCTATCGGCTATACCCGGTAAGCGAGTTGATGGGGGAAAGGGGACAGATCGTGCGCATCTGATGCATCGACGCCCCGCACGGTTCCGGCACCTTCGGGTCGAAGGGGAAATGGAGCTTCGTACCTATAAACGATCTGTTAATCTGCCCGCTCCTGGATGTTCCTCCATCCCTTCTCCCCCCAAAGCACCCTCCAGCGCCGGTGCAGCGAGGTGTCCCGTTCGTGTACAGCACTCCGTTTTCCCCCGCCGAGGCCAGATCCGCGCGGGCCCGGGTGGGCCTGACGACGGTTCAGGTCGCCCAGGCCATGACGGCCTGCGGTGCACCGGTCCGGCCCGAGCTCATCGAGGCCTGGGAGTACGGCTCCCAGGTGCCCACCGAGGCACAGCTGTTCGCCCTGGCGGACGTCCTGTGGTGCCCGCCGACCGTGCTGATGGGCGTCGAGCCGCGGACCCTGGCCGAACACCGGATGGCCCGACAGGTCGGGGTGGAGCGGCTGGCCCAGCTGATCGGCATGGACCCGGCGGTCTACCGGGCGGCGGAGGCCGCGAACCGGTGGAACGGCGACTACCGGCAGACCAAGGCGCTGGTGGAGGCGCTGGGACTGTCGCTGCGGAAGCTGATCGGTGTGATGGGACGGGACGAGGAACTGGCCGGGCACCTGCGGTCGGCCATCGAGGGCCGCTGGAAGGCGCACGTCGGACCGGTCATCGAGATCACCACGCTGAACAAGACCCGGGTGAGCGACGCACTGCGCACCATGCACGCGGAGTTCGCGGAGTTCTCCGAGCGCTACATGGGACATCTGGTGGCGCGCAACGACGACTCCCGCCTCAAGGAGGTCGCGGCCGAGCGGTCGGCGTATCTGCGCCGGCTGGCCGACCACTTCTGGGAGCTGATCGGCGAGGCCGGCGAGGCGCCGCCGTTCAACACCGTGTCCACCTACTAGACGGCTCCGGGGGCGCGGCGGGCGGGCAGGGGTGCGGGCCCTTCCCGCCCGCCGCGCCCCCGGCGGCCGTGCTCAGCGGGTCGGCGTGCCCCAGTGCGGATCCTGGGGGTCCTGCGGGTACTGCGGGCCGCGCGGGAAGTGCCGGCCCGGGCCGGGCGGGAGATGCGTGGTCGGTCCGGGCGGGAAATGCGGGGCCGGGCCCTGCGGGTCGTACGGGGCGCCCGCCGGGCCGGGGACGCCCAGCGGGTCGGCGGCGGCCACCGGCTCCGGGTCGGCCGGCGACGGGTACCCGGCGTCCGCCGGCTCCGCCTCGTCCTCGATCTCGTCCCAGTCGATCTCCACCGAGTTGCGGCGGGTGAAGACGTTGAAGAGCAGGTTGAGCAGGATCGCGGTCAGACCGCCCAGGGTGATCCCGCTGTTGAGGACGGCCCGGAGGCCCTCCGGCATCCGCTCGAAGAACGGGGCGACGGCGGTCGGCAGCATCGCGGCACCGAGGCTGACCGCGAGGATCAGCGCATTGCGCTCCTCGCGCAGGTCCACCTTGCCGAGGATCTGGATGCCGACGGTGGCGACCATGCCGAACATGGAGATCGCCGCACCGCCGAGCACCGGATGCGGGATGGCGGCGACCAGACTGCCGACCTTCGGCAGCAGACCCAGGGCGATCATGAAGACACCGGCCGCGACCACCACGAACCGGCTCATGACCTTGGACATCCGCACCAGACCGATGTTCTCGGCGAATGCCACGTAGGGGAAGGAATTGAAAAGGCCGCCGAGGAGGGTCGCGACACCGTCGGCGCGCAGCGCGCGGGCGACCGTGTCGTTGTCCACCCGCTTCCGGGTGATCTCCCCGATGGCATAGACGTCACCGGTGGTTTCCACCATCGTGATCAGCATGACGACGACCATCGCGATGATGGGGAACGGCTCGAACTTCGGCATTCCGTAGTGGAACGGCGTGCTGACCCCGAACCAGTCGGCGTTCTGCACCGCGCTGAAATCCACATCGCCGAAGGCCCAGGCGACCGCGGTGCCGCCGACGAGGCCGAGCAGCACGGCGAGACTGCTCAGGTACGGCTTGCCGATCCGGACCACGGCGAGGATGAACAGCAGGGTGCCCAGCGCGTATCCGAGGTTCTTCAGGTCGCCGTATTCCGGCTTCCCGATCAACTGCGCACCGCCGGCCGCGTCCTGCAGGGCCTGCGGTATCAGCGTCATGCCGATGATGGTGAGGATGGTGCCGATGACGACCGGCGGGAAGTACTTCACCAGCTTGCTGAAGAACGGCGCGAAGAGGAAGGTCGCGATGCCCGCGGTGATCACCGCGCCGTAGACGACGAGCAGCCCCGCGGTGCCGCCGCCCGCCCCCTGGCCGATGGCGATCATCGGGGAGACGGCGGTGAAGGTGACGCCCTGCACCAGCGGCATCCTGGCGCCGATCTTCCAGACGCCGAGCGCCTGGATGATCGAGGCGATGCCACAGGTCAGCAGGTCCGCGTTGATCAAATAGACGAGCTGTTCGTGGGAGAGTTCCAGGGCGTTCCCGAGCAGGATCGGGACGATGACCGCGGCCGCGTAGAAGGCGAGGACGTGCTGGAAGCCGTAGAGGGAAAGTTTGCCGACGGGGAGCACCTCGTCGACCGGATGCGTTGCCTGGTTCGGGAACTGCGCGTGATGCTGTCGGGAGACTCGTACCATCTCTGCCTTGCCTTCACGAGGTAGGTGAATAAGAAGGACCGGCGCCGTCGCGCCCCGGTGGGCGGACGGGCCGGCTGGGTCTTACAAAGCCGACGTTGACCGGTGTTGCCGACACCACGTAGACCTGCGCGCACATTGGTCCTGGTTCGGCAGGACTTCCTTCGATCGGCGCAGCAAAGTCCGGCATTTCCTTGGAATTTGCGGGTGGCGGCCCATCGGATCGCTCACCTTAGTTGACCTTCGGCCTTCCTCGCGAGTAACCGACGGCGTTCGCTCGCATAAAGCCCCCATAAAGGCCGCCTTCGCGGATATAAAGCGGGATCACCGGGCGAATTACCGTTTTGGGCGGCCGTCTTGCCGGGTTTTTTGTGGGTGAGGGCGGCGATATGGGAGGAGGGGCGCGGAGGTGCGTGGACGGGCGGGGCCCGGGCCGCCGCCGTAAGATTCTGGTATGGCTGAGCGGCCGGAGACGCCCACCGCGCCCGAGCTCGTCGTCGAGTCCGACGGCGGCACCCAGGTCATGAATCCCGGCCGGGTCTACCACGTGGGACGGGACCCGCAGAGCGAGGTCGTGCTCAGCGACGCCCGGGTCTCCTGGCACCACGCGGTGCTGCGGGCCGATGAAGGCCACTGGACGGTACGGGACGAGGGCAGTACGAACGGCACCTTCACGGACGGGCGGCGGGTCCAGGAGTCCGGGGTCGGGCCGGGCAGCGTGATCCGGTTCGGCAACCCCGCCGACGGTCCGTGCGCGGTGCTGTCCCCGGTGCCCCGCCCGGAGCCGGTCGAGCGGCCGTCCGCCGTGTCGCACCCCGCCGGCACCCGCACCTTCCGCAGCCCCAGTTCCGTACGGCCGCTGCCGGCCGCCCGGACCACGCGGATCGGGCGCGCACCCGACAACGACCTGATCGTCGACGATCTGACGGTCTCCCGCCGGCACGCCGAGCTGCGGGCCGGCCCCGAAGGCTTCGAGATCGTCGACCTGGGCAGCCACAACGGCACCTACCTCAACGGCCAGCCGGTCGACCGGGCCCCGCTGATCCCCGGTGACATCGTCGGCATCGGCCACTCCGCGTTCGCGCTGGTCGGCGACGAACTGCAGGAGTTCATCGACACCGGCGAGGTCTCGCTGGACGTCCAGGACCTGACCGTCCGGGTCGACGGCGGCCGGCGGCCGGAGAAGACGCTGCTGGACCGGGTGTCGTTCCCGGTCGGTGAGAAGACGCTGCTCGCCGTGGTCGGTCCCAGCGGCGCGGGCAAGTCGACGCTGCTCAACGCGCTGACCGGGCTGCGGCCCGCGGACGACGGCACGGTGCTCTACGACGGCCGCGACCTCTACCGGGACTACGCCGAGCTGCGCCAGCGCATCGGACTCGTACCGCAGGACGACATCCTGCACCTGCAGCTGACCGTGCGCCGGGCGCTCGGTTACGCCGCGCAGCTGCGCTTCCCCGAGGACACCGCGAAGGCCGAACGGCAGGCCCGGGTGGACGAGGTGATCCACGAACTGGGCCTGGACGCCCGGGCGGACCAGCCGATCCACAGCCTCTCGGGCGGACAGCGCAAGCGGGTCAGCGTGGCGCTGGAGCTGCTCACCAAGCCGTCGCTGCTCTTCCTCGACGAGCCGACCTCCGGGCTCGACCCCGGGATGGACCGGTCGGTGATGCACATGCTGCGCGGCCTGGCGGACGACGGCCGGACAGTCATCGTCGTCACCCACAGCGTGCTCAGCCTGGACGTCTGCGACCGGCTGCTGGTCCTGGCGCCGGGCGGCACCATCGCGTACTACGGACCGCCGGAGGAGGCGCTGCCGTACTTCGGGTTCAGCCAGTGGCCGGAGGCGTTCGAGGCCTTCGAGAACGAACAGGACCGGGACTGGGCGAGCACCTACCGGGCCTCGCCGCAGCACCGCCGCTACATCGCGATGGACACCCACCAGCCGCCGCGCGCCCCGGAGGCGCCGGCCGGGTCGGTGGCCGCGCACAAACCGCAGAGCTGGGGCGCCCAGCTGCGCACGCTGGTGCGCCGGTACGCGGCGGCGCTGACCGCGGACCGGACCTTCCTGATCATCATGGTCGCGCTGCCGTTCGTGATGGGCGCGATGGCGCACGCCCTGGCCGGCTCCGAGCTCACGCCGGACACCGCGCTCAACGCCCTGCTGATCCTGTGCGTCGGGGCGGTGCTGACCGGCGCCGCCAACGCGGTGCGCGAACTGGTCAAGGAACGGACGATCTACCAACGGGAGAGAGCCGTCGGCCTGTCCCGCTCGGCGTATCTGATGTCCAAGGTGCTGGTGCTCGGGCTGATCACGGTCGTCCAGGCGGTGGTGCTGACGCTGGTCGCACTGACCGGGGTGAAGCTGAACGTGCCCGGCGGAAAAGGGGTGTTGCTACCGGCCCTGGTCGAAATCATCCTCGCGGTCGCGCTGTTGGCGTTCACCGCCATGATGCTCGGCCTGCTGGTGTCCGCGCTGGTGCGCAAGGAGGAGGTCACCATGCCGCTGCTGGTCCTCCTCGCGATCGTGCAGGTCGTGTTCTGCGGTGCGCTGCTCAAGCTGAACGGCGTACCGGGGCTGGAGCAGCTGGCGTGGCTGGTGCCCTCACGGTGGGCGCTGGGCGCCATGGCGGGCACCATCGACCTGCACCGGCTGCTGCCGGACTCCAGCACCGCGGACCCGCTGTTCCGGCACACCGCCGGGATCTGGCTGCTCGACATGGGCATGATGGTCGTGCTCTCGCTGGTCGCGGGCTTCGTGGTCACCCTGCTGCTGCGGCGGCACGAACCTGAGATCATGCGCAAGTAGCAGCGAGGAGCCGCCTGTGACCGCCCCCGTGTTCCTCCCCAGCCATGTCGTCCCGCCGGAGGGTATGGCGACGTGGTCGGCCCCCGACGCGACGATGCCGAGCGCACCGCTCGACCCGCTGCTGCCCGTCCAGGTCCTGGAGCGGCGCGGCGACTGGGCGCTGGCGCTGTGTTCCAACGGCTGGTCGGCCTGGGTGGACGGGCGGCTGCTGCTGTCGATCCCGCGCGATCCGCCGTCCGCCACGCAGCCCGCCGCCCGGACCGCGGACCCGCGGCCACTCCTGGGCGCGGCCGAGGGCGCACTGGTCCGCTACCGGCGGCTGGTCGAGGAGTTGGCGTCCGGCCAGCTGGACGGGGAATCGTTCGCCGAGCGGACCCGGGGCCACCGGATCGGGGTGGTCGTGGACGGTGACGCGATCTGGCTGTACGACGCCCGGCACGAGCGGTGGTGCTACTGCGACGGTGTGTCGTTGCAGACGTACGCGGTGGGTTCCCGGCCCTCGTCGCGGGGCAGCGGGGACGACACCCCGGCCACCTCCCAGTCGACCACTCCCCCGCCGGGTGAGCACCTGTGAACGGCGCACCGGGCGAGCGGGACCGGTCGCGCACCACCGCGCCCGACTCGTCGGGGCTGCGCGGGCGCCGGATCGCCGAGTACCTGCTGCAGGACGAGATCGGCCGGGGCGGAATGGCGGTGGTCTACCGGGCGGAGGACCTGCGGCTGGGCCGGACCGTGGCGGTGAAGCTGCTGGCGCCCGAGCTCGCCCGCAACGACACCTTCCGGCAGCGGTTCGTGCACGAGTCGCGGGTGGCCGCGGCGATCGACCACCCGCACATCGTGCCGGTCTTCGAGGCCGGTGAGACCGAGGGCATGCTCTACATCGCCATGCGGTACGTCCAGGGCAGGGACCTGGCGGCGCTGCTGGCCCGGGACGGGCCGCTGTCGCTGGAGACCGCGTGCCGGATCGGCCTGCAGGTGGCCTCCGCGCTGGACGCCGCGCATGCGCACGACCTGGTGCACCGGGACGTCAAGCCGGGCAACATCCTGATCGCCGAGGGGACCGACAGCGACCGTCCCGAGCACGCCTATCTGACCGACTTCGGGTTGACGAAGAAGTCGCTGTCGCTGACCGGCTTCACCAGCGTCGGGCAGTTCGTCGGCACGCTGGACTACGTGGCGCCCGAGCAGATCTCGGGCCGTCCGGTGGACGGCCGGTGCGACGTCTACAGCCTGGCCTGTGTGGTCTTCGAGATGCTGACCGGGGCGCCGCCGTTCCGGCGGGAGGACGACATGGCGCTGCTGTGGGCCCACCAGTACGACCCGCCGCCGGTCCTCACCACGATGCGGCCGGACCTGCCGCCGGCCGTCGACCCGGTCTTCGCCCGCTCGCTGGCCAAGACGCCGGACGACCGGTACGAGACCTGCCGGGGCTTCGTGGCGGCGCTGCGGGCGGCCGGGCGGACCGAGCGCCCCGCCCCGGAACCGCAGACTCCGCAGAGTCATCCGCTGACCCAGGTGGACACCGGCGCCGCCGCGTCCGGCGGGCAGCCGGCACCGGTCGGCCGGCGCAGCGCGGCACCGCCGCCCCCGCCGCGCTGGGCGGCCCCGGTGTTCCGGGGCCGGACGCCCTAGCGGCCCGAAGGGCGGCGTCCCTGGCCGTCGTCCGCTACCTCGCCGCGGTGCCGTACGCCGCGGGCCAGGAGGCTGCCGAGGAAGCCGGTGACCAGGCCCCAGGCGAGGCCCACGCCCACCAGCCGGAGGAGCTGGGGCTGCAGGGTGACCTCGCCGCCCAGGTTGCCGCCGAGGTCGCCGATGCCGATCAGGGAGAGCCCGTAGTGGGCGTAGATCCGGGTGAGCATGCCGACGGTGAACAGGGTCAGTGCGAGGGCCACCGCCAGCTCCACGGCGTGCCGCCAGGCCGGCAGCCGGGCCGGGGAGCGGACCGCGGCCAGGAACGCGGCGGTCAGCAGGACCACCGCCGCCACCACCGGCAGCCACCAGACGCGGCCGTCCTGTTCGGCGAGCGAGCCGAGGTCGACGGTGCCCTGCTCGTGGGTGCGCAGCACCCGGTCCAGGACCTCCGGCAGGGGCAGCCCGATCGCTTTGTCGACATGCCCGGTCCAGCCGCCGCCGGTCCCGATGCCGAGTGCCATCCAGGCGAGGTTGGGCAGTCCGAGGAAGAGCACCGCGAGGGTGGCCCCGGGGTGGTCGCCGGTGATCAGCTCGATGACGACGACGACCAGCGCGATCGCCACGTAGACCAGCAGGGTCAGCACCATGGCGAAGGCGGGCGGCCGGAGCGAGTCCTGGTAGTGCAGCAGCGGGGAGGAGAGCGGGGCGCGGCGGGAGACCAGGAAGGTCAGCACGAGCACCGCCAGCACCCACAGCAGCCCGAAGCCCAGGGTCGCGCCGAGGTCGGGGCGGAAGCCGACGGTGGGGGTGGTGCCCAGTTCGGCGCCGATTTCGTCGGCGAGCTCGTTGCCCACCGAGATCCGGAAGCCGTGCCGGGCGGCGAGCGCGATCAGCAGCAACAGGACCAGCCAGCACACTGCCGTACGGGCGACCCGGGCGAGCAGTTCCGCGGTGCCGGCCACCGCCCGGTGGCGCAGCGGCAGCAGGAAGACGGCGGCGGTCACCAGCGCACCGGCCAGGGTGACGGAGAGCGGTACGACGTCGAGCGCGGCGGCCGCCTCGGCGAGGGCCCCGGCGTCCCCGGTCAGTTCGATCGAGCCGCCGGCGGCCACCACGACGGTGGCCGCGACCACCGAGGGGAACGCCCCGCCCGGCAGGTTCGTGGCGCCGGCCGCCCACAGTCCGAGCGCGGCGACCACGAGCATGGTCACGAGGCCGGCCGCGGCCGCACCGAGGGCCTGCGCCCAGGCCCGGAGGGCGGGCGGTACGCCGCCGGGGCGGACCGGTCCGGGACCGGCCGGGGCGGGGCCTCGGATCTGGCTCACGCGCTGCCTCCTCACCTTCCCCGGCGTTCCGTCATCGCGACAACTGCCGCAATTACCTCATCAGTCGAACCCGCCCGCCACCGTAGGCAGGCCCCCGCCGGCCCCCGGTCGCCCGTGAGCCCTCCCGCCCCGCTTGCGGACGACGCCGACCTGATGCAGACAATTGCCTATAAGGGGAACAAACAGCACCACATCGGGAACAAAAAGCACCACCTCTGCGTGGCCGGATGGCCCTGTGCCGGAAGAGGGACCCGTGACATCTTCACCGCCGCCCGACAGCCACCCCACGGGGCCGCCCACGGGCCCGCTCTCGGGCCGGCCGTCCGGTCCCTCGCCCGAACCGACGCAGGTGGGCTCCGGGGGCTGGCGCCCCCAGCCACAACCCAGCGGACCGGAAGGGCCCAGGCCCCCGGGCGGTCGCGGCCGGGGCGGCGGGGGCGGCGGCTGGGGCGGCGGAACCGGGGGCGGCGGTCCCTGGTGGCGCTCCGCGCCCCGGGTCGCCATCGTGGCTGCCGCCGTCGTCGCGGCAGTGATCCTCACCATCGTCCTCACCCGGCCGGGCGGCGGCTCCGCCCCGGCCGAGGTGTACGCCCAGCCGGCCGCCACGACCGGCCCGAACCCGGTCACCAAATCCACGGCGATCGAGTCCAGCGCGGCCCCGTCGGTCCGCCCCGCGAGAACCTCCCAGGGCACCAACAGTCAGATCCCCGGCTCGATGCCGGGCCTGTACGGCGGGACCGAGCACACCGCGAGCTGCGACGTCGAGAAACAGATCAAGTACCTGCAGGACCAGCCGGCGAAACGGCAGGCGTTCGCCGAGGTGCTGGACAAGGCACCCGGTGACATCCCGTCGTACCTGCGGTCGATGACGCCGGTACAGCTGGGTTACGACACCCGGGTCACCAACCACGGCTACAAGGACGGCAAGGCGTACCCCTTCCAGGCGGTCCTGCAGGCCGGTACCGCCGTCCTGGTCGACAGCTACGGGGTCCCGCGGGTGCGCTGCAAGTGCGGCAACCCGCTGACCGAGCCGGAGCCGCTGGCGCACGACGCCAAGACGACCGGGCAGACCTGGCCCGGCTACCGGCCCACCAACGCGGTCGTCGTCAAGCCCGCCAATGCCCCGGTCAAGGAATTCACCCTGCACGACCCGAAGACCGGCCAGTGGTTCAAGCGGCCCAAGGGCGACACCGCCGCGGCCGGGGACCACCCGTCGGCGCCGCCGAAGGAGACGCCCAGCGGCCCGCCGTCCTCGATGCGCCCGTACGGACCGCCGTCACCGGGCGAGACGGCGCCGGGCTCCCCGACGACGGAACCCGGCACGCCGCCCCCAGGTGGTTCGTCACCGCCGGAGAGCAGCACCGGCGGCTCCAGCTCCGAGGGCGGGACGACGCCCGAGACACCGAGCGCCCCCAGTGAGGGCACGATCGGCGGCGAATCGTCCACGGGCGGCGAGACGCCCGGCGGGTCCTCACCGGGCGGCTCCACCCCGGGCGGTTCCTCCACCGGTGGCGGATCGTCGGGCAGCGAGTCCCAGCCCGGCGGGAGCGGACAGACCCCGGCCCCGGCCTCCTGACGCGGCCACCGCACACCGCTCGATATCGAACCGTGTCCTGAAAATCACGGCGCGACGGACAACCTCCACAGCGGACACACCCTCTGCATAGGCGGCGGGTGCATGGGCAGCCTTTGACGGTTCCCCCCTTCCCAGGGCCGGGCCCCGCCACTGTCAGCGTTCTGCTTTGGAGGGACCCCCGTGCACTCCGCACTCCGCCGCCACCCCGCCCGGTTCATACCCGCCCTCGCAGCGGCGGCCGGTCTGCTGACCGCGTGCGGCGGCGGCGCCGGCGCCGGCGCCACGAAGGCCGACGAGCCGCCGGCCAAGGTGACCGTCACACCGGCCGCGGGCAGCAAGGCGGCCAAGCTCGGCTCGGCGATATCCGTGCGGGCCGCCGGCGGCAAGCTGACCTCGGTCGAGGTCAAGGACGACAAGGGCGGCACGGTCGACGGCCGGATCTCCGGTGACGGCACGTCATGGACCTCCAACGGCAAGGTCAAGCCGGCGACGACCTACACCGTACGGACCCGGACGACCTCCGACCAGGGCCGGAAGGCCGCGGCCAGCTCGACCTTCACCACCGAGAAGGCCGACAAGATCAACAAGCTCACCAACACCCCGGGCGGCGGCCAGACCGTCGGCACCGGAATGCCGATATCGATCCTCTTCGACCACCCGATAGCCCAGGACCGGCGGGCCGAGATCGAGAAGGCGCTGAAGGTCACCACCCAGCCGAAGGTCACCGGCGCCTGGGGCTGGGTCAAGGACTACTCCGGCAAGGACCGGATCGACTGGCGCCCCAAGGACTACTGGCCGAGCGGCACCAAGGTCTCGGTGAAGGGCGGGCTGTCCGGCATCAACTCGGGCGACGCCGGCGGCTGGTTCGCCCGCGACTACGACTTCGGCTTCACCATCGGCAAGGACCGCAAGGCCGTCATCGACGTACCGGCGCACCGCCTGACGATGTACGAGGACGGCAAGAACGTCGGCAGCATCACCGGCTCGGCCGGCTCCCCGCAGGACCCGACCCGCGGCGGCGTGCACACCGTGCGCAGCAAGAACGCCGCCGAGACGATGGACTCCGCCACCATCGGCCACGGCGACGAGTGGATGCTGGACTCGCAGTGGGTCACCCACCTCACCGCGTCGGGGACCTTCCTGCACTCCGCCCCGTGGAACAAGTCCCTCGGCGTCGTCAACAACAGCCACGGCTGCTTCGGCATGACCACCTCGGACGCCAAGAAGGTCTACGACTTCCTGACCATCGGCTCCACGGTCGAGGTGAAGGGCACCTCCAACCCCAACAAGACCGACGTCGGCAACGGTCTGGAGGTCTGGCAGGAGAGCTGGCAGCAGTGGCAGCAGCGGAGCGCCCTGAAGTAGTCACGGGGGACACGGTGCCTTCCGGCCTCGGCCGGGCCGGAAGGCGGGCCGGTCAGCGGATCCCGTCGGCCGTACGGCGGTAGGTCGAGCGCCGGTCGTCGATGGCCGGCCAGCGGTCGCCGTACACGGTGTCCAGGATGCCCGGCTCCCGGAGGAAGTCGTGCGGGAAGCCCAGCGGCACCGCGCTCACCCGGTCGAGCCAGGCCCGGGCGTCCGCGTCCAGCTCGACGTCGACACTGGCGAGGTTGTCGGCGAGCTGGCTCTCCTTGGTGGCGCCGATGATCGGGATGATGTTGCCGGGCCGGCCGCGCAGCCAGGCCAGCGCCACCTGCGCCGGGCTCCAGCCGCCCCGCTCGGCGACCTCCAGCACCGTGCCGACGGTCTCCTCCTCGTTGTAGTCGCGGGTGACCTCGGAGTCGACGGTGGTGAGCCGGCCCTCTTCGCCGCGGCGGTACTTGCCGGTGAGCTTGCCGGCCGCCAGCGGCGCCCAGGCCAGTACGGCCAGGTCGAAGGCGCGGGCCTGCGGCAGGAGTTCCCGTTCGGGGGTCCGCTCCAGCAGGTTGTAGCGCAGCTGTGAGCCCGCGAAGGCGGTCCAGCCGCGCAGTTCGGCAAGGGTGTTGGCCTGGGCGATCTCCCAGGCCGCCCAGTCGGAGACGCCGACGTAGAGCACCTTGCCGGCCCGCACCACGTCGTCGAGCGCCCGCATGACCTCCTCGACCGGGGTGAAGTTGTCCCGGGCGTGCACCCACAGCACGTCGAGGCGGTCGGTCCGCAGCCGGGCGAGGCTGGCCTCCACCGAGCCGATCAGGTTCTTGCGGTGGTTGCCCGCCGCGTTCGCGTCACCCTTACGGGTGACACAGGTGTACTTGCTCGCCAGGACGAAGGCGTCCCGGCGGCCCTCCAGGAGTTCCCCCAGCATCCGCTCGGAGGAGCCCCCGGTGTAGTTGTTGGCGGTGTCGAGGAAGTTGCCGCCCGCGTCGGCGTAGGCGTCCAGGATCCGGGCGCTGGTCTCCTTGGGGGTGCCCCAGCCCCATTCCTCGCCGAACGTCATCGTCCCCAGGCTCAGCTCGCTCACCCGCAGGCCGGTCCTGCCGAACAGTGTGTAGCGCACGTGGCTCCCTTCGGTCCGCTCTGGCCGCTTGTGGTCGCCACGCTAGGAGCTGACGGTCCGTCGGGGGCAGGCCATCGGCGCGTACGGGCCCGCGTGTCACCGTGCGTCGCCCCGGTGGACGGTGCCGTGCCGGGGCGCCCGCGCGTGCGGCGGGCGCCCCGTCCGGGTTTCGGTCAGCCGGTGATGATGGCCGGGTCGCTGACGCCGACCTCGCCGTTCTCCACATGGCCGGCGAACCGGCGCAGGAAGGTCTTGTCGGTGTCGGAGGTGATCGACAGGTCGTACCAGCGCTTGCTGGCCCGCAGGTCGATCTCCTGCTTGACGGTGGCTCCGGCGCGGACCGGGTAGGTCTGCGAGGCTCCGCCGTAGGCGTTGGTGACCGTGAGGTGGACGTCGGTGCTGCCGTGGTTGGTCAGGGTGAGGACCAGGCGGCCGGCGGTCCCGTCATGACGGGCGGTCACCTCGGGGCCGGTCTTCTTGCCGTCGCCCTTGAAGGTGCGCAGGAAGCCGTTCGGCCCGAAGACGGACAGGTCGTAGACGCCCTTGGAGTAGGAGGTGTTCCAGGTGTCGGAGATCTTCTTGCCGGCCTCCGTGGTGTACGTCCAGGGGCCGTCGGTGCGGTTGCCCGCGGTGACGGTGAAGCATGCCCCGGCCCGGTCGCCGGCGCTGAAGGTGAGCGTGTAGCGCCCGGTGGAGGCGGTGCCGGCGCCGTCGACGAGCGGTGCGTACGGCAGCGGGCGGGACGGCCGGGAGCCGGGCTCCTGCTTGGGCAGCACCGGGTTGGCGGGCGGCTTGGGGACGTAGCTTTCGTGCCGGTTCTTGTCCGGCGGCTGGTAGCCGTCGGTGTCCGGGAGGGTGGCGGGCTTGGTGTTCTCCAGGGAGAAGTCGAAGGCCGAGGTCAGGTCGCCGCAGATGGCCCGCCGCCAGGGCGAGATGTTGGGCTCGTGCACCCCGAAGCGGCGCTCCAGGAACCGGATGATGGAGGTGTGGTCGAAGGTCTCGGAGCAGACGTAACCACCGGTGCTCCAGGGGGAGACGACGAGCATCGGCACGCGCTGGCCGAGTCCGTAGGGGCCCGCCGAGTAGGAGGCGTTGCCGCCGAAGTAGTCGAGCTTGGTGTCCACGGTGGACAGGCCCTGGTCGGCGGAGGCCGGCGGGTAGGGCGGGATGATGTGGTCGAAGTAGCCGTCGTTCTCGTCGTACGTGATGAACAGGGCGGTCTTGCTCCACACCTCGGGGTTGGAGGTGAGCGCGTCCAGGACCTGGGAGACGTACCAGGCGCCGTAGTTGGCGGGCCAGTTGGGGTGCTCGGAGAAGGCCTCGGGGGCGGCGATCCAGGAGACCTGGGGCAGCTTGCCGGCCTTGACGTCGGCCTTGAGCCGGTCGAAGTAGCCGTCGCCCTGCTTGGCGTTGGTGCCGGTGCGGGCCTTGTCGTAGAGCGGGTCGCCGGGCTTGGCGTTGCGGTACTGGTTGAAGAAGAGCAGCGAGTTGTCGCCGTAGTTGCCGCGGTAGGCGTCCTCGATCCAGCCCCACTTGCCGTTCGCGTCCAGGCCGTCACCGATGTCCTGGTAGACCTTCCAGGAGATCCCGGCCTTCTCCAGCCGCTCCGGGTACGTCGTCCAGCTGTAGCCGGCCTCTTCGTTGCCCAGGACCGGGCCGCCGCCGGAGCCGTCGTTGCCGACGTGGCCGGAGAACATGTAGTAGCGGTTGGGGTCGGTGGCCCCGATGATCGAGCAGTGGTACGCGTCGCAGATGGTGAACGCGTCGGCCAGCGCGTAGTGGAACGGGATGTCCTTGCGGGTCAGATAGGCCATCGTGCCGGTGCCCTTGGCGGGGATCCAGCTGTCGTAGTTGCCGTTGTTCCAGGCCTGGTGGCCGCCCGCCCAGTCGTGGTTGAGGCCCTCGATGAACTGCATGCCGAGGTCGTCGGCGTCGGGGTGGTAGGGCAGGACGTCCTTGCCGCCGTCCGGCTGGTGCCACACGGACTTGCCGCTCTCCAGGATGACCGGGCGCGGGTCGCCGAAGCCCCGGACGCCCTTCAGGGAGCCGAAGTAGTGGTCGAAGGAACGGTTCTCCTGCATGAGCACCACGACGTGCTCGATGTCCTTGATGGACCCGGAGCTGCGGGTGGCGGGGATGGCAGCGGCGCGGGCGATGCTGCTGGACAGTGCCGAAATACCCGCGGTGGCGCCGGCGATCTGAAGGAATCGCCGCCGATTGAGTTCAGGCATGAGTCTGGGGACCTCGCGATACGTGGGGTGCTGCTAATGGGGGGACGGTGCTGTTCGGTTGTGTGAGGTGCTGTGCGATGACAGCGTCAGCAGAGTGTTCCAAGAGGAACGAGCATCAGGGAAGGGGGGGTGTCGGATGTGTGACGGATCGCCGTACGGGCAGCGAACTCCCAGGTGGGAGCGGTCGGGTGAAACGGCGCAAGACCCGTTCGGTGAACGCCGCGAGGCCTCTTCGGTGCACGGCCCCGGTGGCCGCCCGGTCCGTACCGGGAGACGGGCGGCCACCGGCGTTCCTCAGCCCGGCAGCACCGCCGGGCAGCCGTGGCGGGTCAGCCGGCCGGTGCGGTGCGGCCCGAGGAGGACCGCGCCGCACGCCGGGCCCGGCGCGGGGAGGGTGAGCCAGGGCAGTGCGGGCAGTCCGGCCGGCCGGGACGCGTCCAGGGCGGCACGGTCAACACCTTGCTCAGGGTGATACCGATCCCGCAGAAGGTGTTGTGGAGCCCGTCATGCGTGGCGGCGAGGCGGTCACCGGAGAGCCGGACGACGGTGTCCCTCTCGAACGGGTAGGTCCGGAAATGCCCGGAATTCAGACCTGCCGCACCACGGAGGCGGGGCGCCGCCGGGTCGCGGAAGGGCGGCGGGGCGCCGGAAAGGCGGCCGCCGTGGACCGGTACCGGCGCGGGGTGGGACGGGCCGGTCAGCGGGCGGGCGCACGGGGAGGCCGGGGCGCCCTGCCGGGGCCGGCCGGAGAGGCAGAGCTCGTCGGAGTGGTGGCCGCCGGGTGGTGCGGATGCTCCGCAGGTCCGGCGGCTTCGGGCGCGAGCCGGGTGCCGGGACCGGCGGTCGCGGAGGCCGCGACCGGCACCGCGGTCACCGGTCGGCCCTCGGGGGCTCTCCGCCCGCGCGCCGTGCGCGACGAGCACGCCGAGCCGCAGCGCGGCCAGCCACAGCAGCCGGAACGGGACCGCCGAAGGGCGGTGCCGTCGCCCGAAGTTGAGGCTCCGGGCCGTTGCCATGCCGTGAGCGCAACCGCAGCGGACGGCCGGCGTCCGGGGCAACGGCCCCTAAAGGGGCGGATATCGGCCGATGGGCGAGGCGTGCCGGGGCGTGCCGGGGAGGACACCCCGCCGGGTTCGGTGACCGGGGCCCCGCCCTGTCGCGGCCGTATCAGGCGAGGCGGGCGGGCTCGGCGAGCGGTTCGGCGGGTACGGCCGGCACGGCGGGTACGGCCGGCGGGACCGCCGGCTGGCCCTTCTCGTCGGGCACGCTGCGCAGCGGGGTGCGGCCGGTCAGCCGCGTCTTGCGGGCCGCCTCGATGCGCCGGGTGAACCAGATGACCTTGCCGTCGGGGGTACCGCAGGTGCCCCAGCTGTCGCTGAGCGCGGCGACCCGGGAGAGCCCGCCGCCGGCGGCGCTCATCAGCTTCGGCAGCCGCGGGCCCTCGTCGGCGACGGAGGTGGTCAGATTGCGGCCGGACCAGCGGAGTTCGACGACGCAGCGGGCCTCGGGGCCGATGTGGCGATGGACGTTGGTCAGGAGTTCCGCCACTCCCCGGCATACGGGCGGGATATGGAGCTCAAGGTCCCAATACCTCAGGTGCGCGGCCAGGATCCGCTGGATCTGCGGCACGCGTTCCGCCGAAGCATGCAGTTCGACCGTGTAGTGCCGGTCGCTGGGAAGTGTCATGTCGTGGCTCCTCACCGCGAGAGGCTCACGTCCTTCACCTCGTTGGACCAACGAACCCCGAACACGAAGAGTGAGCATCTGGTACGTATGGGTCATCTGTCATGCTGGCCCGGCCACCCGGGGCCCGCAACAGCTCAGCAGCCCCGGAGCCCCCGGCGCTCACCTGATACGGCCCTCTCACAAGTGGGGCAGCACCTTGTCGGGGGTGAGCGGGATGTCGCGCAGCCTTACTCCAGTCGCGTGCCAGACGGCGTTGGTGACGGCCGCCGCGGTGCCCACGATGCCGATCTCGCCGATGCCCTTGCTGCCCATGGGGTTGAGGTGCGGATCCTCCTCCTCGACCCAGTAGGCCTCGATCCGCGGCACGTCGGCACAGGCCGGCACGTGGTAGCCGGCCAGATCGCACCCCGCGAAGCCGCCGAACTCCGGGTCCACCTCGCTGCCCTCGGTGAGCGCCATGCCCAACCCCATGGTCATCCCGCCGATGAACTGGGAGCGCGCGGTACGGGGGTTGAGGATCCTCCCGGTCGCGAACACGCCCATCAGGCGCCGCACCCGGACCTCCCCGGTGACCGTGTCGACCTGCACCTCGGCGAAGGTGGCGCCGAAGGAGTGCCGGGCGTACGGGGACCGCTCGGAGGTCTCCTGGCGGGTGTCCGCGGCGACCGTGAACCCGTCGGCGGGGAGCGGCCCGACATGGTCCCGCAGCCGCGCCCGCAGCGCCGTGCACGCCTTGTGGACCACCCAGCCCCAGGAGCCGATGCCGGCCGAGCCGCCGGCCAGCATCGCGGGCGGCAGATCGCTGTTGCCGATCTCGATCCGCACCCGGTCCTCGGGGACCATCAGCGCACCGGCGGCGATCTGGGCGAGGACGGTACGGGCGCCGGTGCCGATGTCGGTGGCGTTCACCCGGATCCGGAAGGTGCCGTCGCGGTCGGCGTGCGCCTCGGCGTCGGACCCGGCGATCAGGACCGGGTAGGTGGACGCGGCGACTCCGGTGCCGAGCAGCAGATCGCCCTCGCGGCGCACGCCGGGCCGCGGGTCGCGCGGCAGCCAGCCGAACCGCTCGGCGCCGTCGCGCAGACAGCCCACGAGGTGCCGGCTGCTGAAGGCCCGGTCGCTGTCCGGCTCGGTGTCCGGTTCGTTGCGCATCCGCAGTTCGAGGGGGTCCATGCCCAGTTGGACGGCGAGTTCGTCCATGGCGGACTCCAGGGCGTACATGCCGGGGCACTCGCCCGGGGCGCGCATCCACGAGGGGGTGGGCACGTCGAGCGGGACGACGCGGTGCACGGTGCGGCTGTTCGGCGAGGTGTACATGACGCGGGCGGGCACCGCGGCCTGCTCGACGAACTCCGCGACGGTGGAGGTGTGGGTGGCGCTCTCGTGGGACAGCGCGGTGATCACGCCGTCGTTGCCGGTGCCCAGCCGGACCCGCTGGATCGTCGGGGCGCGGTGGCCGACCACCGCGGGCATCTCCCGGCGCGGCAACGAGACCTTGACCGGCCGCCCGGTGTGGCGCGCGGCCATCACGGCGAGGACGACCTGCGGGCGCGGCGTCCCCTTGGAGCCGAAGCCCCCGCCGACGTGCTCGGAGACCACGGTGATCTCGCTCTTGTCCAGCTTGAAGAGGGCGGCCAGGTCCTCACACACCTTGGTGGCCCCCTGGCTGGAGTCGTACACCGTCAGATGCCCCTCGCTCCAATGGGCGGTCGAGGCGTGCGGCTCCATCGGGTGGTTGTGCAGCGGGGGCACGTGGTAGGTCGCGTCCACGGTGACCGGCGCGGCGGCGAACGCCTCCTCGAAGTCGCCGCGTTCCCGCGTCCCCGGATACCCGCCGTTGGCCTTCTCCGGCTCGTACAGCCGCGGGTGGTCGGCCCGCAGCAGGACGTCGCAGCCGTCGTCGGTCTCGTACGTCACCCGGACGGCCTCGGCGGCCGCGCGGGCCGTTTCGATGGTGTCGGCGACCGCGAGCGCCACGTACCAGCCGCGGTGCGGCACCCGGTCCTCCTGGAGCAGCGACAGCGTGGGGTCCTCGGCGGCGGCGAGCCGGGGCGCGTTCTCGTGCGTCAGCACGGTGATCACACCGGGCAGTGCGAGTGCCTCCGCGGTGTCCACGGCGGCGACCCGGCCGCGCGGGATGCCCGCGGCGACCGGCCAGCCGTAGGCGCAGCCCGGCGGCGTGTGTTCGGCCGCGTAACGGGCGGCACCGGTGACTTTCTGCCGGCCCTCCCGCCGGACGAGCGGTTCGCCCAGAGGGTACGGGGGTGGGCCGAGCGGGAAGGTGTGGGGGCTCATGAGCGGGTCCTTCGGACGAGCGGGGGATGGGACGCGGTGACGGGGAGGTCAGCCGCGGGCGGGTGGGGCCGCCAGTTCGGTCAGGACCGCGACGGCGAGGTTGCGGGCCAGCGGGACCTTGAAGCCGTTGTCGCGCAGCGGCTCGGCGGCCGCGAGTTCCGCCTCGGCGGCGCGGGCGAAGGTGTCCTCGGTGGCGGGGGCGTCCCGCAGCACCTCTTCGGCCGCGCGGGCCCGCCACGGCCGGTGCGCGAGCCCGCCGAACGCCAGCGCGGCCCGCCGTACGACACCGTCCCGGACGTCCAGTACGGCCGCGACGGAGGCGAGCGCGAAGGCGAACGACGCGCGGTCGCGGGCCTTGCGGTAACGGGACCGCACTCCGCCGTCCGCGGGCGGCAGTTGCACGGCGGTGATCAGTTCACCGGGCCGGATCACGGTGTCCTGTTCGGGGTGGTCGCCGGGCAGCCGGTGGAACTCGGTCACCGGCACGCTCCGCTCGCCGTCCGGGCCGTGCAGATGGACGGTCGCGTCGAGTGCGGCCAGCGCCACCGCCATGTCGGAGGGCTGGGTGGCGACGCAGTGCGCGGAGTGGCCCAGTACGGCGAGGTCGCGGTGGATGCCCTCACGGGCCGGACAGCCGGTTCCCGGCTCGCGCTTGTTGCAGGGCTTGGAGACGTCCTGGAAATACAGGCAGCGGGTGCGCTGCAGCAGATTGCCCCCGGTGGTCGCGGTGTTGCGCAGCTGGCCCGAGGCACCGGACAGCACCGCCTGCGACAGCACCGGGTAGCGCTCCCGCACGGGGACCGCCGCGGCCAGGGCGCTGTTGCTGACCATCGCCCCGATGCGGAGCCCGCCGTCCGGCAGTTCCTCGATGTGGTCCAGCGGCAGCCGGGTGACGTCGATGAGCAGACCGGGCTGCTCCACGCCCAGTTTCATCAGGTCGACGAGGTTGGTGCCCCCGCCGAGGAAGCGGGCTCCCGGTTGCCCCTCGGCGGCCCGTACGGCCTCCTCGACGCTGGTCGCCCGCACGTATCCGAACGGCTTCATGACGTCACCCCCTGGTCGGTGGACACGTCATGGACCGCCTCGACGATCCGTGGGTACGCCCCGCAGCGGCACAGGTTCCCGCTCATCCGCTCGCGGATCTCCTCGGCGGTCAGCTCCACCGGCCCGCCCGAGGGCGCGTCGGCGGGGGTGACGTGGGACGGGAAGCCGTCGGCCGCCTCCTGGAGCACTCCGGCGGCCGAGCAGATCTGGCCCGGGGTGCAGTAACCGCACTGCAGCGCGTCCCGCTCCACGAAGGCCTCCTGGAGCGGATGCAACCGCTCCCCGTCCGCGAGCCCCTCGATAGTGGTGATGTGCCGCCCGTCCTGGGCCACGGCCAGCATCAGACAGCTGTTGGCGCGCCGGCCGTCGACGAGCACCGTGCAGGCGCCGCACTGGCCGTGGTCGCAGCCCTTCTTGGCCCCGGTGAGACCGAGGTGCTCACGGAGCACGTCCAGGATCGTGGTCCGGTGGTCCAGGGTCAGCTCGTAGGCGGTTCCGTTGACGTGCAGAACCAGCGCGGAGCGCTGCTCGGCCGCCGCTTCGGCGGGCCGCTCGGACGGGGCGGGCCGGGCGGTGGCCGTCCCGGCGTGCGTTCCGGCACCGGTCCCGGAACGCGCGGCGCCCGCCGCCCGCGCCCCTCCGGCATCCGCCGGTCGATTGGTGGGCTGCACTCGCTTCTGCCTTTCCTCGCTCCGTTCCCCCCTTGCGTGTCCCCCGGTCCCCGGTCCTCCGGTCCCCCGGTCCCCCGGTCCCCCGGTCCCCCGGTCCCCCGGTGACGTACACCCGGGGCGTTGCCCTGCTGGGGTGCCCCCTTGCTGCCGGGTCCTGTTTTGTTGCCGGGTCCTGTTTTGTTGCCGGGTCCTGCTTTGTTGCCGGTCCCGTTGTTGCTGGGTCCTGTTTTGTTGCCGGCTCCCGTTGTTGTGGGCTCTCGCTACGGGGTTCCGCTGGCGCTTGGCCTCCTTCTCGGCCCGCTGGCGCTTGCCCCTCTTTTGGTTTTCCCCGCCGCCCACCCCCCTTCGGGGGGTGGGCGGGTGAGGACGGCCGGTCGCCCCACCAGCGGGGCCAGTCGCCCCACCAGCGGGGCCAGTCGCCCCACCAGCGGGGCCAGTCGCCCCACCAGCGGGGCCGGTCGCCCTTGCCCGGGCGTTCGGGCGCCGTCCCGGCCTTCGGGCTCCGCCCTGGGCTCCGGGTGACGTCCTGAGCTCCGCATGCCGCCCTGGACTCCGCATGCCGCCCTGGGCTTCGGATATCGCCCTGGGCGGGCCCGGTGGCCGGGCTAGCGGGACTCCAGGCGGAGTTCGACCTCCTTCTCCTGGTCACCGGCGGCCATGCCGAGGATGTGCACGGTGAACGCCGGCTCCAGGCCCTTGCACAGCTGGTCGACCGCCCAGTAGCCGCCCTGGAGGCTGACCAGCACCGGCGCGGTCAGTCTGCGGGGCTCGGCCTCCGCCTTGTGTGCGCTCACGTCGATGGTCGAGGTCCACACCGTCGGCCCGGCCCCCGCCACTTCCTCGGGCACGTCGTCGGCGGCCCGGTCGGAGGCGAAGGTGGTCCGCAGGGCGCTGAAGACGGCGTGCGCGTCCTGCGTCGCGCAGCTTTCCAGCTCCACCACCACCTCGGCCGATACATGTTCCGCGTGTGACGCCTGTTCCGCGCTGTTCACTGTGGGGCCTTCCTCTGTGGGCCTTCCTCTGGGAGCCGAACGCTTCCAGGCTCGCCCCCCGGCTCGCTCTGTGCGACCCGAGGCTCGAACGAGTGGTTTAAACGGGCGCAACGGCGCGGCGCGCACCAGGGGAATTACGCTGAGTAATCACAGCGAGCATTCTGTAACCGCCCACGGCCGCCGGCGCCGCGCACCCCTTGTTCCCGCTGCCTCTTGTTTCCCGTTGCGCTGCCGGCAATCCACCGCAGTCCGTCCCCGAGCAGTCCAACGGTCCAGCAGAAGTCCCTGAGCAGCCCCTAAGCAGTCGACGAGCACTCCCTGAGCAGCCCCTGAGCAGTCCGGGAGGGCGTCCGTCCTCTGTCGGCTTCCTCGATCCCTCTCCCAAGGAGCCCACGTTGACCAGCACCGTCATCGACCAGAAGGTCACCAGCTACAGCGTCCGCCATGCGCTCTGTATGGCGCGCGCCGCCGAGCTCGCGTACAAGGATGAGCCGGCCATCGACGAAGCCGCCCGGAATTGGGGCTTCGAGCGGGTGCGCCACCACCACACCACGTTCCGCCCGCCCTTCCCGCTGGAGGACACCCAGGCGTACACCCTGGGCGGCCGCGACATGATCATTACTGCCTTCCGGGGCACCGATCCGGCGAACATGCGCGACTGGCTGTCGGACACGACGACCCCGCCCTGGCCGGGCCCCGGCGGCAAGGGGTACATCCACTACGGCTTCGGCGAGGCGCTGGCGTCCGTATGGCCGCAGGTGCACGCCGCGATCCACGAGTTCCGCGACAACGGCCAGACCGTCTGGTTCACCGGCCACAGCCTGGGCGGCGCGCTGGCCATGCTGGCCGGTGCCCGGCTGCATTTCGAAGAGCCGTATCTGACGGCCACCGGTGTCTACACCTTCGGTCAGCCGCGGACCTGCGACCGGCTGCTGACGGAGGAGTTCGACGCGGCCTTCACCGACCGCATGTACCGCTTCGTCAACAACAACGACATCGTGCCCCAGCTCCCTCCGGAGCCCGCGTTCCACCACGTGTCCGCGCCGCGCTACATCGACTCCAAGGGCAAGATCCACACCGGTATGCCGGTGATCACCGGCCTCTTCGACCACGCCAAGGGATACATCGCCGACCTGCTCGCGCCCACGTCCGACGGTGTCCGGGACCACTTCATGGCCGCGTACATCACCGCATTGGAGAAGAACCAGAACTGATCACCGCGCTGGAGAAGAACCAGAAACAACGGCGGCTCCTCGGCGCGGAGCCCGCCCCGCCAGGTCACCCGCCCCGCCAGGTCACCCGCCCCGCCAGGTCACCGCTCCCTACGGGCCACCTGTCGCACCGGCCACCGCTCCCTACGGGCCATCCGTCGCGCCGGTCATCGCTCCCTACGGGCCATCCGTCGCACCGGTCATCGTTCCCGGCGGGTGCGGGCCGGAGCGGTGAACGGGACGTCGGCGGCGCGGGCGACGATCTCGACCTCGTCGCCCAATGCCCATTCGGCGGCGCGGGAGTTCATCGCGGCCGGCACGACGTCGCTGATGCCCGGGGCCGCGGGGATGTCGTAGGTGGCGTGTGCGTCGTGCGGCAGGACCACGCGGTAGTCGTGGGCCAGGGCCGTACGGGCGGTCGCGCTGACGCACATCTCGGAGAGCACCCCGCAGATCGCCAGCCCCTCGACGTCCGCCGCCTCCAGCAGGTCGCCCAGTGCCGTGCCCTCGAAGCCGTCGTCCTGCGTCTTGCGGACCACGGTCTCGCGTGGCCCCGGCTCGACGGGGAGGTGGAGTTCCCAGCCGGGGGTGTGCGGGGCGTCGACGGTCCCGGGCTCGCCGTCGTTCTGGAGGTGGATGACGAGGGCCCCGGCCGCCCGGGCCCGGGCGAGCAGGTCACGGCTCCGGTCGAGCACCCGCGCCGCGTCCGGCACCGCGGCCTCGCCCGCCACGAAGGCCGACTGGATGTCGACGAGGATCAGCGCCTCGACGGCGCCGACCGGCGCGCCGGCGGCCGCACCCCCGCCGCCCTCCAGGGTGTCGGCGTCGCCCGTGGTGCCGGCGCCCGTGGCGGCGTCGTCAATGGTCCTGGTGCAGGTCTCGTCGGCCGCGTCGGCAGTGGTGGTCATGATGACCATGGTGTGGGGGGAGCGTGCCCGTCCGTACCGGCGGGGGCTCGATCCGGCCACGGGCCGCCTCCCCGGCGTCCCGGTTTCCCCCGGCCTCTCCGCCTTTCTGACACGCCGCCCTCAGCCGTCCGGACCCATATGGTTGCCACGGGCATCGAACCGGGCGGATCATCCCATAGGGACGCCGTTTCGCAGGTACAGGAGTACGTACGTTCACCCCTGCGTACGGGACGGAGCGCACCGGGCGACGCGAGAAGAGGCAGCCGTGGGACCAGCCAGCGTCAACGTCAAGGGCCACTGTGCACCGGAGTTCGCGGGCGTGCAGGAGGCTTTCGAGCGGAATTTCCGGCGGCACGGAGAGGTCGGGGCCGCGGTCACGGTGACCCTGGACGGGGAGCCGGTGGTCGACCTGTGGGGCGGCCACCGGGACGCGGACCGGACGCAGGACTGGGAGCGCGACACCCTGGTCAACGTCTACTCGACGTCCAAGGGGATGACCGCGCTCTGCGCCCATCTGCTCGTCGACCGCGGGGAGTTGGACCTCGATGCGCCGGTCGCCCGATACTGGCCGGAGTTCGCCCAGGCCGGCAAGCAGGACGTGCCCGTCCGCTGGCTGCTCAGCCACCGTTCCGGTCTGATCGCCCCGCGCACGCCGCTGCCACCCGGCCGCGCCTACGACTGGGACGAGGTCTGCGCGGTGCTGGCGGCGACCGAGCCGTGGTGGGAGCCGGGGACCGCGCAGGGCTATCACGCGGTGACCTTCGGCTATCTCGTCGGCGAGGTCGTCCGGCGGATCACCGGGCAGTCGCTGGGCTCGTTCCTGCGCAGCGAGATCGCGGAGCCGCTGGGGGCCAGGGTGTTCATCGGGACCCCGGCCGAGGAGCACGCCTCCTGCGCGGACATGGTCGGGCAGTTGGACGAGGCGCTGCTCGCCGAGCGGCTCCCCGGTGCGCCGAGGCCGCCGTTCCGGTCACTGGACGACCATCCGCTGGCGGTCGTGCTGCTCTCCCTGATGTCCATCCCGACCGGCGACGTCAACAGCGCGGCCTACCGCTCGGCGGAGCTCCCGGGCGGCAACGCGCACGCCTCCGCGCACGGGCTCGCAACGGTGTACGGGGCGCTTTCGGCGGGCCGGCTGGTCGGCGCCGCGACGCTGGAGGCGATGCGCCGGTCGCAGAGCCGGCCCGGGGAGCCCGATCTGGCCATAGGGACGCTCGCCCCGCCCGGCTTCGAGCTGCGCTGGGGCCTCGGTTACATGCTCAACCACCAGTGCCGGCTGGGCCCCAACCCGCGGGCGTTCGGGCACGGCGGGGCCGGCGGCTCCTACGCCTTCGTGGACCCGGAGAACCGGCTGTCGTACGCGTACACCATGAACAAGTACGGCGGCGGGACGGCGGGCGACGACCCGCGCAACGGCGGTCTGGTCAGGGCGGTGTACCGGGCGTTGGAGGGCCGGCGCGGCTGAGCTGGGACGGGACGGACAGGGACGTGGGGTGCACCGCCCCGCGGCGCCCGGCCCGCTAGGGAGCGGCCGGTTCCGGCGGTGGCGCCGGCCGGGGCGGCACCATCGGTTCGTCCGCGGCGTCGGCGAGGGCGCGCAGCGAGCGGACCAGCCCGGCGCGCTGGCCGGCCGGCAGCCGGGCCACGATCTCGGCGATCTCGGAGTGCCGGTGGGCCAGGACCTGCGCGACGAGGTCCCGGCCCTCGGCGGTCAGTTCCAGGACGACCTCCCGGCGGTTGCCGGGGTTGGCTCTGCGGGTGACGCTGCCGGCCGCCGCCAGCCGGTCGACCATCCGCATCGCGGTGGACGGATTGACCCCGAGCGCGGCGGCCAGGGCGGCGAGCTTGACCGGGCCCTGGCTGTCGAGCACGACCAGGGTGCGCAGCTGGGGCAGGGTGAGCGAGGGGTCGATCCGGGCCAGCGCCCGGGCCGAGATCGCGACCAGCAGGCGGGAGGCGGTCAGCACCGCGGCGATGACCTCTTCGACGTCCTGGTCGAGGTCCTGGCCGTCGTCCGGTGCGCGCTCGTCACCGGGCACGGCCGACTCGCCCGGTCGCATGATGCGGTGTGCCTCGTTCCCCATGGCGCCTTTATACCTGTCCCGGCATCATGCCTGGTCACGGCCGGTACGGACGGACGCGGACCGGTCGGCGCCGCGGCCCGGCGCGGCCCGGAAATCCGGCCCCGCGCTTCCCTTTGCACGGCGCAATAATGGGAGGTACGGCATGGCCGGGACCGGCGTGCATCCGGCGCTGCCGCCCGCGCGGCGGGGCCGGGGAGAGGGCGTGGTGACCATGGAACGGGACACCGAGACGGTTCACGAGGCGTACTCATTCGTCTGTCTGCACTGCGGACACGGCTGGGAGGAGGAGTACGAGATCCGGCACACCACGGATCTGGCGGGCCACCGACGGGCCGACTATTTCTCGCGCGGTGCCCGGGTTCCGTCCCCGCTGACCCGCAACGAATGCCCGTCCTGCAACCTCGGCCCGATCCGCATCCTGCGCCCCGGCCGGGTGAACTCGGCAAGGACGTATCTGGCCTGACGGCCTGACGGTCTGCGGCCTGACGATCTCCGGCCTGACGGTCTCCGGCCTGACGGGGCCGCTCTGCGGGGGCTGCGGCCGGGATGCTTCCGGCGCGCCGGTCCGCGCCGTCACCAGCCGGTGTACAGCAGGTGGTTGACCAGCAGCGGCAGCACGGCCTGGGCCGTGAGCCAGGGGCGGCGGTGGGCCGCGGGCAGCAGGGCGCAGGCGGCCAGCAGCCAGGGCGCGAAGGGGAGCCAGATGCGCTCGGTCTCCGCCTTGCTCATTCCGGAGAGGTCGGCCACCAGAAGGGCGAGCAGCGCAGCCAGGACGAGCACGGCCAGGCGGTCGGCGGGCATGGCCGGCGGGCCGGTGGGCGCGGCGGAGCGCGGGCGGAGGCGTCGCAGGGCGGCCGGGGTGGCCGCGAGGGTGCGTCGCAGCGCGGCGACGGTGGCGAGACCGGTGATCAGCACGGCGCAGGCCAGGTTGCCCCACACCCAGTACGCGTACGGGCGGACCGCAGCGGCGCCCTGGTAGTAACGCCGGACCAGCAGCCGGTACCCCTCCCACCAGTCGAAACCGGAGAGCGTGAAGGCCACCGCAACCGCCGCCGCCCCGGCCGCCACGAACGGCAGCGGGCGGGCGCTCCGGGCGAGCAGCAGGACCGCGGCGCCGATCAGGACGATCAGGGTGAGGCCGTAGGAGAGGTAGCAGGTCAGGCCGAGGAGGAGCCCCGAGCCGAGGGCGGCGGCCACGGGGACGGGGTCACTCCCCCGCCTCCCGCCCGGGGCGCTCCCGCCCAGCGGGCGCCGGGGGAGGGTGCTCCGGGTGGCGGCGAGCGCGAGCAGGGCGAGTGACCAGGCGGCGACCGCGGCGAAGTAGCCGTCGGCGGAGGTGCCCATCCATACGGCGGCGGGGGCCAGGACGAGGTAGGGCGCGGCCCGGCGTGCGGTGGGCTCGTCGGTGAGCGCGCGCAGGGCGATGAGGACCGCGGCCGCGGTGGAGGCGCCGGTGACCAGGCACCAGACGCCGGCCCAGGCCCCTCCGCCCAGGCCGAGGCGGTCCAGCCCGACGAAGGTGAGGATCGCGGCCGGCGGGTGCCCGGCGACGTGGGCGGGCCAGTGGTCCGGGGCGTTGTTGAGGATGTGTCCGGTGAAGCCGCGCAGCGCCGGGCCCAGGTCGTCGAAGCGGTGGATGACCGTCAGGTACTCGTAGGCGGTGGTGAGCCGGCCGGCGACACCGGTGTGCCAGCCGTCGATCAGGGCCAGTGCGGTCGTCCAGGCGAGGGAGGCCGCCCAGCCGGTGAGGAGCAGGGCCCGCCAGGGCAGCCGGGCGGCGAGCGGTGGACCGTAGGCGATCACGAGGACGGCGACGGTGAGGGCGGCGGGGGTGCCGGGGCCCAGGTGCGGGAACCACGAGGCGTACAGCGGCGGCCAGTTCACGTGCAGGCTGCCGTTGGCGTGCTCGATGACCCTGCCGACGGCGGCGGCGAGCGCGACGAGGAGGGCGCCGGCCGCGGCGGCCAGCAGATCGGCGCGACGCTCGGCGCGCTCGTCGGGCTCCGGACGGAAGGCCGCCCGGCCCGGCCGGATCTCACGGTGGGTCACCCCGGCACGCTAAGCCGCGGCGGGTGGCCCGGGGCGGCGCCGTTCCGCCGACGTCAGACTTTCGTCATGCGTTGCGGTCCGCTCGGGGCGCCGGTCCCGGCATACCGTCGCCGCATGGACGCATCCCGCCCGGTTTCGCCCACCTCACCGTCGTTCTGGCGCAGTCCGCTGCGCGGCCCGCGGCTGACCGCGCTGCTCGGCGTGGTCCTGCTGGCGGGGATCACCCTGCTGTTCGTCACCGGTCTGCTGTCGTACGCCGCGTACAACCCCGACCTGGCCGGTGGGGTCAACGACCAGACGCCGGGGAAGGGCCTGCTGGGGTTCTACCTCTTCAGCTGGCCCACCGGCCCGCGCTGGCTCTACCGCCTGACCCAGGGGGTGCACGTCACCCTCGGCGTGGTCCTCGTGCCCGTGTTGCTGGCGAAGCTGTGGTCGGTGATCCCGAAGCTGTTCCGGATGCCGCCGGCACGGTCGGCGGGGGATGCGCTGGAGCGGCTGTCGTTGCTGCTGCTGGTCGGCGGGGCACTGTTCGAGTTCGTCACCGGGCTGCTCAACGTCCAGCTGGCGTACCTCTTCCCCGGGTCGTTCTACCGGCTGCACTTCTACGGCGCGTGGGTGTTCATCGGCGCGTTCGTGGCCCATGTGGTGCTGCGGCTGCCGCGGACGGTACGGGCGCTGCGGGAGCGGGCCGATCCGGCGGCACAGGAGGACGAGACCGGGCTGGTGGCGGCCCGTCCGGACCGGCCGACGGTGAGCCGGCGGGGCGCGCTGGGGCTGGTCGGCGCCGGTTCGCTGCTGTTGCTGGTGACGACGGCGGGGCAGAGCCTGGGCGGGTGGTGGCGGCGCACCGCGCTGCTGGCGCCGCACGGGGGCGCGGATCCGGGCCCCGGTCCGAACGGGTTCCAGATCAACAAGACCGCGGCGGCCGTCGGCATCCGGGCGCGGGACACCGGTGACGACTGGCGGCTGACGGTGGAGGGCGGCGGGCGCCGGGTGCGGCTCACCCGCGCCGACCTGCTGCGGTTGCCGCAGCACGAGGCGGCGCTGCCGATCGCCTGTGTGGAGGGCTGGTCGACGGACGACCAGTTGTGGAGCGGGGTGCGGTTGCGGGAGCTCGCCGCGTTGGTGGGCCTCGGCGACCGGCCGCCGGGCGTGCTGGTGGAGTCGCTCCAGTTGCACGGCGCGTTCCGCCGGGCCGCGCTGAGCGGCAGCCAGGTGCGCGATCCGCGGTCGCTGCTCGCGCTGCGGGTGGGCGGTGCGGAGCTGTCCCTGGACCACGGCCGTCCGGCGCGGATCATCGTGCCGGCGGCGCCGGGGGTGCTCAACACCAAGTGGGTGGAGCGGCTTTCGTTCGGGGAGGAGTGAGCGGCGTGCGACGGGTACGGATGCCGGGGCGGGACGCCGTGGTCCGCGGGTGGCGGCGGCTGCGCCGGCACCGCTGGTACGGCGAAGGGCCGTTGCACCTGGTGCTGATGCTCGGGTCGTTCGCGCTCACCGGTTATGCGGGGGTGCGGCTGCTGGCCGGCGGGCGGTGGCCGCTGGTGGTGGTCTGGTTCGCGGGGGCGGCGCTGCTGCACGATCTGGTGCTGCTGCCGCTGTACGCGCTCGCCGACCGTGCGGTGGTCCGGTGCACGGCGGGGACCGGTCGGCACCGGCCCTGGACGGCCTTCGTACGGGTCCCCGCCGCGCTGTCGGGGCTGCTGTTGCTGGTGTGGTTCCCGCTGATCGCCTATTCGGCGGGCGGTGCCTCGGCGGAGCATTACGCGCTCGCGACCGGGTTGCCGGCCGGGGTGTTCCTGGGCCGCTGGCTGCTGATCACCGCGGTGCTGTTCGCGGTCTCCGCCCTGTGGTTGCTGTGCCGTGCGGTTCAGCCCCGGCGCGCGGTGGGGAGGCTGCGGCGCCGCCGCAGGGCGACGAAGCAGCGCACGGCCGACGGTGACTGACCGGCCGGGCCGGTGACGGTCCACCGCTCTACAGGTGTCCAGCCCGTGGCGTCGGCGTACCGCAGCAGCGCGGGCGTCCCCACCCGGGCCCAGGGGAACGGGTCGGCGCTGTGGTGGCCCGCGTACGGGTCACCGGCGACGCTGACCCGGGCCCGTTCGTCGACGTCCGCGGGGACGGTCTCCACGACGAGCAGCCCGGTCCGGTGGACCAGAGTGGCGGCGCGGGCGAGCAGGGCGCGGGGGTCGCCGCCGATGCCGATGTTGCCGTCGAGGAGCAGCGCGGTGCCCCAACTACCCTCCTCGGGAAGGGGATCGAAGACCGAGCGGCGCAGTGCGGCGCCCCCGGCCGCGGCGGTCCGGGCGACCGCTGCCGGGCTGACGTCGATGCCGAGCACCCGCCTGCCCTGTGAGGTGAGCGCGGCGACCAGCCGTCCGGGGCCGCAGCCGATGTCCAGGACGCCGCCCTCGCAGCGGCGCAGCGCCGCGAGGTCGGCGGCGTCCGCCGCGGCGCACCAGCGTTCGACGTCCAGCGGCAGCAACCAGCCGTCGGTACGGCGCAGATAGAGCGGTCCGCGGCCGCGGTGCAGCGCCTCGGCGTAGGCGTCCGCGCCCCAGGCCGGCGGCTGCGGCGGGGCGGCCGGGACGGTGGTGCTCATCGGTCGGTCACCGGTGTCAGCCGGGCGAGGGTGGCGGCGAAGCGGCCGGTGGGAGCCTGGGCGGCGACCCGGTGGGCGTCGGCGGCGGTGTCGACGTCGCGGAGGGCCGGCAGGTCGCCGATCCGGAGGCCGGCCGCGGTCAGGCGGGCGCGCTGGGCGGCGCCGGTGCCCGGGGTGGACATCGGGACGCCGCGCAGCAGTCGGGGGTCGGGGTCGGCCAGGCCGAGCGCCCAGAACCCGCCGTCCTCGGCCGGGCCGAACCAGGCGTCACGGTCTTCCCAGGCGGTCGACTCCAGTGCGGGGGCCAGGAGTTCGGCGGTCACCTGGGGGGTGTCCATGCCGAGGAGCAGGGTGGGGCCCGGGCTGGCGGCGAAGGCCGCGGCGAGCCGTTCGTCGAGGCCGCCGGCGCACTGCGGCCGGATCTCGAAGCCGTCCGGCAGCCAGTCCCCGGCCCGCCCGTCGAGCACCACGATCCGCCGCCGGGCGGGCATCGCGCGGACGGCGAGGAGGGTGTCGTGCAGGGCCGCGGCGGCCAACCGGGCGGCCTCCTCGGGGCTGTAGGGCGGGGTCAGCCGGGTCTTGACCCGGCCGGGCACCGGTTCCTTGGCGATGACCAGGACCGCGGTCGGTCCGTTCGGGGGCGGCGTACGGTCCGCTGGGCGGGTCATCGGGCCGTCCCCCGCGCCGGGGCGGTCAGCGGAGGCTGGCTGAGGACGGCCCGCATGTCGCGGACCGTCTGCCAGGTGCCCCGCCAGGTGCCGGTGACCTTCGAACGGCCGGTGCGCGGCCGGTAGGGCACCGGGCGCTCCTCGATCCGCCAGCCGGCGTCGGCGGCCCGCACCACCATCTGCAGGGGGTAGCCGCTGCGGCGGTCGGTGAGGCCGAGCCCGAGAAGGTCGGTGCGCCGGGCGGCGCGCAGCGGGCCGAGGTCGTGCAGCCGCAGTCCGGTGCGCCGGCGCAGCAGGTGGGCCAGGGCGAGGTTGCCCGCCCGGGCGTGCGGCGGCCAGGCGCCGCGCCCCTGGGGGCGTCGGCGGCCCAGCACCAGATCGCGGTCGCCGTCGCGCACCGCACGGACGAACGGGACGAGCAGCGCCGGGTCCAGGGAGGCGTCGCAGTCGCAGAAGCAGACGATGTCCGCGTCGGCGGCCAGCAGTCCGGCGTGGCAGGCGGCGCCGAAGCCGCGGCGCGGTTCCCGGACGACGGTGGCGCCCAGTTCGCGGGCGAGCTCGGCGGAGCCGTCGGTGGAGCCGTTGTCCACCACGATCGCGCGCCAGCCGGCCGGGATGCGTGCCAGCACCCATGGGAGCGCGGCGGCCTCGTCCAGGCAGGGCAGGACGACGTCCACCGGGGCGGGCCGGGGGGCGACGGGGAAGGGTGTGCTCGGCCCGGTGGGTGCGGTGGCCCGCATCTCCTCCCGGGCGAACTCGGCCATTCCCTCCTCGAATCCGGTCGCCGCCCGCCAGCCGAGGTCCTCGGCGATCCGCTGCGACGACGCGGTGATGTGGCGCACGTCGCCGAGCCGGTACTCCCCCGTCACCACCGGCTCGGGTCCGCCGTACGCGGCGGCCAGCGTCCGGGCCATCTCGCCCACGGTGTGCGGGACGCCGCTGCCGGTGTTGTACGCGGTCAGGGTGGCGGCCGCCCGGTCCGGCAGGGCGGTCAGGGCCAGCGCGTTGGCGGCCGCGACGTCCCGGACATGGACGAAGTCCCGCCGCTGGCCGCCGTCCTCGTACACGGTCGGTGGCTCGCCGCGGGCGAGGGCGGAGCGGAAGAAGGAGGCCACCCCGGCGTAGGGGGTGTCGCGCGGCATGCCGGGCCCGTAGACGTTGTGGTAGCGCAGCGCGACGGCCCGGCCGCCGGTCGCCCGGGCCCAGGAGGCGGCGAGGTGCTCCTGGGCGAGCTTGGTGGCCGCGTAGACGTTGCGCGGATCGGCGGGCGCGGTCTCGTCGACGAGGCCGGGCCGCAGTACGGAGCGGCAGTGCGGGCAGCGGGGTTCGAACCGCCCGGCGTCGAGGTCCGCCACCGCGCGCGGGCCCGGGCGTACCGCCCCGTGTGCGGGGCAGGTGTAGCGGCCCTCCCCGTAGACCACCATGGATCCGGCGAGGACCAGGTGCCGCACCCCGGCCGTGGCCATCGCCGCCAGCAGGACGGCGGTTCCCAGGTCGTTGCAGCCGACGTAGTCGGGGGCGTCGGCGAAGTGCTTGCCCAGGCCGACCATGGCGGCCTGGTGGCAGACCGCGTCGATGCCGCGCAGGGCGGACTCGACGGCCGGCCGGTCCCGTACGTCGGCGACGATGCGGTGTGTGCCGGGCCGTGCCGGCGGGGGTTCGCGGTGTGCCGTGGACAGCAGTGCGTCGAGGACGACGGGCTCGTGGCCGCGGGCCAGGAGGGCGTCGACGACCTGCGATCCGATGAATCCGGCGCCGCCGGTGACCAGTACGCGCATGCCGGTCACGCTAAGCGCGGCGGGGCGGCGCGGCCCGCGCCACGACGGCCGTGTCATGGGTCCGTAAGATCCGGGCCTTTGTGACCGGCGGCTGCCCGCGCCGCTGCGATTCGGTAACGGGCCCGGGCGAGGTATTTCGATACGGCATATGTTGCATATGCTCAGGTCGGGGGTCTGGGGGCCGTTTTCGGACAGTCCGACGGCCGACGGCCCCCACCCGATCACTCACACCACACCGTCGGAGAACCCCTTGGCCGTGGAGAACGGGGAGCGCTGCACCGGCTCCCGTGTGTTGTCCGTGCTCCCCTACACGGTCATGGCCGTGGTCACCGCCGTCGATCTGACCGCGGGGCCCGGTGTGGGTTTCCTGCCGCTGGTGTCCCTGGGCCCCGCGTTCGCCGGGCTGGTCGGCGGCTGGCGGCGGACCGCGCTGGCCGGGCTGACCGCGTTCGTGCTCTGCCTCGGGCTGGGCGTCTACAACGGGGTGTACGAGAGCCGGCGGGGGCTGACCGCGCTGTTGTCGGTGGCCGGGGTGACCGCCGCCGGGGTGGTCGCCGCGGTGATGCGGCAGCGCCGGGAGGCCGAACTGGCCAGTGTCCGCTCGATCGCCGAGGTGGCCCAGCGGGTGCTGCTGCGGCCGGTGCCGCGCAGCGCCGGCCCGCTGCGGATCGCGGTCTCCTACACGTCGGCGCTGGCCGAGGCCCGGATCGGCGGGGACCTGTACGAGGTGGTGACCTCGCCGGCCGGTGTCCGGATCATCGTCGGGGACGTCCAGGGCAAGGGGCTGGAGGCCGTGGAGAGCGCGGCGGTGGTGCTCGGCGCGTTCCGCGAGGCGGCGTACGACGAACCCGATCTGCCGGCCGTCGGCGAGCGGGTCGAACGGGCCCTGAACCGCCATCTGTCCGGCGATCGCTTCGTCACGGCCGTGCTCGCCGAGATCGGTGACGGCCCGCACGCCACCCTGCTCAACTACGGCCATCCGGCGCCGCTGGTCGCCCGCCCCGCCGGCACGGTCGGTTTCGCCGCCCCGCCGGAGCGGTCCCTTCCGCTCGGCCTCACCTGGCACGCCGCGGACGCCCCGCTTCCCTACGAAGTGCCGTTCAGCCCCGGCGACCAGCTGCTCTTCTACACCGACGGGGTCAGCGAGGCGCGCGACGCGTTCGGCCGGTTCTATCCGCTCGACGACCGGGCGGCGCTGCTCAAGGACGCCGACCCGGAGGCGGCCCTGCGCGCGGTGCGCGAGGACCTGGTCGAGCACGCCGAGGGCCCGCTGCACGACGACGCGGCGATGCTGCTGGTCCGCTACCGCGACGAGCGGCCCGCCGGGATCGCGGGGAGCGGCAGTCCGGTGTAGTTCTCGGCGAGTTCGGCCGCGGCGTGCGGTGCGGTGGCGATCCGGTCGAGCTGGGCGAGCTGCAGCCGGGTGTCGAACGGCGACTGGTCCGGGGCGGTGTGCAGGGTCGTCGTCATGAAGGCCGAGAAGTGTTCGGCACGCCAGACCCGGCGCAGGCAGGTGGCGGAGTAGGCGTCCAGCAGCTCCGCCGAGCCGGTCGTGTGCAGGTGGTCGAGGGCGCGGGCGAGGACGGTGACGTCGGCGACGGCGAGGTTGAGGCCCTTGGCCCCGGTGGGCGGCACGATGTGCGCCGCATCGCCCGCCAGCAGCAGCCGCCCGTACCGCATCGGTTCGGTGACGGAACTGCGCATGGGCAGGACGGACTTGGCGGTGATCGGCCCGCGCGCCAGCTTCCAGGGGGCGGCGCCGGTGGCCGGGTCGACGGCCGCGCGGGTCTCCAGTTCCTCCCAGATCCGGTCGTCGGTCCAGTCCGCCGGGTCGGTGCCGTTGGGCACCTGGAGGTAGAGCCGGCTGACGGTCGGGCCGCGCATGCTGAACAGGGCGAAGCCGCGCGCGGAGTGGGCGTAGATCAGTTCGTCGGCGGAGGGCGGGACGTCGGCGAGCACACCGAGCCAGGAGTACGGGTAGCCGCGCTCGTAGGTGCGGCGTTCGCCCTCCGGGACCGCCCGGCGTGCCACGCCGTGGAAGCCGTCGCAGCCGACCACGTAGTCGCAGTGCAGGGTGTGCACGCGGCCCCGGTACCGGTAGTGGACGGCGGGGCGGTCCCCGTCCGCCCCCTCGACGGTGAGTGCCTCCGCGCCGAACAACAGCGGTGCACCGTCCGCGAGTTGGAGAGCGATGAGGTCCTTGACGACCTCCGTCTGGGCGTAGACCGTCACCCGGCGGCCGCCGGTGAGCGACGGGAAGTCGAGGCGGTGGGACCGCCCGGCGAAGCGCAGCTCGATGCCGTCGTGGACCAGGCCCTCGCGGTCCAGCCGTGCCCCGGCTCCGCAGCCGCGCAGCACGTCGACGGTGCCCTGTTCGAGGATGCCGGCGCGCTGCCGCCGCTCCACGTAACCGCGGTCGCGGCTCTCCAGGACGGCGCAGTCGATGCCGGCACGGTGCAGCAGACGGGCCAGCAGCAGTCCGGCGGGGCCGCCGCCGATGATGCCGACGGTGGTGCGGCGGACGGGCGGTGGGGGTGTCACGGCGCGGTTCCTTCCGAGGGGTACGGGACGGGGACGCGGAGCGCCCCCGGGGCGTCCGGCGGTGCGGTGAGGTGGCCGAGGAGGGCGGCCAGGACGGCGGCGGGACGTTCGACGTTGGCGAGGTGCGCGGCGCCGGGCAGTTCGAGGAGGCCGGCACCGGGGATGCCGTCGACGAGTTCCCGGGCGTGCGGGGGTGGGGTGGCCGGATCGGTGCGGCCGGCGACGACGAGGGTGGGGGCGGTGATGCGGGCGAGGTCGCCGCGCAGGTCGTAGCCGGCGAGGGCGTCGCAGCAGGCCGCGTAGCCGGCGGGGGCGATACGCCGCCGCAGGGTGCCGAGCAGCGCGGCGGCCTCCGGGGAGGCCGCGAAGTCCGGCGTGAACCAGCGGCCGGCGGCGGTGTCGGCGACCGGCCCGAGCCCCGACTCCCGCACCAGCGCGGCCCGTTCGCGCCAGGCGTCCGGTTCGCCGAACCGGGCGGAGGAACAGATCAGGACGAGCGAGGCGACCCGCTCGGGGTGGTGGGCGGCGAGCCAGGCACCGACCGCGCCACCGAGCGAGATCCCCGCGTAGCGGAAACGGCCGATGCCGAGGCCGTCGGCGAGCGCGAGGACGCCGCGGGCGAGGGCCGGGACGGTGGTGGTGGCGACGGAGGGTGCGCCTCCGTGCCCCGGGAGGTCCCAGCGAACGACGCGGAACCGCCGTGACAGCGCGTCCAGTTGAGGCTCCCAGACGGCGAGTTCGGTACCGAGGGAGGGCCCCAGGACGAGCGGTGGAGCGCCGTCCGGACCGTCAAGGGCGTGGTACGGCGGCGGGCCGGCGGGCGGACGGGTCATACGGGCTCCTGCGGGGTGTGCACGGTACGTTCCAGCGCCCGGTCCACGAGGACACCGGCGGAGCCCAGGTAGGCGGTCGGGTCGAGGAGTTGGTCCAGTAGGTGAAGCTGGTCGAGGTCTTCCGGCAGCCGGTCCGGCGGCGGGGCGTCGCGCAGTGCCCCAGCCAGGGGGACGCCCCGCTCGGCGGCGCGGCGGGCCGCGGCGTCCAGGAGGCGGCGGGCCTCGGCGCGGCCGGTCCGGGCGGTGAGGGCCGCGACCAGCCGTTCGCTGACGACCAGACCACCGGTGGCGTCGAGGTTGTGCCGCATGCGGTCCGGATGCACCCGGAGGTCACCGGTCAGCTCGGCGGCGTCCCGGGCGGCGCCGCCCACCAGCCGCAGGGCGTCCCGCAGCGGCTGCCACTCGGCGTGCCAGGCGCCGGCCGGACGCTCGTCCTCCGCGGCCAGCGCACCGTACAGCACCGCGGCGAGCGCCGGGACCTGACGGGCGGCGGCCGCGATCAGCGTGGCGCGCACCGGGTTGGCCTTGTGCGGCATGGCGGACGATCCACCGCCGCTGCCCTCCGACAGCTCGCCGATCTCGGTGCGGGAGAGGGTCAGGACGTCTGCGGCGAGCTTGCCGAGGGCACCCGCGGTGAAGGCGAGCGCCCCGGCGAGATCGGCGACCGGCGTACGCAGGGTGTGCCAGGGCAGGGCCGGTTCGGCGAGCCCGGTCTCGGCGGCGTAGGCGGCGAGCAGCCGGGTGCCGGGGTTGCGGGTCGGGTTGGGGTCGGGGTTGGGGTCCGGGTCGGGGCTGGGGTCCGGGTCGGGGTCGGAGTCCGTGGCGGCGGGTGTGTGCTCGGCCTCGGCGTACGCGTGGAACGCGGCCAGGGTGCCGGCTGCGCCGCCCAGTTGGACGGGCAGGGCGGCGCGGACGGCCGCGAGCCGGTCGTGGGCGTCGAGCACCAGGCTGCGCCAGCCCGCGGCCTTGAGGCCGAAGGTCGTCGGCACCGCGTGCTGGGTGAGGGTCCGGCCGGCCATCGGGGTGTCCCGGTGCGCGGCGGCGATACGGCGCAGCGCCTCGGCCGTCCGGGCCAGGTCCGCCAGCACCGGCTCCAACGCCCGCTTGCAGAGCAGCATGGTGGCGGTGTCGAGGATGTCCTGGCTGGTGGCGCCCCGATGGACATGGCCGGCGGCCTCCGGCGCACGGGCGGCGACCGCGGCGGTCAGGTCGGCGACGAGCGGGACGACGGGGTTGCCCGCGGCCCGGGCCCGCCGGGCGAGCGTGCCGGGGTCGTGGCGGCCGGGCTCGGCGGCCGCGGCGGCGACGGCAGCGGCCGCGTCCTCCGGCGCCTGCCCGACGGTGGCCTGGGCGCGGGTCAGTGCGACCTCGGCGTCGAGCAGGGCGCGCAGATATGCGGCGTCCCCGGTGGCGGAGGCCACGGCGGAGCCGGCTCGGGACGGCGCGAGGAGCCCCACGTCGGCTTCTTCGTAAGGGAGTTGAGGTGCCGGGGTGGGCGGAGCGGGCGGAGCAGGCAGGGCGGCGGAACGCCGGTCGTCGGAACGGGCGCGGTCGTCGGAGCGGAGCCCGTCATCGGAACGAGCGCGGTCGTCGGAGCGGAGCCCGTCATCGGAACGAGCGCGGTCGTCGGAGCGGAGCCCGTCATCGGAGCGGAGCCCGTCATCGGAGCGGAGCCGGTCATCGGAACGCAAGGAAGACCGTCTCCTCGTGGGTGCCGTCGGCGGTCTGCTGCAACTGGACGTCGAAGCGGTAGCGGTCCGGGCCGTCCGGGCGGGCGAGCAGGGTGCGGGCCCGGTCGGCGGGCAGTCGTGCCAGCAGCGGGTCGGCGGCGTGGGCCTCGGTGTGCTCGGGGAAGTAGACGCGGGTGAAGAGGTGGTGCAGCAGCCCGCGGGCGAAGACGCAGACCGCAAGGTAGGGAGCGGCGCCGGGGTGGCCGGCCGGGGCGGTGGCGGGCAGCGTGTGCAGGACGTAGCGGCCGTCGGCGTCGGTGGGGACCCGGCCGAATCCCGTGAAGTCCAGGCCGTGCCGGCCGATGACGGCGCCGGTGACCGGGTCACGGCGCAGCGAGCCGGGCGCGCCGGTGAGGCTTCCGTCCGGGCCGGCCTGCCAGAACTCCAGCAGGGCGTCCGGCACCGGGGCGCCATCCCCGTCCCGCACCCGGCCGTGGAGGGTGATCGCGCCGGGCCGTCCGGCCGGCGCGATCTGTTCGCCGCCGGGGAACGGGAGGGCGTAGCCGTAGAACGGGCCGATGGTCTGCGAGGGCGTCGGGGGCAGCGGCGGGGTGGCGGTATCAGCCGGGTCGGCGGCGGGGGCGGTCCCGGGAGCGGTAGCCGGGTCGGCGGCAGAGGCGGGTCCGGGAGCGGTAGCCGGGTCGGCGGCAGAGGCGGGTCCGGGAGCGGTAGCCGGGTCGGGGGCGGTGGCCGGGTCAGGGGCGGTGGCCGGGTGGTCGGTGCCGGCCGGTTCGGTGGTGGCCGGTTCGGTGGTGGCCGGTTCGGTGGTGGCCGGTTCGGTGGTGGCGCGGGGCATCAGCGGCCTTCCTCGGTCCAGGTGGCGGACGGGCCGTCCAGGACGATGTCCCAGTGGTAGCCCAGGGTCCGTTCGGGGCGGGAGAGTCGGTGGTCGTAGGCGGCGACGAGGCGGGCGCGGGCGGCGGGGTCGGTGACCGACTGGAGGATCGGGTCGTAGGGGAAGAGCGGGTCGCCGGGGAAGTACATCTGGGTGATCAGCCGCTGGGTGAAGGCCGTGCCGAAGAGCGAGAAGTGGATGTGGGCCGGGCGCCAGGCATTGTCGTGATTGCGCCAGGGGTAGGCGCCGGGCTTGATGGTGGTGAAGGTGTAGCGCCCCTGATCATCCGTCAGACAGCGGCCCACGCCGGTGAAGTTGGGGTCGAGCGGGGCCGGGTGCTGGTCGCGCCGGTGGGCGTACCGGCCGGAGGCGTTGGCCTGCCAGATCTCGACGAGCTGACCGCGTACCGGGCGGCCGGTGCGGTCGAGGACGCGCCCGGTGACGGTGATCCGCTCGCCGAGCGGCTCGCCCGGGTGCTGCCGGGTGAGGTCGGCGTCCAGGTCGGTGACGTCCGTGACGCCGAACGCCGGGCCGGTCAGCTCGACGGCTTCAGGGTTGGCCAGGTGGTCGATCTCGACCGGTGGCCGCTGGGGGTGACGGGGGGTGCTGCTGCGGTACGGGGTGTAGTCCCGTGCGGGGTGCACGGGGGCGGGCGCGCCGCCGGCACGGTCCCGGTCGGCGGCGGCGGACCGGGCGGCGATCTCCCGGCTGATGTCGGCCTGGGTGGGGAGGGGAGGTACGGGCGCGACGAGCGGCCGGGGACCGGGAAGCGGTGCGCCTGGCACGAACGCCGGCGGGGCGGGGGTGAAGGGGGTCAGGGTCATGGATGCCCTCTCCGTGCGGGTGGTCGGGTCCGTATGAGCGGTCGGGCGGGTGCGGGTGGCCGATCCCGGGAAGGGTGGCCGGGGCGGTGCGGGCGGTCGTCCGTCCGCGCGGTCGGCGCGTCCGCACAGTGGGATCCGTGCGGGCGGTCGGGTCCGTACGGGTGCTCGGGTCCGTACGGGTGCTCGGGTCCGTACGGGTGCTCGGGTCCGTGCGGGCAGTCGGTCCGTCCGCACAGTGGGATCCGTGCGGGCGGTCGGGTCCGTGCGGGCCACGGGACGCTGTGGCGCCTCCGGCGCGCGGCGCCCCCTGCAGGATGCGGCGCCCGACGCCCGCCGGGTAACTACCTTTCGAGCACCATCGCCAACCCCTGCCCGACGCCGATGCACAGTGTCGCGAGGCCCGTTCCGGAGCGGGCGGCCGCCAGTTGGTGGGCGACCGCGCCGACGAGCCGTGCCCCGGAGGCGCCGAGCGGGTGGCCGAGAGCGATCGCACCGCCCCGCGGATTGACGATGCCGGGGTCGAGCTCCGGCCAGCGGGCCAGACAGCCGAGCGCCTGGGCGGCGAACGCCTCGTTGAGCTCGACGGTGTGCAGCTCGTCGAAGCCGCGTCCGGCCTTCTCCAGGGCCCGGGCGGCCGCCTCGACCGGACCGAGCCCGAAATACTGCGGCTCGATGCCGGTGACCGCACTGCTGCGGATACGGGCGAGCGGCGGGCAGCCGGAGGCGCGCAGCCCTTGCTCGTCCATCAGCAGCAATGCGGCCGCACCGTCGCTGAGCGGTGAGGAGTTGCCGGCCGTGACGGTGCCCGCGCCGGCCTCCGGCCCGGTGGCCCCGCGCGCCGCCTCGCCTCCCGTACGGAAGGCCGGCCGCAGCCTCCCCAGCGCCGCCAACGAGGTGTCCTCCCGGATGCCTTCGTCGTGTGCCACGTCCCCGTACGGCACGATCTCCGCGTCGAAGGCGCCGTCCTTCCGGGCCCGGGCCGCCTTCTCGTGGCTGGCCAGCGCGAAGGCGTCCTGCCGGTCGCGGGTGATCCGGTCGCGGTCGGCGATCAGCTCGGCGCCCTCGCCCAGGGCGATGGTCCACTCGCCGGGCATCCTGGGGTTGGTCAGCCGCCAGCCCAGGGTGGTGGAGTGCAGGGTCTGCGGTCCAGCGGGGAAGGCGCGTTCCGGCTTGGGCAGCACCCAGGGCGCCCGGCTCATCGACTCCACACCACCGGCGACGGCCACCGAGGCGTCCCCCAGCGCCACGGCCCGGGCGGCCTGGATGACGGCCTCCATGCCGGAGCCGCAGAGGCGGTTGACGGTGACGCCGGGTACGGACACCGGCAGCCCGGCGAGCAGCGCCGCCATCCGGGCCACATCGCGGTTCTCCTCGCCCGCGCCATTGGCGTTGCCGAACCAGACGTCGTCGATCGTGGCCGGATCCAGGCCTGGTGCGCGGTCCACCAGGGCCTTGACGACATGTGCGGCGAGGTCGTCGGGACGGGCGCCGGCGAGCGCGCCGCCGTATTTGCCGAAGGGGGTACGGACGGCGTCGACGACATACACGTCCCGGGGCCGCTCGGTGATCATCGGGTGGCGGTGTCCTTCCGTGCGCCGGCCGCCTCGGGCGTACCGGATGCGGGCGTGGCCTGCGGCGTGGCGGATGTGGGGGTGGCCTGGGGCGTACCGGAGGCGGGGGTGGCCTGGGGGGTACGGGAGGCGGGGGTGGCCTGGGGCGTACCGGATGTGGGGGTGGCTTGGGGGTTGCCGGAGGCGGAGGTGGTCTGGGGGGTGGCGGCCTTGAGGGCGCGTAGGGCGGCGAGTTCGGCGGCGGTGGGCGGGGCCGTGACGCCGATCCGGTCGGCCTCCTTGAGGTCCCAGCCGGTGGCCGCCCGTACCTGTTCGACCGTCACGCCCGGGTGCAGATCGGTCAGCACGAGCTCGGCGGTGCCGGGGTCGGGGCGCAGTACGCCGAGGTCGGTGATGACGGCGGTCGGTCCGGCGCCGGGCAGCCCGAGCGCGGCGCGGTCCCGGGGGCCGCTGCCGTGGCCGAGCGTGGTCACGAAGTCCAGCGCGCCGACGAAGTTCCGGCGGCTGTGCCGCAGGACCAGCAGCACCTGGCCGCAGTTGGCGGCGATCTCCGGTGCGCCGCCGGCACCCGGCAGCCGGCCCTCCGGTTTGCCCGGGCCCCGGTCGACGACGGTGGTGTTGATGTTGGCGAACCGGTCGACCTGCGCGGCGCCGAGGAAGCCGACGTCGATCCGGCCGCCCTGCAGCCAGTAGTTGAACATCTCGGGCACGGACACCACCGCATCGGCGGTGTCCGCCAGCTCGCCGTCCCCGATGGACAGCGGCAGCCGGGTCGGTTTCGAACCGATGGTGCCGGACTCGTAGATCAACACCAGGTCCGGATTGACGGTGCGGCGGGCGAGGTTGGCGGCCGTACTGGGCAGCCCGATCCCCACGAAACAGGTCTGCGCACCGGCCAGCGCCCGGGCCGCGTTGACCTCCATGAGCTCATCGGGGGTGCAGGGCGGGGCGGGGGTGGGTGCGGTGACGGGGGCCGTTACGGGCGGGGGCGCCGACGCGGGCGTGGGCGCGGGCGCATGGGCGGATGCGGGCGCGAGCACGCCGGCGGATGCGGGCCGGGGCGCGGCCACGATGGCGGGGCCGGGGACGAGGCCCGGGCCGGGCTCGGTAATGCTTGCCGCGTGTGTCAGGGGGCCGCCGTCGCCGCCCCTGATCCCCTCCAGCCACCGCCCGAACGCCGCGCGGTCCCGCGAAATCCCGTCCCAGCGGCGGTAGAAGGCGTTGTCACGGACCGAGTACCCGGCCGCGTACGAGGGATGGGCGCCGCCGGGGACGACCGCCACCGCGTCGACGACCCAGGTGGGCAGGACGATGCCGCCGGGGCGCGGCTCCAGGGTGTCGACGAGTTCCTCGACCGTGACCAGGACGCGCCGGGCGGCCAGCGCCGCCTCCTTCTGCACGCCGGTCAGGCCCCACAGCTGGACGTTGCCGGCCCGGTCGGCCTGCTGGGCGTGGATGACCGTGACGTCCGGGTTGAGGGCGGCGACGGCGGCCAGTTCCTCGCCGGTGAACGGGCAGGTGACGGTGGCGACCGTGGGTGTACGAGAGGGGATGTCGCTGCCGCGGTAACCGCGCAGCACGGCGAACGAGAGCCCGGCCGCGCCCGCGGCGTAGCGGTTGGCCATGCCGGCGTGGCTGTGCTCGTCGGTCTCCAGCGGGCCGGGCCAGCCGTTCTCGACCGCGTCCCGGAAGCGGTGCAGCGAGCCGACGCCCGGGTTGCCTCCCCAGGAGAAGACCAGCTTCGCCGCCACGCCCGCGCCGATCAGCTGGTCGTAGACCACGTCGGGGGTCATCCGGGCGAGCGTGAGGCCGGTGCGGCCCTGGCGGATGATCTCGTGCGCCGCGGCGAACGGGATGAGGTGGGTGAACCCCTCCAGCGCCACGGTGTCCCCGTCGTGGATCAGCTCCGCGACGGCCTCGTGCAACGAACGGATGTCGGCCATATCGGCCATGCCCTCCAGCCTCTGTCGAAGACGAAGATCCGGGCGCTGGGGATGGTGGATCGCCCCGCCTTCGTTCTTGCGATGTTCGCCCAGTGAACTTATGTTCATAATGGAGCCGCTCTGAGTCTGGACCCCGCCCCCGGCCCTGTCAACGGTCCGCCCGGTACGGTTCGGACGAGATCACCGCACGAGGGAGAGGCCATGACCCACCCCGCCCCCGCCGCACCGCCCTCCCCGGCCACGCCGCCGGAAGCGGTGGGTCCGCTGATCCGCTGCCTGACCGTGCTGCGGGAGCTGTCGGCCGGCCACGGCCGCCAGGCGGTGGGCGATCTGGTGCGGGCCACCGGCCTGGCCCGCTCCACCGTCGACCGGGTGCTGAGCACCCTCGCCCGGCTCGGCTACGTACGCGTCGAGGGCCGGGACGCGGTGCTCGCGCCGCGGCTGCTGGAGCTGGGCAACACCTATCTCGCCGCGTCCGGGCTCCCGGACCGGCTGGGCCCGCTCGCCGACCGGCTGGCCGACGAGCTCGACGAGTCGGTCTCGCTCGCGGTCCCGGACGGCGACGGGGTGCGCTTCGTCCACCAGGCCACCCGCCGCCGCGCGATGTCCCTCGCCTTCCGCATCGGCGATCTGCTGCCCGCCGAACGCGGCGCGCCCGGGGCGCTGTTCGCGGACGCCTGGGACGCGGCGGACTGGGAGCGCTGGCGGCGGCGCCGCGCGGCCGACCCGACGGACGCGGGCTTCCCGGCCGTCCCCCCGCGCACCGGGGACGAGGCCGATCCGAGTGCGCCCGCAACCCTCGCCCCCTCGACCACCTCCTCCTCGACCGTCTCCTCCTCGACCGTCTCCCCCACAATCACTTCCTCCTCGACCGCCACCTCCTCAACTGCTGCCTTCCAGGCGCGAGTTGACACCGCGCGAGCCGCCGGCTGGTCCCTGGACGACCAGCTCATCGAACCGGGCCTGGTCGCGGTCGCGATGCCCGTACGGGACCCCGACGGCCGGGCCGTCTGCGCGGTCAGCGTCGTCAGCCACACCAGCCGACTGTCCGCCACCGAGCTGCCGGGGGCGGTCCTCCCCCGGCTGCGCGACACGGTCGCGGCGATGGAACTCGCCCTGACCGCCCCGCAGCAGCCCACGACCGGCCCTGCGCCCCACACAGCCGACACAACCGAAGCAACCGAGACAACCGAGAAAACCGACAGAGGCGACACAGCCGACAGAGGCGACACCGCCGACACCGCAGGGCCCCGCCCCGCCGACTCCTCCCACGCCTCCTGGATGCGGGCCTCCAAGCAGGAACTGGGCCCCGAGTTCGTCGAGTCGATGGCCCGCGGGCTGATCACCCTCACCGCCTTCGGCGCCGGCCGCACCGCGCTCCCGCTCACCGCCGTCGCGGAGGCCACCGGCCTGGCCCGGGCCACCGCCCGGCGGGCCCTGATCACCCTGGAGCACCTCGGCTATCTCACCTCCGACGGCAAGCTCTTCCGGCTCACGCCGAAGGTGCTGGAGCTGGGCTTCGCGCATCTCTCGGGCCTGACCCTGCCGGCCATCGCCCAACCCCATCTGGCCACGCTGGTCGAGCGGGTGCACGACTCCGCCTCGATGGCAGTGCTCTCCGGCGACGACATCCAGTACGTCGCCCGGGTCCCCACCGTGCGCATCATGAGCGTCAACATCACCCTGGGCACCCGCTTTCCGGCGTATGCGACGTCCATGGGCCGGGCCCTGCTGGCCGGTCTGCCGCCGGCCGAGGTGTCCGCCCGGCTGTCCCTCACCGACCTCCGGCCGTTCACCCGGCACACCGTCACCGACCCGGAGGCCCTGCTCGCCGTCCTCCAGCAGGTCCGCACCGACGGATACGCCCTGGTCGACGAGGAACTGGAGGAGGGCCTGCGCTCGCTCGCGGTCCCCGTGCACGACCGCACCGGCGAGGTCGTCGCCGCCGTCAACGTCTCCACCCATGCGGGCCGCACCACTGCCGCCGGCGCCCGCGACGCGATCCTCCCTGCGCTGCGCGAGACGGCCACCGCCATCGAGGCGGACCTGGCGGTGGCCGGCCGCTACGTCCGGATCCCGGTCCTGTGACGGCGCTCTCCGTCCCGCCACCGGAGCCGGGCTGGGAGCCGGCCCCGGCCTATCAGGGCGGGAAGCGCAATCCGGCCTTCCAGAACAGCGCATGGGAGTACGCCGCCGCGAACTTCCGGCTGGTGGCCGGGCTGCGGGTCCCCCTGGAGGCACTCACCGCCCGTCTCCGTCTGACCCTCGAACCGAGCTGGGACGACCTGGGCGCGATGCAGATCGCCGTGTTCCGCGTCCGGACCACCGACTTCGCCCTGACCCGGCACGACGGGCAGGAGGTCGTCCTGGTATGGCTCGGCCGCGCGGCCCCCGAGGAGGACGCCGCCCTGCAACTGCTGCTGGACGTGTGCGGCCTCGACCGCCGCGCCATATGGTTCCGCGGCAATCCGACGAGCGGCCTCACACACGTCGCCGAGCCGCCCGCCTGACCTGACCGCCGCCCCGGGGCCATGCGCGGGCCGGCGCCGGGACCATACGCGGGCCGGCCCCGACTACTCCGGTCGCGCCCGGCCGTGCGCCGGCCCAACGAGCCGCCCGCCGGACGTCAGCCACCCGACGTCAGCCACCGGGCCCGGGCGGCCGTCGATCGGCGGCTGATCGCCGGGGGCGGCGAGGGCCGGTGGCGGACGACCAGCCCCGGGCGCCGCCCCTCCCCCGCTACTCCGCCCCCGCCGGGGCCTCTGCCTGTGCCCCCACCGGTGCCGGCGAGGCCGTCCCGCTGCCGATACGGCGGGCCACCGGCACCAGGACGATGGCGAGGGCACCCACCAGGCCCGCCAACGCGAAGGCCACGAAGCCGAGTTGCTCGTTGCCGCCGGCGGCGAGGATGCCGCCCAGCCAGGGGCCGACCACGGCGCCGGTGCGGCCGATGCCGGTGACCCAGCCCATGCCGGTGGCGCGGTCGGCGGGCGGGTAGACGCGGTCGGCGGCCGCGTAGACCATCACCTGGGCGCTGAAGAGCCAGATGCCGGTGACCGCGACCACGGCGTAGGTGAGGGCGAGCGGCAGATGCGCCCTCAGGAGCAGGGCGCCGGCGGCGGTGAGCAGGAACCAGAGGGCGGAGACCCGCACCGGGCCGTAGCGGTCGGCGGTGCGGCCGGCGATGAACATGCCGACGACGGCACCGATGTTGATGACCAGCAGGAAGCTGACCGAGGAGCTGAGGCCGTATCCGGAGGCGCGCATCATCTGGGGCAGCCAGGTGCCGACGCCGTAGACCAGGAGCAGCCCGCAGAACGAGGCGAGCCAGAGAAGTGGCGTGGCCCAGCGGGCGTCGCGGCGGAAGAGCGCCAGGACGGCGGACGGCCGGCCGCCGGTTCCGTGGGCCGGGGCGTCGGCGGGGGCGGGGCGGGCCATGCCGTAGTGGTCGGCGATCGCATGGGCCTCGGCGGTACGGCCCTTGGCGAGCAGCACACCGGGGGACTCCGGCAGCAGGCGCAGCAGCAGCGGGACGGCGATCAGCGCGGGCAGCACACCGGCCCAGAAGACCGAGCGCCAGCCGAGCGCGGGGGCGAGCGTCAGCCCGAGGCCGGTCGCGACCATGCCTCCCACGTGGTACGAGGTCATGAGCAGGCCGGTGGCCAGTGCGGCCCGGCGCGGCGGGGCGAACTCCAGCACCATGGACAGGCAGATGGGCAGCAGGGAGCCGAAGCCGAGGCCGGCCAGGAAGCGTCCGGCACCGAACGGCGCGGGGGTGCCGGAGAGCGCGCAGATCGCCGAGCCGACGGAGAAGAGGGCGACGCTGACGGCGAGGACCGGGCGGCGGCCGAGGCGGTCGGTCACGGGCCCGATGACGAGGGCGGCGACCAGCATGCCGAGGGTGGTCCAGCTGCCGACGGTGCCGGCCGTGGCGGGGCCGAGGCCGAGCCCGGGGTCGTCGAGCATCCGCGGCATGACGGCGCCGTAGACGTTGACGTCCATCCCCTCGAAGAAGACGGCGAGCCAGCACAGCGCCAGAACGGGCGCGACGGAGCGGAAGGTATGGCGCGGGGCGGTGGGTGTCATGGGCACCTCGTCTTGGGATGCGGCGAGCGGACCGCCGGACCGTCGATCGATCTCTCCGCGGCACTCGTTCGCCTGGTGAACTTTCGTTCGCGCGTGGGCCAGGATCATCTGTGCCCATCCGGGGAGGTGTCAATGGTTCGCACGGGTAGGGCCATCACGCGGGCGCGGTCACCCGCGACCCGTCACCTGTTTTCCGGTCCCCCCGGTCCCCCTGGTCCCCCCGGCCCCTCATGTCCCGCCGGCTCCTCCGCACCGTCCTCGTCCCGCTTCCGCGACTCCGCGGCCCGCTTCTCCGCCAGCCGTCGCGCCATCTCCTCGCGGGCCTCGGCGGTGGCGGCCGACGGCCAGACCCGGTCGAGCGAGGCGTTCATCGCGGCGCCGACCAGCACCGCGAAGGCCGAGACGCCGATCCACAGCAGCACCGCGACCGGCGCCGCCAACGAGCCGTAGATGGTGGGTCCCTCGACCGTCGAGACCAGGTACAGCCGCAGCAGGAAACTGCCCAGCACCCAGATGCCGAGCGCCACCACCGCCCCGGGGATGTCCTCCGGCCAGGGCGACCGGACCGGCACGGAGAGGTGGTAGAGGGTAGTGAGGAAGGCGACCGACAGCAGCAGGACGACCGGCCAGTACAGCGCCCGGACGACGTGTTCGCTGGCCGGCAGCAGGCTCACCACGGCGTCCGGCCCGGCCACCATCAGCGGCAGCGCGACCGCGCCGACCAGCAGCCCGGCGAGGTACAGCGTGAACGACAGCAGTCGCGTCTTGACGATGCCGCGGCGGCCGTCGAGCCCGTACATGATCGTGATGGTGTCGACGAACACGTTCAGGGCGCGGGAGCCGGACCACAGGGCGATGGCGAAGCCGAGCGAGATGACGTCGGGGCGGCGGCCGGTGAAGACGTCGTTCAGCAGCGGACGGGCGATCTCGTCGACGCCCTTGTCGGAGAGCACCGTGCCGGCCACGCCGAGGATGTGCTGCCGGACGTTGTCGAGAGTGTCGTGCCCGATCCAGGCCTGCGTGTAGCCGAGCACGCCGAGGAGCCCGAGGATCAGCGGCGGCAGTGACAGCAGGCACCAGAAGGCCGCCTCGGCGGCCAGTCCGGTGACGCGGTAGGTCATGCAGGAGTGGACGATGTCCTTGAGCAACAACCAGGCCAGCCGGCGCGTGGAGACGTTGCGGTAGAGCACACGGGCCCTGGTCAGACGGCCCGCGTGGTGCTCGGGTGGTTCGTTTACCGGCTGCACCTCCTTACCGTATCTGCATGGCAGCCACCACTCACACGGTCACGAACCAGCCCCCGCCGCTGGTCGGATACGACGTGTTCGCGAGCGACCCGGCCCTCACCGAGGGCGTCACCCGGCACATCGCCGCCGACCGGCTGGACGAGGTCCGCCAGGAACTGGGCCGGCTGGGGGAAGCCGCCGGTTCCGCACACGCTCAGCAGTGGGGCGAGCAGGCCAACGCCCATCCCCCGGTGCTGCACACCCACGACCGCTACGGCCACCGGATCGACGAGGTGGAGTTCCACCCGGCCTGGCACCGGCTGCTGGGCCATGCCGTCGGCGCCGGGCTGAACGACGCCTGGTCGCGGCCGGACGGCCATCTGCGCCGCACCGCGGGCTTCATCGTGTGGACCCAGGCCGAGGCGGGCCACGGCTGCCCCCTGTCGATGACCCATGCGGCGGTGCCCGCACTGCGCCACGAGCCGGAACTGGCCGCCGAGTGGGAGCCGCTGCTGACCTCGTGGATCTATGAGCAGGAGCTGCGGCCGGCGGCCGAGAAGGGCGGAGCCCTGGCGGGCATGGCCATGACGGAGAAGCAGGGCGGCAGCGACGTACGCGCCAACACCACGCGCGCCGAACCGCTGTCGGCCCCCGGCGAGTACGTGCTGACCGGGCACAAGTGGTTCTGCTCGGCACCGATGTCCGACGCGTTCCTGGTGCTGGCCCAGGTGCCTGGGGACGCTTCCCGGGCGGCGGCCGGCGGAGGGCTGACCTGCTTCCTGCTGCCGCGGGTGCTGCCGGACGGCACCCGCAACTCCTTCCGCATCCAGCGGCTCAAGGACAAGCTCGGCAACCGGTCCAACGCCTCGGCGGAGGTCGAGTTCGACGGGCGGACGTGGGCGCGCCGGGTCGGCGAGGAGGGGCGCGGGGTGGCGACGATCATCGAGATGGTCGCGGCCACCCGGCTGGACTGCGTCAGCGCGTCGGCGGCGGTGATGCGGCAGGCGGTGGCGCAGGCGCTGCACCACACCGCGTACCGCGAGGCGTTCGGCCGCCGGCTGACCGACCAGCCGCTGATGCGCAACGTACTGGCCGACCTGGCGCTGGAGTCGGAGGCGGCGACCACCCTCGCGCTGCGGCTGGCGGCGGCGTACGACGGCGGCACCGAACAGGACCGGCACCTGCTGCGGCTGGCGGTTCCGGCGGCGAAGTACTGGGTGACCAAGCGCTGCACGCCGGTGGTGGCCGAGGCACTGGAGTGCCTGGGCGGCAACGGCTACGTCGAGGAGTCGGGCCTGCCGCGGCTGCTGCGCGAGGCGCCGCTGAACTCGATCTGGGAGGGCTCGGGGAACATCCAGGCGCTGGACGTCCTGCGCGCCCTGCAACGCGAACCCGGGGCGCTGGACGCGTACTTGGCCGAGATCGGTACGGCGCGCGGCGCGGACCACCGGCTGGACCGGGCGATCAAGGGGATGCTCACCGAACTCGCCGACCTGGAGGGCATCGAGGCCCGGGCCCGCCGCCTGGTGGAGCGGATGGCACTGGTGCTCCAGGGCTCGCTCCTGGTACGCCACGCCCCACCCGCGGTCGCCGACGCCTTCTGCGCCTCCCGCCTGGGCGGCGACTCCGGCACAGCCTTCGGCACACTGCCGCACACACTGGACCTGGCGGCGGTGGTGGACCGGTCGCGTCCGGTGCTGGATCGCTGAGGGCGGTGGGTGGCGGGCTGGATCGCTGAGGAAGGGCGGCGGGCTGGGTCGCTGAGGGGATGTCTCTTCGGCCTCGCGTCCGGGGACGTCTCTAGGTCCGCGCCGGGGATGTCTCTTCGGCCTCGCGCCCGGGGATGTCTCTTCGGCCTCGCGTCCGGGGACGTCTCTAGGTCCGCGCCGGGGATGTCTCTTCGGCCTCGTGCCCGGGGATGTCTCTTCGGCCTCGCGCCCGGGGATGTCTCTTCGGCCTCGCGCCCGGGGACATCTCTTGGCCCGTGCCCGGAAACACCTCTTGGCCCGTGCCCCGGGGATACCTCTTGGCCCGTGCCCGGGAATATCCCTCTCCCCCGCCACGTTGTGGCCCCGCAGGGGGCGCTCGTGTCCCCTACGGGATCCGTTCGACCAACCCCTACGGGCCTCTCCCCCAAGTAGCGGCCGCGGCCTCTCCCTCAAGTGCCGGCCACCAAAGTCGCGACGCGGCGGCGGCTCCCCGTCACTCCGGGCCGTGGCCTCGCGGAGGGACGGGGACAGGGGGAAGCCGCCGCCGCGCCGGTCGGGGAGCGGTGCCGCGCCGACTCGGCGCCGCTCCCGGTCTTACAGCCGCCAGGACGTACCGGGCGGGCCTTCCGGGTCGCCGCGCCCGCGGAGCGCCGCGTCGATGACCAGGATGATCTCGTCGTCGGGGGTGTCCGCCCCTACGGTCAGCAGCGCCCCGCGCGCCTCGTAGTAGCGCAGCACCCGGCGGGTCTCGTCCGTGCCGTTCCGCCCCGGCCCGGGCAGCAGCACCACGAGGTCGGCGAGGGCCAGTACGGACAGCAGACCGCCGACCCCGGCCACCCGGTCGAGCAGTTGCGGCGGACTGTCGATCACATAGCCGTCGAACGACAGCGGCTGACGTTTGATCAGGAGGTCGACCGCAGGCAGGAGGGGGATCCCGTAGTGTTCGGCCAGCCGGGCGGCCCGTGCCCTTCGTACCCCCTCACCCGCTCCGATCACCACGACGCGCGGAGCAGCGGCCACCATGGAGCCCCCTCCCCCGCACCGTGCCGACGTCGCGCGGCGGCCGATGGAATCCCCGGCGACAACCGGCGGGTTCTCCGACGGGTGACCGGCGAATCCGCGGTGGCGAGATGCCATCGGCCGCTCGGCACAGAGTCCCGTTTACCCGTCATAGGCCACAACGGTTGCAGTGCGTTGCACTTCCCGAGTGCCCAGGACTGCATTTTCCGAGTTCCGGCGGCTGCGCTACCCGAGTTCCGGCGGCTGCACTTCCCGAGGGTCCATGGCTGCACTCCCTGCGTACCGATGGCCGCATTTCCTGGGTGTCAGTGGCCGCATTTTCCTGGGGGTCGATGGCCGCATTTTCCCGGGTGCCGATGTGGGCAATGGCCCCTCCGCCACGGCGTGGTGACGGCACGATGGGCGTACAGGCCCGGAGGGTGCCTCCCCTGGGTCAGGCCGACCCGTGAACCCCTGAACCCGTGCACCCGAGAGCCCCGGCATGATCGAGGGGGAACGCCCCCAGGGGACAGTGCACAACGGAGAGCAGCGTGAGCGACAGCACGATCGACAGCGCCATCTGGTCGGCGCAGGAAATCCGCGCCACCGCCCGCCGGCTCGCCACCGTCCGCGAGGCCGCACTCGCCGGTGGGACGCCCGGCAGCCCGGCCGACGCTCCCCGCGCGGTGATCGGCGAGTCGTGGCGCCGGGCGCTGGACTCCGGAATGGACCCGGACGTCGATCCGCCCCAACACCCGCTGTCCGTAGCAGAGTTGGAGCACCGGCGGCAGAAGTCGCGGCTGGCGCCGGTACTGCCGGTGCTGAACGAGGGGCTGCTGGCGGCCGCCGACGCGGCGCAGCAGATCATGGTCGTCACCGACGCCGAGGGCCGGGTCCTGTGGCGGGAGGGCAGCGCGCCGGTACGGCGGATGGCCGACCGGCTCGGCTTCGACAAGGGCGCCGACTGGACGGAGCAGGTCGTCGGCACCAACGCCATCGGCACCGCCCTGGTGGCCCGCCGGCCGTTGCTGGTGCACTCCGCCGAGCACTTCGTGCGCAGCCACCGCCAGTGGACCTGTGCCGCGGCGCCGCTGCACGACCCGCGGGACGGGCGGCTGCTCGGCACCGTGGACGTCAGCGGCCCGGCCCACGCCTTCCACCCCACCACGCTCTCACTGGTGTCCGCGGTCGCCCGGCTCGCCGAGGGTGAGCTGCGCACCCGTCACCACCGGGCTCTGGAACGACTGCGGTCGAGTGCGGCACCGGTGCTGGCGCGGCTCGACGGGCAGGCGCTGGCCGTCGATCCGAACGGCTGGGTCGTGGGCGTGACGGGGCTGACGCCCCTGGACCGGGTCGCGCTGCCGAAGGCGCCGGAGGCCGGGCCGCTGTGGTTGCCGCGCTACGGCATGTGCGCGCTGGAGCCGCTGCCGGGCGGCTGGCTGATCCGGGTCGGGCGGCGGGAACGGGAACCGGCACCGAGCCGGGTCGTACTGGACGTCAGCCGGCGGGACGGTTCGACGGTCACGGTCAGCGGGCCGGTCGGCAGCTGGTCGCACGAGCTGTCGCCGCGCCATGCCGAGCTGCTCTTCGTGCTGGCCGCGCAGCCGCAGGGGCGCACCGCTGCCGAACTCGCCCAGGACCTCTTCGGGGACGCCGGCCGTACGGTGACGGTGCGCGCCGAACTGTCCCGGCTGCGCCGCCACCTGGGGAGCGTGCTCGCGCACCGCCCGTACCGCTTCGCCGACGGTGTGGAGGTGGAACTGCGACTGCCGGCCCGGCCCGGCCGGCTGCTGCCGCACTCGCTGGCGCCGGCGGTGGCGGCGGCCCGGCGGGGACGGCAGACCTCGTGAGGCAACGGCCCGGCGGGGGCCGCAGGCGTGCTGAGGCAACGGCCCGGCGGGGACGGCACACCTCGTGAGGCGCGGCGCCACAACGAGCCTCCGGGCGGGGATGCGCCGCGGCGAGAAAATCGGATGCGGTCCCGCCCTTCGCCGCCCTAGAGTGAGCGCACTCTGACTTCAGCTCTCCAGAAGGACGTCGCAGAACGGGAGCAGCCGGCGCGGTAGCCGCGCGCGGCCGAATGAGTGGGCGACAACGACGATCCGCGATCGTCCCTGCCTGGACGACGCGTGCGCCGGTGACGAGCGCGCGGCCGGCGGGTGCCCTTCCTTCTGGAGGACTTCCTTGTCCGTAGGACTCGGCCTTCCCATCGGCGACCCCGCGCAGCTGCTGAGCTGGGCCCGGCGCGCCGAAGCCACCCCGTTCACCACCCTCGCCCTGCTCGACCGGCTGGTGTTCACCAACCCCGAGCCGCTGATCACGTTGGCCACCCTGGCCGGCGCCACCTCACGGATCCGGCTGCAGACCGAGGTGCTGCTCGCCCCGCTGCACCGCACCGCGCTGCTCGCCAAGCAGGCCGCCACGCTCGATCTGCTCTCCGGTTCCCGCTTCACCCTCGGCATCGGCATCGGCGGCCGGGACGACGACTATCTGGCCGCCGGTGTCGACCTCCGTAGCCGCGGCCGGCGGCTCGACGCGCAGATGGCGACCCTGCGGCGCCTCTGGGCCGGTGAGCCGCTCTCCGCGGACGTCGGCCCGGTGGGACCTGCGCCGGCCCGGACCGGCGGGCCCGAGGTGCTCTTCGGCGGATTCGTGCCGGCCGTGAGGGAACGCGTGGCCCGCTGGGGCGACGGCTTCCTCGGGGCCGCGCTGTCCCCGCAGCACATGGACGGTCTGTTCCGGAACGTGGAGGCGGCCTGGTCACGGGCCGGCCGCGACGGCCGGCCGCGGCTGGTGGCCCAGGTCAACGCGGCCCTCGGCCCCGAGGAGACACTCGACCGCGCCCGCCGCGAACTGCACGCGTACTACAGCCCCAGCGACTATGTGGAACACGTAGTGAAGGGGTTGCTCACCACACCGGCGGCGATCCGCGAGGCGGTGGCCGCCTTCCGGGCGATCGGTGCGGACGAGGTGATGCTCTACTGCTGGTCGCCCGATGCCGACCAGGTCGAACGCCTCGCCGACGCGGTGTTCGGCCCGGCATAACCGACCGGTCCGGCGTGACCGACCCGGCGTGACCGGTCCGGCGCGCCCGCGGCGGCCTCTCCCGGTACCGACACAGGCACCAACACAGGCACAGGCACCCGTTCGGCCGTTCGGTGTCGCCGCCGGGGCCGGCACCGCTTAGCGTGCCGACCGGACCAGGTGCAGGTCGTGGTCACCGCGTGCGGGAGGTGAGCGATGAGCCCGACGGATCCGCCGGAGGCGGCCCCGGGAGAGGCCGCCGCGGTCGCGCGCCGGCCGAGGTGGGGCGTGCTCGCGCTGGCCGGGCTCGTGGGCTTCGGGATGCTGCGGCAGGGGCTGTCGGACGACCCGGACGGGCCGCCGCAGCCGGGGGCCGCCACCTCGGTCGTCCCCGGTGGCGGGGGCGGCCCCGCGGCCGCGCCACTGCCGCGCTCGGCCCCGGCCGAGGTCGACATCCCGTCGCTCGCGGTGTCCGCGCCGGTGCTGCCGCTGGGCCTGGACAAGGACGGCTGGATCGAGGCCCCGCCGGACGGGAACCCGAATCTGGCGGGCTGGTACGCGGACGCCCCCTCCCCGGGGGAGCGGGGCACCGCCGTCCTCGTCGGGCACGTCGACACCCACAGCGGTCCCGCGGTCTTCTACGGGCTGGGCCGTCTTGCGCAGGGCAGCACGATCCGGGTGATCCGCGAGGACGGACGGACCGCGGTCTTCGAGGTCTACGGCGTCCGGGTCTTCGACAAGCGCGACTTCCCCGCCCGGAAGGTCTACGGCAGCACCGGGCGCCCCGAGCTGCGCGTGCTGACCTGCGGCGGTCCGTACGCGGCGGGGTCCGGGTACACGGGCAATGTGGTGGTCTTCGCCAGGATGACCGGGAGCCTGTGAGGGGATACGGCCCCGCGACAAGCCGCCCGACAAGCCCCGCGACATGCCCCGCGACGAGCCTCCGACAATCCCCGCCAACGACCTCAGCGCCGGCAGTGCCCCACGATGCGAACCACCGTCTCACCATCCGGAACGACGGAAAGCCGCAACACCCGGAGCGGCGGAAGGGCGGCACGGCGGAACGGCAGAACGCTGCAGCGCCGCAACGACGGATGCCCCCCTCCCCGCACCCCCGCCCCCCGCCCGACGTCACACGCCCCCTCGGCCCCGACCCCCGGCCCTCGCCCCCACCCGCCTCCGCCCGTCTCCCTCCCCCCGTCCCGGTGTGATGTGCTGGCCGCATGAGCATCTCGGTCACCACCTGGTACCTCGAACAGACGTCGCGCGCCGATCTTTCCCCCGGGCAGGAACCGCCGGCCGGGCAGGGCGTCCGGATCGCCCGGGCCGAGGTGCCGTCGCCGGAATTCAGCCGCTTCCTCTATACGGCGGTGGGCGGGGACGTCACCTGGACCGACCGGCTGCCGTGGTCGCACGCGCAGTGGGCGGAGTACCTGGGGCGGCCGGGGACCGAGACCTGGGTGGCGTACGAGCGCGGTACGCCCGCGGGATTCATCGAGCTGGCCGCCGGTCCGGAGGCATCCGTCGAGATCGCCTACTTCGGGCTGATACCGGCCTTCCGGGGCCGCCGGATCGGCGGCCATCTGCTGACGTACGGCATCGAGCGGGCCTGGGACCTGGCCGAACGGTGGCCGGAGCGGCCGTCGACGCAGCGGGTCTGGGTGCACACCTGCAGCAAGGACGGTGCGCACGCGATGGCCAACTACGAACGCCGCGGCTTCCGGGTGTACGACACCACGGTGACCGAGGAGCCCGAGGTGCCGGCGCCGGGCCCGTGGCCGGGTGCCGGGCCGCTCGCGCCGTTGACGCGGCAGCCCGCCGGACAGTGACCGAGCTCACTCTGTCTCATTAAGCGGGACCGGGGTGTCCATATCTTGGATAGCGGTGGACTGGCCAGAGAGCGGCGTGCCACGCTTCCGTCATGTCCAGAGCTGGAATTGCCTTGGTGAGTCGGCGGCACGTCGACCTCGGCCGCATGTCCAGCGCCATTTGTCGGGCGGGCTGAGGCTGTTTTCAGCCAGGGCCCATGGCCCTGGACAGCACCCGGCACCACCGATCACCCGCCGTCCCCATCGTCGCGGACGCGCCGGAACCCCCTTCGACCCGCAGCTGTCACCGACGCGTTGCCCACGCGCCGCGCTTCGGTGTGTCCGCGCAGGTCAGCAGGGACGTCCGGCGCCGGTCCCGATCCCTGAGCCCGCCCAGAAGGACGTACACCCATGGCCGCCTCCCCCGACCGACCCGCAGCCGCTTCGACCCGCCGCAAGGCCGGACGCCACCGCGGCGAGGGCCAGTGGGCCGTAGGTCATTTCACGCCGCTCAACGGAAACGAGCAGTTCAAGAAGGACGACGACGGTCTCAATGTGCGGACACGCATTGAGACGATCTACTCCAAGGCCGGCTTCGACTCGATCGACCCCAACGACCTGCGCGGGCGCATGCGTTGGTGGGGCCTCTACACCCAGCGCAAGCCCGGGATCGACGGCGGCAAGACCGCGATCCTGGAGCCGGAGGAGCTGGACGACAAGTACTTCATGCTGCGGGTCCGGGTCGACGGCGGCCGGCTGACGGTCGCCCAGCTCCGGGCCATCGGCGAGGTCTCCGAGCAGTACGCCCGCGGCACCGCGGACATCACCGACCGGCAGAACATCCAGCTGCACTGGGTCCGGATCGAGGACGTCCCCGCCATCTGGGAGAAGCTGGAGGGCGTCGGGCTCTCGACGACCGAGGCGTGCGGCGACTGCCCGCGCGTGATCATCGGCTCCCCGGTGGCCGGCATCGCCGAGGACGAGATCATCGACGGCACCCCGGCCGTGGAGGAGATCCACGAGCGCTACATCGGCAGCAAGGAATTCTCCAACCTGCCGCGCAAGTTCAAGACCGCGATCTCCGGCTCCCCGGTCCAGGACGTGGTCCACGAGATCAACGACGTGGCGTTCGTCGGTGTCGTCCACCCCGAGCACGGCCCGGGCTTCGACCTGTGGGTCGGCGGCGGGCTGTCCACCAACCCCAAGCTCGCCCAGCGGCTGGGCACCTGGGTCCCGCTGGACGAGGTCGCGGACGTCTGGGCCGGCGTGGTCGGCATCTTCCGCGACTACGGCTACCGCCGGCTGCGCAACCGCGCCCGGCTGAAGTTCCTGGTGGCCGACTGGGGCACGGAGAAGTTCCGCCAGGTGCTGGAGGACGAGTACCTGAACCGGAAGCTGATCGACGGCCCGGCGCCCGAGGAGCCCGTCCAGAAGTGGCGTGACCACGTCGGCGTGCACCGCCAGCAGGACGGCCGCTTCTACGTGGGCTTCGCCCCGCGCGTCGGCCGGGTCGACGGTGCCACCCTCACGAAGGTCGCCGAACTCGCCGCCGCACACGGCTCGGACCGCCTGCGCACCACCGTCGAGCAGAAGATGATCATCCTCGACGTCGAGCAGGACCAGGTCGACGCGCTGGTCGCGGGCCTGGAGGCGCTGGACTTCCAGGTCAATCCCTCGCCGTTCCGCCGCGGCACGATGGCCTGCACCGGCATCGAGTTCTGCAAGCTGGCGATCGTGGAGACCAAGGGCCGCGGCGCGTCCCTGATCGACGAACTGGAGCGCCGCCTCCCGGACTTCGACGAGCCGCTGACCATCAACCTCAACGGCTGCCCCAATGCCTGCGCCCGCATCCAGACCGCGGACATCGGCCTCAAGGGCCAGCTGGTCCTCGACGACGACGGCAACCAGGTCGAGGGCTACCAGGTGCACCTGGGCGGCGCGCTGGGCCTGGAGGCCGGCTTCGGCCGCAAGGTCCGCGGCCTGAAGGTCACCGCCGACGAACTCCCCGACTACGTCGAGCGGGTGCTGCGCAACTTCCAGGAGCAGCGCGAGGACGGCGAGCGCTTCGCCACCTGGGCCGCCCGGGCGGAAGAGGGTGCCCTGAAGTGAGCGGACGCCACACAGTCGAGCGGGAGGCACCGTGAGCGAGCGAGCAGCGCCGTTCTACTGCCCGTACTGCGGGGACGAGGACCTGCGGCCCTCGGAAGAGGGACACGGTGCCTGGGAATGCCGGTCCTGCAGCCGTGCGTTCCGGCTGACGTTCCTGGGGCTGCTGGCCCCCGGGGCTTCCGCCAACTCCCCTGCCACAGACGGAGGTACGTCGTGACCACCGCTACCGATCTTCAGCAGCTCGCCGAGCAGGCGGGCCGCGACCTGGAGGACGCGTCCGCCCTGGAGATCCTCACCTGGGCCGCCGAGACCTTCGGTCCGCGCTTCTGCGTCACCTCCTCGATGGAGGACGCGGTCGTCGCGCACCTGGCCTCGCGGGCCTTCCCGGGCGTGGACGTGGTCTTCCTGGACACCGGCTACCACTTCCCCGAGACGATCGGGACCCGGGACGCGGTCGCCGAGGTGATGGACGTCAACGTCATCACCCTGACGCCCCGTCAGACGGTGGCCGAGCAGGACGCCGAGTACGGGCCGAAGCTGCACGACCGCAACCCGGACCTGTGCTGCGCGCTGCGCAAGGTCAAGCCGCTCGAAGAGGGCCTGACCGGCTACGACGCCTGGGCGACCGGGCTGCGCCGGGACGAGTCGCCGACCCGGGCGAACACCCCGGTCGTCGGCTGGGACACCAAGCGGCAGAAGGTGAAGGTCTCGCCGATCGCCCGCTGGACGCAGGCCGACGTGGACGCGTACGTAGCCGAACACGGCGTGCTCACCAACCCGCTGCTGATGGACGGCTACGCCTCCGTCGGCTGCGCGCCCTGCACCCGGCGGGTGCTGGAGGGTGAGGACGCCAGGGCCGGCCGCTGGGCCGGGAGCAACAAGACCGAGTGCGGGCTGCACGGATGACGACGCATCAGGAGATATCCATGACGGGCGCCACGATCTGGCTGACCGGTCTGCCGAGCGCGGGAAAGACGACCCTCGCGCGCGAGCTGGCCGGAAAGCTGCGCGGCGAGGGCCACCGCGTCGAGGTGCTCGACGGCGACGAGATCCGCGAGTTCCTCTCCGCGGGCCTCGGTTTCACCCGCGAGGACCGGCACACCAACGTCCAGCGGATCGGCTTCGTCGCCGAACTGCTGGCCAGCAACGGCGTCAAGGCGCTGGTGCCGGTGATCGCGCCGTACGCGGACAGCCGCGAGGCGGTGCGCAAGCGCCACCAGACCGAGGGCACCGCGTACCTGGAGGTGCATGTGGCGACGCCGGTCGAGGTGTGCTCCGAGCGCGATGTGAAGGGCCTGTACGCCAAGCAGGCGGCCGGCGAGATCTCCGGGCTGACCGGTGTGGACGACCCGTACGAGGCTCCCGAGTCGCCCGATCTGCGCATCGAGTCGCACACCCAGACCGTGCAGGAGTCCGCCGCGGCGCTGTACGAGCTGCTCACCGAAAGGGGACTGGCGTGACCACGGCCGCTTCCATCACCGAGACCGGTCCGGGCCACGAGGGCGACTCCCCGTACGCCCTCTCCCACCTGGACGCGCTGGAGTCCGAGGCGGTGCACATCTTCCGCGAGGTGGCGGGCGAGTTCGAGCGGCCGGTGATCCTGTTCTCCGGCGGCAAGGACTCCATCGTCATGCTGCACCTGGCGCTGAAGGCGTTCGCGCCGGCCGCGGTGCCGTTCTCGCTGCTGCACGTCGACACCGGGCACAACTTCCCCGAGGTCCTGGACTACCGCGACCGCACCGTCGCCCAGCACGGCCTGCGGCTGCACGTGGCCTCCGTGCAGGACTTCATCGACCGCGGTGAGCTGCGCGAACGCCCGGACGGTACGCGTAACCCGCTGCAGACCGTGCCGCTGCTGGACGCCATCGAGAAGAACCGCTTCGACGCGGTCTTCGGCGGCGGCCGCCGGGACGAAGAGAAGGCGCGCGCCAAGGAGCGGGTGTTCTCGCTGCGCGACGAGTTCGGCGGCTGGGACCCGCGCCGGCAGCGCCCGGAGCTGTGGCAGCTCTACAACGGCCGGCACTCGCCCGGTGAGCACGTCCGGGTGTTCCCGCTGTCCAACTGGACCGAGCTGGACGTCTGGCAGTACATCGCCCGCGAGAAGATCGAACTGCCCGCGATCTACTACGCCCACGAGCGCGAGGTCTTCGCCCGCAGCGGCATGTGGCTGGCGCCGGGCGAGTGGGGCGGCCCGAAGGACGGCGAGACGGTCGAGACCCGTCTGGTGCGCTACCGCACCGTCGGTGACATGTCCTGCACCGGTGCGGTCGATTCGGATGCCGACACCATCGAGAAGGTGATCGCCGAGATCGCCGCGTCCCGGCTGACCGAGCGGGGCGCGACGAGGGCCGACGACAAGCTGTCCGAGGCCGCCATGGAGGACCGCAAGCGCGAGGGGTACTTCTAACCATGAGCACCACCACCAATGCCATTGAGAGCGCCGTGGACGCCGGCGCCACCTCGCTGCTGCGCTTCGCCACCGCCGGTTCCGTCGACGACGGCAAGTCCACGCTGGTGGGCCGGCTGCTGCACGACTCCAAGTCGGTGCTGGCCGACCAGTTGGAGGCCGTCGAGCGGGCCTCGCTGGGCCGCGGGCAGGAGACGCCGGACCTGGCGCTGCTGACCGACGGGCTGCGCGCCGAGCGTGAGCAGGGCATCACCATCGACGTCGCCTACCGCTACTTCGCCACGCCGCGCCGCCGGTTCATCCTGGCGGACACCCCGGGGCACGTGCAGTACACCCGCAACATGGTCACCGGCGCCTCCACCGCCGAGCTGGCCGTGGTGCTGGTCGACGCCCGCAACGGCGTGGTCGAGCAGACCCGCCGGCACGCCGCGGTCGCCGCCCTGCTGCGCGTCCCGCACGTGGTCCTGGCCGTCAACAAGATGGACCTGGTCGGCTACGAGGAGTCGGTGTTCGCCGCGATCGCCGAGGAGTTCACGGCCTACGCGGGTTCGCTGGGCGTCCCGGAGATCACCGCGATCCCGATCTCGGCGCTGGCCGGTGACAACGTGGTGTCCCCGTCGGCCCACATGGACTGGTACGGCGGTCCGACGGTGCTGGAGCACCTGGAGACCGTGCCGGTGGTCGCCGACCCGTCGGACGACCCGGCCCGTTTCCCGGTGCAGTACGTGATCCGGCCGCAGACCGCCGAGCACCCCGACTACCGCGGCTACGCGGGCCAGATCGCCGCCGGTGTGCTGCGCGTCGGCGATGCCGTGACCGTGCTGCCCTCGGGGCGTACGAGCACCATCGAGGGGATCGACGCGCTCGGCGAGGCCGTGGACGTCGCCTGGGCGCCGCAGTCGGTGACCGTGCGGCTCGCCGACGACATCGACGTCTCGCGCGGTGATCTGATCGCCCCGACCGCGGCCGCGCCGACCGCCACGCAGGACATCGAGGCGACCGTGTGCCATGTGGCGGACCGTCCGCTGACCGTCGGACAGCGGGTGCTGCTCAAGCACACCACCCGCACCGTCAAGGCGATCGTCAAGGACATTCCGTCCCGGCTGACGCTGGACGACCTCTCGCAGCACCCGGCGCCCGGTGAGCTGGCCGCCAACGACATCGGCCGGGTGGTGGTCCGGACGGCCGAGCCGCTGGCCCTGGACGCGTACGCGGACTCCCGGCGCACCGGCTCGTTCCTGCTGATCGACCCGGCGGACGGGACGACGCTGACCGCGGGGATGGCGGGCACGGCGTTCGCGGAGGCGGCTGCCGAGGCGGCGCCGGCCGGCGGGACGGACGACGACGGATGGGACTTCTGAACATGGCCAAAGACGTGTTCTCGACCTTCGCCAAGGAGGGCGGCCGCATCGGCAGCGGCGTCCTGGGGAGCGGACAGGGCGGAGTCGGCCGATGTGTGTGCTGACGATGCCCGACTCCGTACCCCCCACGCCCCCTTTCCGAAGATCCATCGCTCCGCCGGGCGCGCCTTAGAGGGCGCGTAGTCTCCCGGCCCTCCGAGAGGAAACACCTCCGTGTCTGCCGTTCGACACCGCCTGCTGGCGGCCGCCGTCTCCGTCCCCGTGCTGATCGGCGCGCTGGGCGCCTGCGGTTACGGCTCCGAGGCCAAGAAGGACACCTCCTCCTCGGTCGCCCCCAAGGGGCCCAAGACCGACGGGCTCGACCAGGTCAAGCTCGGCTACTTCGGCAACACCACGCACGCCACTCCGCTGATCGGCCTCCAGAACGGCCAATTCCAGAAGGAACTGGGCGGCACCGAGGTGAAGACCTCCCTCTTCAACGCGGGCCCCGCCGAGATCGAGGCGCTCAACTCCGGCGCGATCGACATCGGCTGGATCGGCCCCTCCCCCGCCATCAACGGCTACGCCAAGTCGCACGGCACGAGCCTGAAGATCATCTCCGGTTCGGCGTCCGGCGGTGTCTCGCTCGTCGTCAACCCCAAGAAGGTCAAGGGGCTGGGCGATCTCAAGGGCAAGAAGATCGCGACCCCGCAGCTCGGCAACACGCAGGACGTGGCGCTGCTCAACTTCCTTGCGGACAAGGGCTACAAGGTCGACGCCACGACCGGCAAGGGCGACGTCACCGTCCAGCGCACCGACAACAAGGTGACGCCGACGGCCTTCGAGCAGGGCTCCATCGACGGTGCCTGGGTGCCCGAGCCCACCGCCTCCAAGCTCGTCGCGGCGGGCGGCAAGACCATCCTGGACGAGAAGAAGCTGTGGAAGGACGGCAAGTTCGTCATCACGAACGTGATCGTCTCGCAGAAGTTCCTCAAGGAACACCCGAAGGCCGTCGAGGCGGTGCTGCGCGCCTCGGTGAAGACCAACGCCTGGATCCGGTCGCACCCGGACGAGGCGAAGAAGGCGCTCAACGCCAAGCTCGCCGAGCCGGACGTGGCCGGTAAGGCGCTGCCGACCGACGTCCTCGACCCGGCCTTCAAGAACATCGACATCACCGACGACCCGCTGGCCGCCACCCTCCAGGAGGAGGCCGACCACGCCGTCAGGGCGGGCCTGCTGAAGAAGCCGGACCTGAAGGGCATCTACGACCTCACGCTGCTGAACAAGGTCCTGAAGTCCCAGGGCAAGCAGCCGGTCGACGACGCCGGTCTCGGCAGCAAGTAAGCCCGTAGCACCGCACTCCCCCAGGAGGTGACACCGATGACGACCAGCACGCTCACCAAGCAGCAGCCCGCCACGGCGGACACGGTCAGCACCGTGCCGTACGCGGCTCGCATCGATCACGTTTCGAAGTCGTTCGGCCGCCCGGGCGCGCAGCAGCACGTGCTGGACGACATCGACATCGAGGTGGCGCCCGGCGAGTTCGTCTGCCTCCTGGGGGCGTCCGGCTGCGGCAAGTCCACCCTGCTCAACCTCGTGGCCGGCCTGGACGCGCCGTCCGCCGGCAGTATCGAGACGCCGGGCGGCCGGCCGGCCCTGATGTTCCAGGAGCACGCGCTGTTCCCGTGGCTGACCGCGGGCCGCAACATCGAACTGGCGCTGCGGCTGCGCGGGGTGCCGCGGGCCGAGCGCCGCGACGAGGCCGAGCGGCTGCTCGAACTCGTCCGCCTCAAGGGTGCCTACGGCAAGCGGGTCCACGAGCTGTCGGGCGGTATGCGCCAGCGTGTGGCGATGGCCCGGGCGCTCGCCCAGGACAGTCAACTGCTGCTGATGGACGAGCCGTTCGCGGCGCTGGACGCGATCACCCGGGACGTGCTGCACGACGAGCTGACCCGCATCTGGCAGGAGACGCAGCTGTCGGTCCTGTTCGTCACGCACAACGTCCGCGAGGCGGTGCGGCTGGCCCAGCGGGTGGTCCTGTTGTCCTCCCGTCCGGGCCGGGTCGCCCGCGAGTGGCAGGTGGACATCCCGCAGCCGCGGCGCATCGAGGACGCCGCGGTCGCCGACCTGTCCATCGAGATCACCGAACAGCTGCGTGGGGAGATCCGCCGCCATGGCCAGCACTGAGACCCAGGCCGAGTCCACGACCCCCCGGGCCGGCGACGACCCGGCCGCCCCCGGCACCACCGCTGCCAAGGGCGGTGACGCCGCGGACCTCGCAGGTCTGGAGGCCGGGCTCGACGCCCTGGAAGCCGGCGTCGTGCACCGGCAGCCCTGGCTGCGCACCGCCGTGTCGAAGGCGGTCCCGCCGATCGTCGCGATCGCCATCGTGCTGGCGCTGTGGCAGCTCGCCTACCACTTCCAGCTCAAGCCGCACTACCTGCTGCCCAGTCCCGTCGACGTCGGCCGCTCGCTGCAGCAGAAGTGGCTGGAGGGCACGCTGCTGGGCTTCGTGTGGACCAGCATCTCGCGCGGTGCGCTGGGCTTCGTGGCCTCGGTCGCGATCGGTACGGTGCTCGGGCTGATCGTCGCCCGGGTCAAGGCCGTCCGGGCCGCGATCGGGCCGATCCTGAGCGGTCTGCAGTCGCTGCCTTCGGTGGCCTGGGTGCCGGCCGCGATCATCTGGTTCGGGCTGAGCGACGCCACGATCTACGCGGTGGTGCTGCTCGGCGCCGTCCCCTCGATCGCCAACGGCCTGGTGGCCGGCGTCGACCAGATCTCACCGCTCTACCTGCGCGCGGGCCGCACCATCGGCGCGACGGGTCTGTCCGGGGTGCGTCATGTGCTGCTGCCGGCCGCGCTGCCGGGCTACCTGGCGGGCCTGAAGCAGGGCTGGGCGTTCTCCTGGCGTTCCCTGATGGCCGCCGAACTGATCGTCAACGCGCCCGACCTGGGCACCGGTCTGGGCCAGTTGCTGGAGCAGGGCCGGGAGCTGCAGGACATGTCCTGGGTGCTCGCCGCGATCTTCCTCATCCTCGTCGTCGGCATCGGCATCGAGCTGCTGATCTTCGCGCCGATCGAGCGGCGGGTGCTGCGCAGCCGCGGTCTCCTGGTCAAGAACTGATCCCATGAGCGCACGTCCCACTCTCCTCGTCATCGCCCACGGCAGCCGCGACCCACGGCACGCGGCGACCGTCGCCGCGCTCTGCGCGCGGATCCGGTCGCTGCGGCCGGGGCTGCGCGTCGAGGTCGGCCACCTGGACTTCAACGCACCGCGGGTCGGTCGAGTGCTGGAGCGGCTGGCGGGCGAGGGAGTGCGGGACGTGGTGGCGCTGCCGTTGTTGCTGACGCGGGCGTTCCATGCGAAGTCCGACATCCCGGCGGTGCTGCGCGAGGCGGCCGCCCGGCTGCCGCTGATGACGATCCGTCAGGCCGAGGTGCTCGGCCCGTCCCCCCTCCTGACCGCCGCGCTGGAGCGGCGGCTGGCGGAGGCCGGGCTGCGGCCCGGGGACCGTCGCTCGACCGGGGTCGTGCTGGCCTCGGCGGGCTCCTCAGACCCGGAGGCGATCGCAGTGATCGCTGAAATCGCGCGGGAGTGGCGGCGCACCGCTGGTTGGTGTGCCGTGCGACCTGCGTTCGCCTCCGCATCCCTGCCCCGTACGGCCGAGGCCGTGCGGGAGCTGCGGGCCGAGGGCGTGGCGCGGGTGGCCGTCGCCCCCTACGTCATCGCCCCCGGCTTCCTCCCGGACCGGATCGCGGCCGGCGCCCGGGAGGCCCGGGCCGACGTCCTCGCGCCGGTCCTCGGCGACGCCCCCGAGCTGGCCCGGCTGCTGCTGCGGCGCTACGACCGGTCGCTGGTGGCCCGGGCCCGCGGCGATCTGTCGTCCCTGATCGCCTGATGAGGGCCGCGAGCCACCGTCCGGGCACGGTGGTTCAGCCGTCCGTCCGTACCCAGGCCGTCGTCCACGGGGGCAGCCGGTCGCCGCTCAGCGGTGCGGAGGACAGCAGCACCGCACCGTCGGGCAGCGAGCGGGCGGTGTCCGAGAGGTTGGTCAGGCACTGCCAGCCGCCGGGAGGTCATGCCCGAGACGATCGAGCGGCGGAAGATCACGACCAGGACACCGATCGGCGGGGCGGACGCAACGGCCCCGCGAACAGCGTCCCGTAGGGGACCTGCACCGGCTCCTGGAAAACGCGATTCCGACCGGAACCGTGCGGTCGCCGTCCTCGCTGGTGAACGCCGGCACCAGCAGGAACTCCGACCACGTCGCGGTCGGGGCGAAGGTCCCGGCGGTGAACGGTCCGGCCGGGCCGGCGGCGCGATCACGGCCACCACCGTCCGCAGCGCCCCTGCGCCCTCGACGGTGGCCGCGTTCCCCCGTTCCCGCGGGATGCCGACCGGGTAGTGGGGCATGACCCAGATCGCGAACGGGAGGATGAGCGCCGCATAGGGGACGACCAGGCCCGCGTAGCTGACGCCGTCGCCGCGCAGTGATCAGCTCGGCCACCACCGGGCCGTTCGGGGAAGGGATTTCGGCCACCCGCCAGGTGAGGGCGGCCGGAGGTACCCGGGACGTGCACGGCCTGGGTCGGCAGCATGTCCAGGGGCTCGCCCGTACGACCCCTGGTGGGTCCGGACCCGCGGAGAGGCCGTCGGCGAACAGGGTTCTGCGGCTCAAGGCCATGAGTGCCCCTCACGTCTCGACTGTCTTCATGACAGCGCTTGCAGGCTAGAAGTGGGCCCGTTGTCAGGTCAACGGCCGGTGAAGCGCAGGTTTCTCAGGTGATCTCCTGCCAGCGCTGTCATCGCCCGTCTGTGCTAGCGTCCCGGCATGTCCTCAGCTCGCAGCGAGGCCACGATGGCCGATGTGGCCCATCGGGCGGGGGTTTCGGTGTCGACCGTCTCGCGCACCCTGCGCGGCCTGCCGACCGTGTCGGAGACCACCCGGGCCCGGGTGGAGGCAGCCGCCCGCGAGCTCTCCTTCGCCATCACCCGCAGCGCCTCCAGCCTCGCCACCGGCCGCACCGGCCGGGTGGCCGTCCTGATGCCCCACCTGGAGTCGTGGTTCCTGAGCGCCACCCTGTCCGGCATGGCCCCCGCCCTGCGCGACGCCGGCCTGGAACTGCTGGTCTACAGCGTGACCGACGTCCGGGAACGCGCCGACTTCTTCGACCGGTTGCCCGCCCGCCGCAACGCCGACGCCCTCCTCGTGGTGAGCTTCGCCCTCTCCCCCGCCGAACGCGCCCGCCTCGACGATCTCGGCATGCCGCTGGTCTTCGTCAGCCAGCACGCCCCCGGTCGGCCCAGCGTCTACGTGGACGACGAGGAGGCCGCCCTGCGCGGCACCCGCCATCTGCTCAACCTCGGGCACCGGCGGATCGCCTTCCTCCAGACGACCGACGAGACGGGCTTCGCCTGGAGCAGCAAGAACCGGCTCGCCGGCCATCTGCGCGCCCTCACCGAGGCGGGCATCGAGCACGACGACGACCTCATCATGAGCGTGCCCGACTGGAAGGGCAGCGGCATGGCTGCCGCGGTGGGCCGGCTGCTGAGCCTCCAGGCCCCGCCGACCGCACTCTTCACCGAGACCGACGACCTGGCCTTCCGCCTCCTGGCCGCCCTCCGCGAGGCCAACATCCCGGTACCCGGCCGGGTTTCCGTCATGGGCTTCGACGACCACGTCATGTCCGCCGTCATGGGCCTGACCACGCTCGCGCAACCCGCCGTCGAACTGGGCCGCACCGCCGTCCGCCTCACCCGCTCGGTGATCGACGACACCGACGGCGATGCCCCACGCCACATCATCCTCCCCACCGAACTCGTCCCCCGCCGCACCACGGCACCGCCGCCGGCGGGAGCGTAGAAGGCCAGGGGCCTGAAGGCGGGCCCTCGCTACCCCGCCCCGGCGGGAGCCGTTCGTACCGTGCGCCCCGTGGGGGTGTCCGCTCGGCCCTTTTCGTACACCGTGAGGCCGCGGGCCAGGTGGAGGGGGACCAGGATCAGTTCGACCACGAGGGCCTTCCAGGCGTAGAGGAGGTTGACGGTCTTGGTGGCGTAGACACAGGGGAGGTTCAACAGGACGCCACCGAGCGGGAGTTTGCGGCGGTGGGCGGCGTAGACCAGAGGTGGAGCGGTCAGGAGGAGTTCGGCTCCGGCCCACCAGGTGAGGGTGACGGCAAGGGGCTCGCCGGTGGCCGAGGAGGTCAGGAAGGGGGTCGCCCACCAGAACGGTGCGGTGATGATCTCCAGCAGCGCAAGGAGCACCCAGAGGGCCAGGAGGGGTTTGCGGCGGATCAGGCTGCCCAGGTGGAGGCGGACGTTCTGGCAGAAGCCGGCCATCCAGCGCCAGACCTGTTTGCGGAGATAGGTGAGGTCTTCCGGGTCGGCGGCGAGGGCGACGGCGTCGGAGACGTAGACCGCACGTCTGCCGGCGATCTGCTGGGACCAGGTGTAATCCATGTCCTCGACGATGGTCCGTTCCGGGAATCCGCCGAAGGACATCAGGTCGTCGCGGCGGAAGACCGAGCAGCAACCCGAGCACACCATGGGGCTGTCGGCGCGGGCCTGGATGGGGCGGTGCCAGTGGAAGCCGAAGAGGTATTCCGTGGACCGTCCGCGTTCCCAGAGGGTGCGGGTGTGGCGGGTGCGGACCGTGCCGGCCGCTACCGAGACGGTGGGGTCGTCGAAGGCGGGCAGAACGGTTTCGAGGTAGTCCGGGGCGAGAACGGTGTCCGCGTCGACGGCCAGGACGAGGTCGGTGGTGCAGTGCGGAAGGGCGTAGTTCTGGGCCTTGGCCTTACTGCCGAGGTTGCGTGGCGGACGTAAGACCGTGACGCCGTGTGACGCCGCCACCTCGCCCGTGCGGTCCGTGGAGGCATCGTCCACCACCAGGACGCGGTCGGGCGGGACCGTTTGCCGGGCGAGTGACTCCAGTGTGGCCGGCAGGCCCTCCTCCTCGTTATGAGCTGGAACGATGGCGGTGACGGTGCGCATGACGGGCTCCCCCCTTGGTGCGGATCGCGGTGATGACGACACCGGTCAGACCGATGACGCCGTAGACGATGGTGCTGATGCCGATGAACGGCAGTCCTCCGTGCATGTCACCGACGGTAGTCGGAGGGAGCGGATCGCGGTTCCGGAGGGTTCCTCCTGTGGATAACTTTTCTTTCAGCTGACGCGAGTTGGGGATGTCGCTTCCTTCGTGTCCTTCGTGTCGTTGCGGACGGTGCGGAGGGGGAGTCCGCATGCCGCAAAGGCGCCGGTTGCGGCCACGGCGGCCAGAGCGAGGAGCGTGGTGCCCCGCGCGGAGGTGAGGGTGGTCAGCATCGTCGCGAGGGCAACGCCGAGCGTCGGGCCGATGTTCATCGCGGTCTGCTGGAGTCCGCCGGCCACTCCCGCGTGGTCCAGGGGGACATGGCGCACGATGACCGCCGTCGCGGTGACCATCACCGTGCCGAACCCCGCCCCGAGCAAGGCGAAACTCGTCCCGATCGCCAACGGCCCGGCGGATGTGGTGAGTTGGGAGAGGAGGACGATGCCGGCGGCCAGGAGGATCATGGCCGTGAGGCTTGTCCGGCGGGGGCCGTAGCGGCGCTGCAGTACGGCCGAGGCAGGCGCGCTCAGCACCATCATGACGGCCAGCGGCAGGACGCGCAGACCGCTCTGCAGCGGGTCGAGCCCGAGGACGTCCTGCAGGAAGTAGGAGCCGACGAAGAGTGCGCCGAACAGGCCGGCGGAGGCGCACAACAGGACGGAGAGACCCGCGACCACGGCTCGTGAGGTGAGGACCGTCGGCGGGATGAGGGGGCTTGCAGTGCGGGTCTCGTGACGGATGAAGGCGCCACAGGCGGCCGCCCCCGCGCCGGCGGTGAGCACGGTGACCACGGTCCAGCCGGATTCCGGGAGCGCGACGAGGGTGTGGACCAGGCCCAGGAGGGCGAGGGAGAGGAGGGCGGCCCCGGGGAGGTCAAGAGGGCTGCGCAGGGGCGGGGTTGAGGTGGGCGTTGAGAGGGGCGTTGAGGGTTGCGCGCCGGCATCGGTGGCGTCGTACGGGCGCCGGGGCGTCGGCATGCGGGCGACGAGGGCCAGGACGCCGACGAGCAGTGCGGGCGGGACGTTGAGGAAGAAGACGGCGCGCCAGCCGAAGTGGGCGGAGAGTGCCCCGCCGAGGACCGGCCCGGCGGCGGCCGCGAGGCCGATGGCGCTGGTGCGGAGCGCCAGGGGCATGGCGAGCTGATCCGGTGGATACGTGGCGCGCAGCATGCCCAGGGTGGCCGGTTGCAGCAGCGCGCCGAAGACGCCTTGCGCGATGCGCAGTGCGATCACCCAGCCGACTCCGGGCGCCAGTCCGATCCCCGCGGACGCGGCGCCGAAGCCCAGGATGCCGAGGGCGAACATTCGTTGGTGGCCGTAGCGGTCGCCGAGCCGGCCGGCGAGGACGAGCAGGCTCGCCACGGCGATGAGGTAGCCGGTGCTGGTCCATTGGACCTGTGCGAACGAGGCGTGCAGGTCCCGTCGGAGGGCGGGCTGGGCGATGGTCAATACGGTGCCGTCCAGCGCGACGATCACGGCTCCGGTGACGCTCCCGGCGAGGATCAGCCGGCGGTGACGGGCGGAGGCGAGGCAGCGGGGCCGGCGGTCGCTGCGCGAGTCGGCGGGCGGGTGGCGCGTGTCGCCCGCATCTCGGTTTCCTTCAGGCTTTATTGACGAATCGTCAGCTACATTGCGATCCCGCGAAGGGAGTGAGGGGGCGGTCATCGGGCCTCCGGTCCGAGGTGCGCGTCCAGGGTGGCGCGCAGCAGCGGTTCGATGTCGTCGGAGCCGGTGGCCAGCGGGAGGCTGTCCCATGCCCACAACTGGGCGACGCCGTGCAGGTTCCCCCACAGGGCGCCCGCGGTCATCGAGGGCGGCGTATCCGCGGACGGGCGTATCTGGACGATCAGGTCGACGAGCACCTGGAAGAGCGGGAGGCTGGTGTCCCGAAGGCCGAGCCGGTCGCTCGCCAACAGGTCATGACGGAACATCAGCTCATACATGCCGCGCTCGGTCAGGGCGAAGTCGAGGTAGGTCCGGGCGAGCGAGGTGAGCCGGGCGCGGGGGGACGCGTCGTCGCCGTCGAGCGCCTCGGCGGTACGGGCGGCCAGGTCGGCGAAGCCCCGGCGGGCGATCGCGGAGAGCAGGTCGAGGTGCGTCGGGAAGTAGCGGCGCGGGGCGCCGTGCGAAACCCCTGCCCGGCGGGCGATTTCCCGCAGTGACAGCGCTTGCACGCCCTCTCTGGCCACCAGCTCGACACCGACCTCGACCAACCGGGCCCGCAGACCCGCGTCCTGGGCGGGTCCCTCGCTCGTGGCGTGCACAGGGACGCTCGCGGAGTTCGCAGGGACGCTCATGGCGTGCGCAGGGGCGTTGGCGGAGTTCGCAGGGGCGTTCGCGGAGTTCGCGGGGGTGTTCGTGGCGCGCGCAGGGGCGTTGGCGGTGCGCGCAGGGCCGTTCGCGGCGTTCGCAGGGGGAGGTGGAGCAGGCATAGACAGTGTCTACCAGGGCTGGTAGACAGTGTCTACCGACCCAGGTCCCCGGTAGTCAGTGACTACTTCGCCGGGGGCGTCCACACACGACGACGCCGGCCGCCGCGCCCCGTGGGGGCGAGCGCGACGGCCGGCATGGAGAACGGGAACCCGAGGTCCTACTCGACGACCTTCAGCAGCTTGTTGGGCGTGCCCTGGCTCGGGTTGCTGATCTTGTCGGCGGTGGCACCGTCGGTCAGCGCCTTCTCGACGTCGGCCGGCTTGGCGTCCTTGTGGCCCGCCAGGTAGACCGCGGCGGCACCGACCACGTGCGGGGTCGCCATCGACGTACCCGAGATGGTCTTGGTGGCGTCATCGCCGCTGTTCCAGTCCGAGGTGATGTCGGAGCCGGGGGCGTAGAGGTCCACCACGCTACCGAAGTTGGAGAAGTCGGACTGCTCGTCCTTGTTGGTGCTGGAGGCCACGGTGATGGCTTCCTTGACGCGCGCCGGGGAGCTCTGGCCCGCGTCGCTGGACTCGTTGCCCGCCGCGACACCGAAGGTGACACCGGAGGCGATGGCCTTCTTCACGGCCGCGTCGAGCGCCTCGTCCACGCCGCCACCCAGGGACATGTTGGCGACCGAGGGGCCCTTGTGGTTCTTGGTGACCCAGTCGATACCGGCGACGACCTGCTCGGTGGTGCCGGAGCCCTGGCCGTCCAGGACCTTGACGGCCACGATCTTGGCCTTCTTGGCGACACCATGCTTCTCACCGGCGATGGTGCCGGAGACATGGGTGCCGTGGCCGTTGTCGTCCTCGGCCTTGTCGCTGCCGTCGATGGCGTTGAAGCCGTACGACGCGCGGCCGCCGAAGTCCTTGTGGCTGATGTGCACGCCGGTGTCGATGACGTACGCGGTGACGCCCTCACCCGCGCTGTCGGGGTAGTTGTACTTCTTGTCGCCCTGGGTGTCCTTCTGGTCGATGCGGTCCAGGCCCCACGACGGCGGGTTGTCCTGGGTGGCGTCGATGTGGAACTTCTTGTTCTGGACGACCTTGTCGACGGCCGGGTCGGCGGCGAGGCGCTTGGCCTCCTCGGCGCTGAGGTCATTGGCCGAGAAGCCGTCGATGGCGGAGGAGAAGGTGCGCTTCACCTTGCCGCCGTACTTGGCGGCGAGGTCGCCGCTCTCGGCCGTGCGGATGGACTTCTTCAGCATGACGATGTAGCTGCCGTTGACGGCGCCCTTGGCCTGGGCACCGTAGATCTTGCCTTCGGCGGGCGCGGGCGAGGCGCCCGCCGTCACCGCGGTGACGGTGGCGATACCAGTCGCGGCAACCGCGGCGGCTATCGCCGTGACGAGCCGCTTCTTGCTGGAACGCTTGTGAGCCATTGCGAGGGTTCTCCTCGTTCGTGGTGTGGGGGGAAAGCGTTGCGCCAACAGCCCTTGGACGCAGGAAAATCTGCGTCGGGCTGACTCGAAACCCTGTCTGATTGATGGGACCAATTCAAGGGAGACCCCGTCGTGTGAGATAGGCAACAAGCTTCTAAAAATGCAAAAGGGCCCAGAATTGGGCAAAGGAAGCCGCCGACTTGAAGCAGGGCGACTCAACTCCGTTTACGTTCGCGTAATGGAGGGAAAGCGGGGCGGGATTTGAGGCGCGGGTCCGCCGCCTGGCGGGTGCCACCCCTCGACCGCGATCCGCTGCCGCAACTCGTCCGCCCGGTTGGCGACTTGGTCAGTTCCTTCAGCGCTGATACCGCGCCAGCACCAGATTGCCGTCCCGGATCAGCCGCTTGCGGAGGGTGACGAGGTCGATCGCGCCGCTGTAGTACTCCTGTAGACCCGGAGTGGCGATCTTGTCCTTCCACTCCGGATAGCCGCGGACGGACTGAGCCGGGGCGGAGCGCAGGGTTCCGGCGAGCGCGGTGCCGGTCGCCCAGCCGTACCGACTTACCCGGAGTGCGGGGTCCCGTAGCGCCTCCTGACCCGTCGGCAACAACCAGTCCCCCAGGGCCAGTCGGACCATGTTCGGCGGCCGGAGGAAGAAGTCGATGAAGGCCATCGCCTCTTCCTTGTACGGACAGTCCGCGGCGATCGACAGGGTCTGCGGGCTCACACCCTGCTCCTGCGTCGCCCCCTTGGGTGCCGGCAGCACCGTCCAGTCGAAGCCCTTGGGTGCCTGCTGGGCGATCTGCTGCCGGTACGAGAAACCGAGCGGCACCATCGCGTAGCGCCCGGCGAAGAAGCCGGGGAGAGTGTCGGAGCCGCCCATGCCCAGCGTCGTACGGGCAGCGCTGCGGTCGACGTTCACCTGGTCGTGGATGATCCGCGGCACCACCTGGTCGACGGCGTCGAAGCGGACCTGCACCGTGCCGTCCGGGCGGCGGTGGAAGACCCGGCCGCCGGTGGACAGCGAGAGGTTGAGGGTGGCCGAGACCGGTTCCTTGAGCGGCCAGGCCACGCCATGCTCGGTGCCACGGGTCAGCCGCTGGGCTACCTCCGCGAACTCCTCCCAGCTCCAGGGCTCCTCCGGGGTGGGGACGCGGACGCCGGAGCGGTGCAGCTTCGCGCGGTTGGCCACCAGTACGCGGGGTTCCTGGAGGAACGGGACGCCGTGGACCCGGCCGTCGAAGGTGGCGGTCTGCCAACTGTGGTCGGGAATATCCGCCTTGAGGCGGGGCGGCAGGAGGGGGGTGAGGTCGGCCAGGTCGCCACCGTAGGCGAAGTCCGCGAGGTCGTCGGAGGCGTCATGGATGATGTCCGGTGCCTCGCCGCCCTCGAAGGAGGTCAGCAGCTGGTCGTGGACGGTCGGCCAGGCGCCCTGGACGTACTGCACCTGGACGGCGGGGTGCCGGCTGTTCCACTCGGCGACCAGCTGCTTGTTGGCCTTGACGGAGTCCTGCTGCCAGGCCAGCGACTGGAAGCGCAGGGTGATCCGGCCACCGGCTCCGCGCCGCGGGCGGCCGGCCGAGCAGCCCGGGAGCAGGGTCGCGGCGGGCAGCGCGGCGGCGGCCGTCAGCAGTCCGCGGCGGCTCCATCGGGCCGGGCGGGTCGGCGTACGGGCGGCGGGCATCAGCTCTTCACCGCCCCGGCGAGCATGCCACCGGTGATCCGGCGCTGGATGACGGCGAAGAGCAGCAGACCGGGGAGGGTGGCGAGGAGTGCGGCGGCGGCCAGCGGTCCGAGGTCGGCGACGCCCTCCGCCCCGAGGAAGTGGGTCAGCACCACCGGAAGGGTCTGTTTTTCGGGCGACTTGAGCAGGACCAGGGCGAAGAAGAACTCGTTCCAGGCGGTGATGAAGGCGAACAGGGCGGTGGCCACGATGCCCGGTGCGAGCAGCGGCCCGGTGACGGACAGCAGCGTACGGAGCCGGCCGGCGCCGTCCACGGCCGCCGCCTCCTCCAGTTCGCGGGGGACGGCCCGGACGTATCCGGTGAGCATCCACAGCGCGAAGGGCAGCGACCAGACCACGTAGACCAGGATCAGGCCGATCCGGGAGTCGACCAGGTGGAGTCCCTTGAGGATCAGGAACAGCGGGATGATCACCAGCACCAGGGGGAACGCCTGGCTGACGACGACCCAGCCGGTGGCCGCCCGGGCGAGGCGGGTGCGGTGACGGGCGAGGACGTACGCCATCGGGGTCGCCAGTACGACGGCGAGCAGCGCGGAAACCGCGGCGGCCAGCAGGCTGTTGCCGGCGGCGGCCAGGAGGGGCTGCTGCGCGAAGGACTGCCGGAAGTTCTCCAGCGTGGGCGCCTCGGGGATCCAGGTGGGGTGGGCGGCGGCCAGCTCGCGGGGTGGCTTGAAGGCGGTGGAGACCAGCCAGAGGAAGGGGAAGGCGAGGAAGGCGAGATAGCCGAGGAGCGCGGCGTACTGGCCGGTGCGGGTCGCGGTGCGGCGGGCGGTCATCGGTCCTCGTCCCCCTTCAGCCGGCCGGCCAGATAGAGGGCCAGCAGGACGGAGATCACCGCGACCATCGCCAGGCCCATCGCGGCGGCGTACCCGAACTGCCCGTAGCGGAACGCCTCTTCGTACGCGAAGAGCATCGGCAGTCTCGTGCGGCCGCCGGGGCCGCCGTCGGTCAGCACGAAGACCAGGGCGAAGGAGTTGAAGTTCCAGATGAAGTTCAGGGCGGTGACGGTCAGGGCGACCGGTCGGAGGGCGGGCCAGGTGACGGTGCGGAACCGGCGCCAGGCGCCCGCGCCGTCGAGGGCGGCGGCCTCGTGCAGTTCGCGCGGCACGTTCTGCAGACCGGCCAGCAGTGTGACGGTGGTCTGCGGCATCCCGGCCCAGACACCGACGACCAGGACCGCGGGCAGCGCGGTGGCCAGGCCGCTGAGCCAGTCCCGCCCCTCGGCTCCGGACAGGCCGAGGCCGCGCAGGGTCTCGTTCAGCACACCGGCGTCCGGGTGGTAGACCAGCCGCCACATGATGCCGACGACGACCTCGGGCATCGCCCACGGAATGATCGCCAGTGCCCTGGCCAGCCAGCGCAGCCGGAGGTCGAGGTTGAGCAGCAGGGCCAGGCCGAGGGCGAGCAGGAACTGCGGGACGGTGACGCCGAACGCCCAGATCAGGCCGATCCGGAAGGAGTCCCAGAACAGGGAGTCGTGGAGGAGGTCGGAGAAGTTCAGCAGTCCGACGAACCCGGTGGCCTGGGTGCGGCCCGACTGGGCGTCGGTGAACGACAGGCCGATGCCGTACAGCAGCGGTCCGACGCTCAGGGCCAGGATCGGGAGCAGAGCGGGCAGCACGAGGAACCAGACGCCGTGGTCCCGCCGGGGCCGGCCGGCCCGGCCGGGGCCTGCCGTGGCGGACCGCCGCGCCACCGCGGTCGGCGCTGCTGCCATCAGGTCCCCCGTCCCCGTTCCCCGGTGGCCGCTCCCCACCCGGCCGCCGTCATCGTCGTGAGGCCGGCGGCCGCCGTCAAGGTCCTGGCTGGTTTCCGTGAAGGATCTCCCCACCCGGGGCGCCGGGGGCACCTGCGACACTGGGGGCCGGCACCCATCGCAGGAGGCAGCACCATGACCGAACCGAGCCCGGCAGCCTTCACGGAGGCGCGCGCCCGGGAGGTCCTCGCCGCGGCCGGGCGACCGGAGGCGGCGGCCGACGCCCGGCTGCTCGCGCTCGGTGAGAACGCCGTCTTCGCCCTCGGCGGGCGCGGCCCGGTCGTACGGGTGGGCCGCAGCGCCGACCTGCTGGCGCGCGCCGAGCGGGAACTGGCCGTGGCGCAGTGGCTGGCAGCCGAGGGCGTGCCGGCTGTGCGGGCCGCGGAGCCGGTGGCCACGCTCGTCGACGGGCACCCCGTGACGTACTGGCAGCGGCTGCCGGAGGCGGTCCGGCCGGCCGGTCCGGAGGACCTCGCCGCGCTGCTCAAGCTCGTCCACGCCCTGCCGGAACCGCCCTTCGCACTCCCACGCCGCGAGCTGCTGGACGGCGTCGAGCGGTGGCTGCGGCTGGCGGGTGACGCCGTATCGGCGCCGGATGCGGAGTATCTGCGCGGGCGCCGGGATGCCTTCGCGGCGGCCGCCACGGCGCTGGAGCCGCATCTGCCGCGCGGGCCGATCCACGGCGATGCGCTGACCCGCAACGTCCATGTCGGGCCCGACGGGCCGGTGCTCGTCGACCTGGAGACCTTCTCCTTCGACCTGCGGGAGCACGATCTGGTCGTGATGGCGCTGAGCCGGGACCGCTACGGGCTGGCCCCGGACGCCTACGACACCTTCGTGTCCGTCTACGGCTGGGACGTACGGGACTGGGAGGGCTGCGCCGTGCTGCGCGGCGCGCGGGAGACCGCGAGCTGCGCCTGGGTGTCCCAGCACGCGCCCGCAAACCCGGCGGCCCTGAAGGAATTCCGGCGCCGGATCGCCTCCCTGCGCGAGAAGGACGCGACCGTGCGGTGGTACCCCTTCTGACCCGGCGTCGCGGCGGCCGGCTGCCTCCTGCTCCTGCTCCTGCTCCTGCTCCTGCTCCTGCTCCTGCTCCTGCTCAGCGTCGCAGCGGCCGGCTGTCCCTTGCCCCTGCTCGGCGTCGCTGCGGCCGGCCCGCCCCTGCCCCTGCCCGGCGGTCGCCGGATCAGACCCTCGTCGCCTGATACGGGATCAGCGGCCAGGCCGGCTCGACTATCGCCTCCGGGTCGCCGGTGCGCCGCAGATACGCCTGGAACGAGGCGGCCTGCTCGGCGGCCGCCTGCTCCTGAAGGGCGTGCAGCGCACGCGGCGACGGCAGGGCGACGGCCGGATACCGCTCGCCGATGCGCCGGGCGACCCCGGCCGCGGCCGCCGCGTCGGCGCCCGCCTCGTGCGCCCCCTCCAGCCGGACGCCGTAGTGACCGCAGAGCGCCTGCAACGCGCGGCGTCCCTTGCGGTAGCGGTCCACGTGCTTGTCGAGCACCAGCGGGTCGATGACCGGTGCGGGCGCCCGTCCGAGCCGCTCGGTCAGGGTCCGTACGCCATGGCGGCGGCACTCGCGGTCCAGGAGGGAGAGGTCGTAGCGGGCGTTCATCACCACGAGGGGGATGTCCGCGCGCAGGGCCTCGGCCAGCGCTTCGGTGATCTCCTCTATCGCGGTCGCGGGCGGGCGACCGTGCGCCTGGACATATGCGGTCGAAATGCCGTGAATGGCCGCCGCTTCGTCCGGTATCGGTACTCCCGGGTCGAGCAGCCAGGTCTGCTTCCCGGTCGCCCGGCCGTCCCCCTCCAGCCGGATCAGGGCGGCGGTGACGATGCGGTCCTGCTCGACGTCCGTGCCCGTGGTCTCCAGGTCGAAACCGACCAGCAGCTTCTGATGCCAGCTCATGCCGGTACCTCGCTTCGCCCGATCCGGCACGCGCCCGGCGCGTCCCAGACGGTGCCGAGCTCGCCACGCTCGCTCATGCGACCTCCTTCGGTGGTACTTCCCCCGTTGCCCGCCCACTCTCCCACGCACCACTGACAATCGACCGGCCGCCCGTCCCCGCCCGGCGCACCGGGGCCCACAGAGAAGAACCGCGAGCCGCGCACGAGCGGGGCGGCGCCCCCTAGGCTGGCCGCATGGACCTACGGCTGGCAGGGCGCGGGGCGCTGGTGACGGGCAGCAGTTCGGGGATCGGGGCGACGATCGCCGAGACACTGGCGGACGAGGGGTGCGAAGTCCTCGTCCACGGCCGGAACGCGGGGGCCGCGGCCGCCGTCGCCGAGCGGGTCGCGGCCCGCGGCGTACGGACGGAAGTGGTGCTCGGGGACCTGATGGAACCGGGCGTGGCCGAGCAGGTCGCCCTGACCGCACGGGACTTCGGCGTCCAGATCCTCGTCAACAACGCCGGTCCGTTCGCCGAGCACGACTGGGAGAGCTCCCGGGCGGCCGACTGGCGGGCCGCCTTCGAGGGGAACGTGCTGCCCACGGTGCGGGTCAGCCAGACGCTGCTGCCGTCCTTGCGCGCACACAGCTGGGGCCGGGTCATCACCATCGGCAGCCGGGCCGTGCGGACACCGCTGCCCAACATGGTGACGTACTCCGCCGCCAAGGCCGCCGTGGTGAACATGACCACGAGCCTGGCCCGGCATCTCGCCGGGACGGGGGTCACCGCGAACTGCGTGAGTCCGGGGGTGATCGTCAGCCCGTCGATGTACCGGATGTTCGAGGAACGGGCGGCGGACACGGCGGACCAGGGGAACGGCGCCCCGCCTGCCGAGGAGACGGCGGGCCCCGTCGACGAGGCGGACATCGTTGCCGCGTACGCCGCGAACCCGACCGGGCGGCTGGGGCGCCCGGAGGACATCGCCTCCGCGGTCGCCTATCTGGCGAGCCCGCGCGCCGATTACGTCAACGGGATCGAACTGCGGGTGGACGGCGGGATCACGGGGACTCCGTAAGGCGGTCTTCCCCTGGCGCACCGCCACCTCACCACCGCGCCACCTCACCACCGCGCCACGGCCGCCCCCTCGGTCACGTCCGGCCCCTCGGTCACCTCCGCCACCAGTTCCTCCGGGGTCGTCTCCGCCCCGCGCGCGTACGCCGCCCCGAAGGCCGTCGCGCCCAGCCCGCGGCGGGCGGCGGTCGTGCTGCGGGTCACGTCCGCGCGTTCGGCGGCCGGCCGGGGTGCCCCGGCGGCGGCGCGGAGCGCGTCCGCCGCACCGAGCAGCCGGGCCGTGGAGGTGAGCCGGCCGGTCAGCGCCCGGGCGCCGGCCAGGCCCTCCAGTGCGAGGGCGACCGCGCGGGGGTCGCCGGTGGCTCGGGCCGCGGCGAACCCGTCGAGGTGGCGCTCGTGGGCGGTGGCGGCGTCCCCGCGGAGTTCGGCGATGAAGCCCAGTTCGGCCAGGACGAACGCGGTTCCCGGGTCGCCCTCCCGGCCGCGGCACCACTCCAGCCAGGGCAGCAGATGCGCCTCGGCCTCGTCGAGCCGGCCCTCCCTCCTGGCACCGAGGGCCAGTCCGCACTCGGCGAACATCTCGCCGCGCCGGTGGGACTGTTCGGCGGCCAGCCGCAGCGCCCGTTCGTGGTGGTCCCGGGCGGCCGCCAGGTCGCCGGTCAGCAGCGCGATCCGGCCGAGCCCGGAGAGCTTGTAGGAGGCCTGGATCCGCAGGCCCAGCTCCTCGGCACTGCGCAGTCCCTCCTGGTGGAGCCGGGCCGCGCGGTCGTAGTCGCCGGTGATCTCGGCGATCGCGGCCAGCGCGTCGGTGGCCTGCAACTGGCCCCAGCGGTCGCCCAGTTCGGCGAAGAGGGCGGCGCTCTCCTCGGCGGCGCGGCGGCGGGCGGGCAGGTCCTCGCCGCCGGTGCCCTGGGCGCGGCTGCTCAGCGCCGCCGCGGTGCCCCAGCGGTCGCCGAGCGCCCGGAAGGCGGTCAGCGCCTGCCCCATCCGGTCCGCCGCGACGCCCGGGTCACCGAGGCCCACTTGGGCGTAACCGAGGAACCACTGGGCCCAGGCGCGTTCGCCGGGGTCGTGATGGGTTTCGTAGCGGCGGAGGACGGCGGCCGCCCGGGTGACCGGGTCGGCGTCCCCGCCCGCCAGTGAGGCCATGCCGACCTGCCAGGCGGCAGCCCGCAGCCGCCGGCCCTCCGGGACGTCCGGATGCTCCCCTTCGGCGGCGGCCAGCGCCGCCTCCAGCGAGCGGTCCGCCTCCGCGAGCCGGCCGCGCAGGAACCAGTACCAGGCCAGGGCGTTCACCAGCCCAAGTGCCCGGTCCGTGGCGCCGTCGAGGACCGCGCCGTCCAGGGCGGCGCGCAGGTTCGCGGTCTCCTGGTCGAGCCGCTCCAGCCACTCCCGCTGGGCCGCCCCGTACAGCAACGGCGCGGCGTGCTCGGCCAGTTCGGTGTAGTGGAGCTGGTGCCGGCGGCGCACCGGGGACAGTTCGCCGGCCTCCCGGAGCCGTTCCAGGCAGTACGCGGCGACGGTCTCAAGGAGGCGGTAGCGGGTCCCGTACGGCGTCCGGGCGACGGTCACCAGCGAGCGGTCGACGAGCCGGGCCAGCAGCTCCAGCACGTCCTCGCGGGCGATGTCGCCGTCCGCGCAGACCGCTTCGGCGGCCTCCAGGGTGCAGCCGTCGGCGTGGACGGCCAGCCGGCGCAGCACGGTGCGTTCGGGGGCGGGCAGCAGCTCCCAGCTCCAGTCGATCATGGCGCGGAGCGTCTGCTGGCGGCGCGGGGCGCCGCGTCGGCCGGCCGCCAGCAGCCGGAACCGGTCGTCCAGGCGGGCGCTCAACTCCCTTGCGCCCAGCGCGCGGACGCGGGTGGCGGCGAGTTCCAGGGCCAGCGGGATGCCGTCCAGCCGGCGGCAGATCTCGGCGACGGCGGGGGCGCTGTCGGCGTCCAGGACGAAGCCGGGGTCGGCGGCGCCCGCACGGGCCGTGAACAGGGCGATCGCGCCGTCCGGAGCCAGCGGCGGTACCGGCCGGATCCGCTCGCCCGCGAGGCCCAGCGGTTCCTGGCCGGTCACCAGTATGCGCAACTCGGATGCGGCGGCCAGGAGTTCGGCGGTGACCTCGGCCGCCGCGTCGACGAGGTGCTCGCAGTTGTCCAGGACCAGCAGCAGGCGTTTGCCGCGGACCGCCGCGACCAGGCGTGCGGCCACCGGTCCGGCCGCCGTGCCCTCCTGGACGCCGAGCACGGCCAGCACCGCCTCGGCGACCTCCGCGGCGGTGCACTTGGCGCGGCGGCCGCGATCCGTGTCGTCCGGGCGGCCGAGGGCGGCCAGCTCCACCAGCCAGCTGCCGTCCGGGAAGTCGTCGGCCAGCCGGCCGGCGCTCTCCAGGGCGAGGCGGGTCTTGCCGACGCCGCCGGGTCCGGTGAGCGTCACCAGGCGGTGCGCTGTCAGGGCCTGCTGGACCTGGCGCACCTCGTCCTCGCGGCCGAGGAGTTCGGTGAGAGCAGTGGGGAGATTGGTGCGCGGGCGGGGGTGCCGGGCCGGCTGTGCGCCCGGGGTGTGCGCCGGTGTCGTAGGGGCCGCAGAGTGGGGGTGCCAGGGTTCCTGGCGCAGGATCGCCCGGTGGACCGCGGTCAGTTCGGTGCCGGGGTCGACGCCCAGTTCGTCGGCCAGCCGGGTGCGGGTCTCGTCGTACGCGGCCAGCGCCTCGCTCTGCCGGCCGGAGCGGTACAGGGCGGTCAGCTGGAGCGCGCGCAGCCGCTCGCGCAGCGGGTGCCGGGCCACGAGGGCGGCCAGTTCGCCGGTCAGCGCGGTGTGCTCGCCCAGGTGCAGGCGGGCCTCGGCGTGCTCCTCCAGGGCGGCCAGCCGCTGCTCCTCCAGGCCCTCGGCCACCGGGCGGATCAGGTCGTCGTCCGCGAAGCCGGCGAACGCCGGGCCCTGCCACAGGTCCAGCGCCTCGGCGAGCAGCCCGGCCCGTTCCACCGGGGAACGGGCGGCCTGGGCGCGGGTGGTGAGCGCGGTGAAGCGGCCGGCGTCGAGGGCGTCGGCGGTGATGTCCAGCCGGTAGCCGGGCGGGACGGTTGCCACCAGTCCGCGCGCGCCGGGTTCGGCGGTGTCCAGGGAACGGCGGAGCTGGGAGACCTTGCTCTGGAGGGACGCGGTGGGGTTGGCGGGCGGCCGCGGGCCCCAGAGGTGCGCGATGAGCCGGCCGGCGGACACCGGACGGCCGTGGTGCGCCAGGAGAGCGGCGAGCAGGGCCCGTACCTTCTTCTCCGGGACGGGGGCGGGGCGGCCGTCGGCGGACCGCACGTCCAGAGGGGCCAGTACACGGAACTGCATACGCACAACCGTACGAGGTGCCTCAGGAAACCGGCCGGGAGTCCGCCCAGGTGCCCTCGAACTCCTCCCGGTAGGTCTCGAACAGGCCGTGGTCGCCGTCGCGTCCGTCCCGGGCGTCCTGGCGGACGAGGTCCCGGGAGCCGCCGCGCAGCACGAAGACCGGCGACTCCATGCCGCGGCTCTTGCGGAGGTACGGCTGGACGACGGCCAGACCGTCCGCCCCGTCGCCGTCGACGAGGTAGGCGGTGAACCGCGGGGTCTCGTCGAAGACCTGGATCTCGAAGGCGCCGGGGTCGCGCAGCCGGGCGCGCACCCGCCGCATGTGCAGGATGTTCATCTCGATGGAGCGGCTCATCTCGCCCTTCTTCAGGCCGATTTCCCGCTCCCGGCGGCGGACCGCGCTGCTCGCCGGGTTGAGGAAGAGCAGCCGGATCCGGCAGCCGGATTCGGCGAGCCGGACCAGGCGGCGGCCGGAGTAGTTCTGGACGAGGAGGTTGAGCCCGATGCCGACGGCGTCGAGCCGGCGGGCGCCGCCGAAGAGGTCCTCGGCGGGCAGCTGGCGCTGGAGGCGGACCCGGTCGGGGTGGACGCCGATGACGTCGGCGTAGCGGTCCCCGACGAGGTCCTCGACGGCGTCGATGGGCAGCCGCCCGGAAATACGGGTGCCGGCACCGGAGCCGAGTATGTCCAGCAGGCGGGCGGAGGCGCGCTCGGCCTGGGCGAGGACGGTCTCGGACAGCGCGCGGTTGCGGGAGACGATGTTGCGGGCGACCTCCAGCTCGTCGAGGGCCAGCTCGACCTCCCGGCGGTCGTCGAAGTACGGCTCGAAGCAGGGCCAGTGCTGGACCATCAGTTCGCGGAGTTGCGGCAGCGTCAGGAAGCTGACGATGTTGTCGTCCGCGGGGTCGAGGAGGTACCCCTTGCGGCGGCTGACCTCGCGGACCGCGACCGCCCGCTGCACCCATTCCTGCCCTGCGGGTCCGGCCGCGGCGATCACCCATTCGTCGCCGTGCACCGGCTCGTAGATGGGGCGCAGCACGGCCGCCACCACGGCCCGCAGCCGCTGCTCGACGAGATTCAGCCAGATGTAGGCGCGTCCGGCCCGGCGGGCACGGGTGCGCACCTCGCTCCACGCCTCGGCGCCCCAGTCCAGTTCCGCCCCGATCTCCAGCGGTCGTGCCAGGGACACCGCGCCGGGTGGTGCGTCGACGGAGCCGCCTTCATGCCCCTCGTGACTCTCGTCACCAGGGGGCAACTCCAGCCCGCCGCTCACCTGCCACCGCCTTCCGAACCCCCGTGCCAACGATCAAGGCAGACTACTGCGGTGCGGGAGGCGGTGCAGCAGGATGGGTCGAGTCGTCTGCCAACTCCCCTTATCCATAGTGTCCGTTGTGACCGGCGAGGGTGGGCGGAGTGAGCGGATTCATAGCCGTGACGTCGCGCGGGACCAGCTGGAAGCCCTGCCAGTGGACGGGCATCGGCTCCTGGTCCTCGTCCCTGGCGATGTGGTGGAACCCGATGTTGACCCACGCGATGGGGTGTTTCAGCGGCTGCCCGTTGACCCAGGTGTTCACGCTCCGCCCGGCGTGCGGACCGCAGTTGGCCAGGTTGTTGCTGGCGAACCGCTCGCAGGTGTTGTAGTCGGTGAAATAGACGTCGTGCCGGGTGTAGCTGCGGCCGGTGTATTTGCTGGTGTGGCCCGGCACGATCTCGTACGAGCGCGGATGGCCGTCCTTGTTGCGGCCGTTGGGGCTGACCACCCGCCACCAGCGCATCGGTCCGGCGTCGCCGGCCAGTTCCCGGGTGACGGGGGTACGGGTGGTGCGGATGGTGGGTGTGCGGCCACCGGGGCGAGTGGTGGTGGCCGAATCGAACTGCTCGACCTTGTTGACGGAGGATCCGTCCAGGCCGAAGTCGAGGCGCCAGAAGACGTTGTGGCTGTGGCTGGTGGCGTAGTCCTTGGCGCCCTTGCCGAGCGGCATGCCGCGGCCGTCGCCGGCGTCGTAGTCGCCGGGCGAGACGGTGCCGGTGGCGCCGACCTGGAACGTCATGGTGCCGTCGCCGGAGAACCGCCATTCGGTGAGGTACTCGTACCAGCCGACCTTGTTGACGGTGTAGACCAGCAGGTCCTGGCCCTGGAGCTGGTAGGTCGGGGCGTCCTCGCCGGGATAGGGGCCCATGCGGTAGGCGTGGCCGCGGGCGCGGGTGGTGGTGCACAGGCCGCTGACGTCCGGGTGGGCGGGGTCGTAGGCGCCGGGAACCCGGACGGTCTTGACGGTGCCGCCGGGGCATTCGGCGGGGGTGAGTTTCTGCAGGCCCTGGGCGAAGCCCTGGCCGGTGAGGTCGTCGTACTCGTTCTTGCCGTCGTCGTAGGGGACGTGGATCTGGCCGAGCCGGGCGCTGCTGAGCACCTTGACCGGGGCCGGTTCGCCCTTGGGCTGGTAGGAGACGTCGTCCAGGACCAGCCCGGCGTTGCCCTCGTAGTGCCAGCACATCCGCCAGGTGGTGCCGCCGTCCAGCGTCCGGGTGATGCGGTACGCAGCGGAGCAGGGCGGGGCGGGCGCGGCGGCGCGGGCGGCGGGGGCGGCAGGGGTTTCGGGGGCGGCCTGGACGGCCGGGGCAGTCAGCAGGGCGGTCGTGGCGAGCAGTACGGGGGCGGCGGCGAGGGCGGCGGTGCGTCGGCGGGGGCGGGCGCCGGCGGTGCGTCGTCCGGGCATGGTGGCGGCTCCGGGGGTGAAGAGGGCGTCGGTGGCGGGCGCGGTCAGCCGAGGCGGGCGACGGTGCGGGCGCTGAGGTCGATCACCAGGCGGCGGGTGTCGATCCAGGGGCCGTTCCTGACCTTGGTGAAGAGGCGGACGCAGCGGTGCCGTCCGCAGGCGGCCAGGGCGCCGGGGGCGTCGCCCTCGGCGCGGCCGCGGTAGACGAAGCCGGTGACCGCGAGCGGGTCCGGGCCGGTGAGGGCACGGCCGGTGGCGCGGCGGTAGTCCTGCCGCAGTCCGGCGCCGAGCGGGTCGGCGATCAGCAGCCGGGCCGCCTGGACCGCCTCGGCGTGGCTGGGCGGCGGCTGGACGCCGTGCTGGGTGTCGGTGGCCTCGACCGTGGAGGTGGTCAGATTGACCGTCGTGGTGACGTAGCCGTCGGTCGCGTAGTCGTAGAAGGAGACCAGGGCGCGGCGCGGCGGGTCGGCCAGGCCGGCTTCCGGGGGGCGGCGTTCGGCCAGATCGGTGAGGAGCGGTTCGGGCCCCGGGCGGCCGGTGACGTTCCTGGCGGCGGTGCGCAGAGCGCGCGGCTGCGCCAGGTCCCGGGCGCGCCGGAGCTCGTCATCGGTGAGCGGATCGCGTCCGTGGCCGCGTTCCCCCTGGGTGCCGGCCGGCTCGACGACGCCCGGCGGCGGCGCGCCCGGATCGCGTCCCGGGGCGGCGGCGCCTGCCGCGGCGGGCCGGGTGCCCGTCGTGCCGGTGGCACCGGCGCCGGCGGGCAGGGTGACGGCGGTCATGACGGCGGTGCCGGTCAGTGCCAGGGCGGCGCCGGCCACGGCCTTCCCGACGTGGCGGTGCAGCAGTCGGTGCACGGTTCCCCCCTGCTGTCACGTCCGTGACATGCGGTAGCGGTCCCCCGTCGGTCCTCCGGTAGGACGACCATTAGGACGATCCGACATCCCTACGGGTTGCCACCATTCAGCGGGAATCTCGCGAAAATCCCTCTGTGAGGGACAAGTTGCGACAAGTTGGGGAAGGAATTCCCCTCGGTCCGCGGACGTGTGTCGTGGAGTCGCCGCAGCGCCCGACGAGAAAGTGGAAGAGTCTACGCATGCAGGTCTGGCCGGGACAGATGTATCCGCTGGGTGCCACCTATGACGGGGCGGGCACCAACTTCGCGGTGTTCTCCGAAGCCGCGAACCGCATCGAACTGTGTCTGCTGCACGACGACGGCTCGGAGACCGCCGTCGAGCTGCGCGAGAGTGACGCCTTTGTGCGGCACGCCTATCTTCCGGGGGTGATGCCGGGGCAGCGCTACGGATTCCGGGCGCACGGCCCCTACGAACCGCAGCGGGGGCACCGCTGCAACTCCGCGAAACTGCTGCTCGACCCGTACGCCCGGGCCATGAGCGGGGTGATCGACTGGGACGAGGCGGTCTACGGCTACCACTTCGGGCGGCCCGAGGTCCGCAACGACCTGGACTCGGCGCCGCACACCATGGCCTCCGTGGTGGTCAACCCGTACTTCGACTGGGGCGACGACCGTCCGCCGCGCACCGCGTACCACGAGACCGTGCTCTACGAGGCCCATGTGAAGGGCCTGACGATGTGCCATCCGGAGCTCCCCGAGGAGCTGCGCGGCACCTATGCCGCGCTGGCGCATCCGGCGATCATCGAGCATCTGACGAAGCTCGGGGTGACCGCCCTGGAGCTGATGCCGGTGCACCAGTTCGTCCAGGACCACCGGCTGGTGGACGCCGGGCTGACGAACTACTGGGGCTACAACACCATCGGTTTCTTCGCCCCGCACAACGCCTACGCCTCCTGGGGCGACCGGGGGCAGCAGGTGCTGGAGTTCAAGACCGCGGTGCGAGCACTGCACCAGGCCGGTATCGAGGTGATCCTCGACGTGGTCTACAACCACACGGCCGAGGGCAGCCACCTGGGCCCGACGCTGTCGTTCCGGGGGCTGGACAACGCCTCGTACTACCGGCTCTGCGACGACCGGCAGTACTACATGGACACCACCGGCACCGGGAATTCCCTGCTGATGCGCAGTCCGCACGTGCTGCAGCTGGTGATGGACTCGCTGCGCTACTGGGTGCAGGAGATGCGGGTGGACGGCTTCCGCTTCGATCTGGCGGCGACGCTGGCCCGCCAGTTCCACGAGGTGGACCGGCTGTCGTCGTTCTTCGACCTGGTGCACCAGGACCCGGTCGTCAGCCAGGTGAAGCTGATCGCCGAGCCGTGGGACGTCGGCGAGGGCGGCTACCAGGTGGGGAACTTCCCGCCGCTGTGGACGGAGTGGAACGGGAAGTACCGCGACACCGTGCGGGACCTGTGGCGGGGCGAGCCCCGCACCCTCGCGGAGTTCGGGTCCCGGCTGACGGGCTCGTCGGACCTCTATCAGGAGGACGGCCGCCGCCCGCTGGCCTCGGTCAACTTCGTGACCTGCCACGACGGCTTCACGCTGCGGGACCTGGTCTCGTACAACGACAAGCACAACCAGGCCAACGGCGAGGACAACCGCGACGGTGAGCGCTACAACCGGTCCTGGAACTGCGGCGCCGAGGGGCCGACCGACGACCCCGGCGTGCGGCGGCTGCGGGCCCGGCAGATGCGGAACTTCATCGCCACGCTGATGTTGTCGCAGGGCGTCCCGATGCTCAGCCACGGCGACGAGTTCGGCCGCAGCCAGGACGGCAACAACAACGCGTACTGCCAGGACAACGAGCTGTCGTGGGTGCACTGGCCGGAGCCCGCGGGCCCGGAGGAGGGCACCTACAGGACGGACGAGGCGGAGGAGGACGACGAGGAAGCGCAGGAGGAGCCGGGCGAGGCGGCCGCGGAGTGGGGCGACGAGGACCAGCTGGAGCTGCTGGAGTTCGTCCGGCAGATGGTGTGGCTGCGCCGCGACCACCCGGTGTTCCGGCGCCGGCGGTTCTTCCAGGGTCACCCGATCGAGGGCACCCACGACGAGCTGTCGGACATCGCCTGGTTCACCGCGGGCGGCCGGGAGATGGGACCGCGGGACTGGCAGTCGGCGCACGCCAAGTCGCTGGCGGTCTTCCTCAACGGCAGCTCGATCTCCGAGCCGGGGCCCCGCGGTGAACCGGTCACCGACGACTCGTTCCTGCTGATGTTCAACGCCCACGACCAGGAGAAGGAGTTCACCGTTCCGGAGCACCTCGGCCGGCAGTGGCAGGTCGTGGTGGACACCGACCGGCCGCGGACGGCGGCGGACGGCGGCGGTGCGAAGGTCAAGGCGGGCGACCGGCTGATGCTCACCGACCGGAGCCTGCTGGTGCTGCAGCGGCCCGCGTAGCGGCCGTGGGCGCCGGGTCCGGGCCGCGGGTGGTGACGGCGGTGCCGAGGAGGAGTACGGCGGCGCCGACGGCCACCGCGAAGGCGGCGGACGGGCCGTACGCCTCGGCGAGCCGCCCGGCGGCGGCCAGGGAGAGCGCCTGGCCGCCGACCACCGCGCTGGTGAGGAAGGCCATCGCTTCGGCCAGCCGGGTGGCCGGTACCAGCCGCTCGGTCAGCCCGAAGACGGTGATCAGATGCGGGGCGATGGCCGCCCCGAGCACCACGACGACCAGATAGAGCGCCCCCGGCGTCCGTACCCACAACAGCGGCACGGACAGCACGATCAGCGCCGCGGCGGCCCCGGCCAGCAGGGCGAGCAGCACCAGCGGCAGGGTCCCGGCCCGGGCGAGGGCGGCGGCCACCAGGGCGGCCACGGCGAGCGCGTCGCACCAGCAGGCGGCCAGCACCACCGGACGCTGGCCGTGCCGGTCGGCGAGCCGGCCGAGCAGCGGCCCGCCGACCGTCTGACCCGCCGCCAGGGCCCCGCCGACGAGGCCGGCGGTGGTCAGCGAGCCGCTGGTGTCGGCCACCATCAGCAGGCTGCCGAGCTGGCACATCGCGGTCGGGTGCCGGCCGAGGAAGGAGACGACGGGCAGCAGCGGCCCGCTCAGGGCGCACACCCGGCGGTAGGCGGTCACGGCGGTCATCGCCCGACGCTATTCGCCGCAGGAGCGCGCTTCGTACGCACCGGATGTACGACGCGGTCTGCCGCGCCGGCACACCGCGTCGGAGGAAACGACGACGCGAATGCCGCCCGGCGATGACAGAACGGGCGCTGGGCGGGGTACGGGTGTTCCCATGACGCAGCCCTTCCGTCCGTCGCCGACCGCCACCTACCGGCTGCAGCTCCAGCCGGACTTCCCGTTCTCCGCCGCCGAGCGGATGGTCCCCCATCTGGCCGCGCTGGGCGTCTCCCATCTGCACCTGTCTCCGGTGCTGGAGGCGGTGCCGGGGTCCACGCACGGCTACGACGTCGTCGACCACACGGCGGTACGGGCCGAACTGGGCGGTGAGCCGGGTCTGCGGGCGCTGGCGGCGACGGCCCGGGCGCACGGCCTCGGACTGGTCGTCGACATCGTGCCGAACCACATGGCGGTGCCGGGGCCGGTGGCCCTGAACCCACCGCTGTGGGAGGTGCTGCGGGACGGCCCGGCGTCCCCGTACGCCCGCTGGTTCGACGTCGACTGGGACGGCGGGCACGGCGGCCGGCTGCTGCTGCCGGTGCTGGGCGGGCGGATCGGCGACGAGGCACAGCACCTCCGCGTCGATCCGGAGGACGGGGTGCTGTACTACTACGACAAGGTCTTCCCGCTGCGCCCCGGTACCGAGGAGCTGCCGCTGGCGCGCCTGCTGGAGGCGCAGTGGTACCGCCTCGCCTGGTGGCGGCTGGCCCGCAGCGAGCTGAACTACCGCCGTTTCTTCACCATTTCGGACCTCATCGGGGTGCGCGTCGAGGAACCGGAGGTCTTCGAGGCGACGCACGCGACGGTGCTGCGGCTGATCCGCGAGGGCGTCATCGACGGACTGCGCATCGACCACCCGGACGGACTGGCCGATCCCGCCGGTTATCTGACGCGGCTGGCCGAGGCCACCGGCGGGCGCTGGACGGTCGTCGAGAAGATCCTCACCGGCGAGGAGCGGCTGCCTGCCAGCTGGGCGTGCGCCGGCACCACCGGCTATGACGCGCTGCGCCACATCGACGGGCTGTTCGTCTGCCCGCAGGGCGCCGGCCGGCTCTTCTCCCATTACCGGGACTTCGTCACGCCGCTGGCCGACGAGGGCGGCGACTGGGAGGAGACGGTGCGCCGGGCCGCCTACGAGGTGGTCAGCCATGACCTGGCCGCCGAGGTGGAGCGGCTGGTGCGCACCGCGGCCCGGATCAGTGCGCGCGATCCGCGGCCGGGCGACCATGCGCCGTGGGCGCTGCGGCAGGCGATCCGGGAGGTACTGGTCCGGCTGCCGGTCTACCGGCCGTACGCCGGCGATGCCTCGCGGGCGGCGCAGGACGTGGCGATGCTGGGCCGGGCGGCGGTCGGGGCGCGCACCGCGTTCCGGGTGCCCGAGGAGGCCCGGGCGGTGGACCTGGTCCACGACCTGGCGCTGGGGGTCGGTGCGGACGGTGGCGCTGCGCTTGCGGAGGCCACGGAGGCCACGGACCCTGGAGACCCTGCCGACCGCCGCGACCGGGCCGACTTCGCCGCCCGGTTCGCCCAGACCGCGTCCGCGCTGCACGCCAAGTCCGTGGAGGACACCGCCTTCTACCGCTACCCCGTGCTGCTGTCGGCCTGTGAGGTGGGCGGCGACCCGGGTGAGCCCGCGCTCGGCCCGGAGGCGTTCCACGCGTACTGCGCCCGCATCCAGCGGGACTGGCCGGCGACCGGCACGGTGCTCTCCACGCACGACACCAAGCGCAGCGCCGACGTGCGGGCGCGGATCGCGGTGCTGTCGGAGTGCCCGGACCGGTGGCGGGACGTGCTGGCCGGGATCGGCGAGGACGCGGTGTGCGGTGCCGGGGCGGCTTTGCTGCCCGGTGCCGGGCCGGCCGATCCGATGGTCTCCTGGCTGGCCTGGCAGACCGCCTTCGGCCTGGGCGCGCCCGCCGACGGACCCGCAACCGTGGGGGCACCGCACAGCGATGGCTGGGGGAGGGTGGGGCCCGCGGTCCTCAAGGCGGTGCGGGAGGCCGGGCTGCGCACCTCGTGGACGGAACCGAACGCGGAGTACGAGGAGGCGGTGACGGAGTTCGTACGGACCGGGCCGTGCGGTGCCACGGCCGCGCCGCTGGCCGCACTGGCGGAGCAGCTCGCGCCGTACATCCGCGCCAACGTCCTGGGCGCGGCGCTGCTGCATCTGACGATGCCGGGCGTCCCGGACCTCTACCAGGGGACCGAACTCACCTACTCCGCGCTGGTCGACCCGGACAACCGGCGGCCCGCGGCCTTCCGCCCCGAGCTGCTCGCCGAACTGGACGGCGGGGTGGCGGGCGCGCCGCTCGATCTGGCCGGTGAGAAGCTGCGGCTGACCGTCGCGGCGCTGCGGCTGCGGCGTGCGCATCCGGAGTGGTTCGGCGCGGCCGGCTCGTACACCCCGGTGTACGCGGAGGGGCCGGCGGCCGAGCACTGTGTCGCCTTCTGCCGCAGCGGGCGGGTGCTGACGGTGGTGACCCGGCTGTCGCTGCGCCTGGTGGAGACCGGCGGCTGGTGGGACACCGGGCTGCGGATGCCGCCGGGCGGCCCCTGGCGCGATGCACTGACCAAGCGAGCCGGGCAGGAGGTGCCGGGCGGCGAGGTGGTGGGGCTGAGCGAGCTGCTGTCCCGGTCGCCGGTGGGGTTGTTCGTACGGGAGTGAGGGCCCGGTGTCCGGGAGTGAGGGCCCGGTGTCAGGGAGGGTCCGGCGGGTCGGCGGCCGCGGGGCCGGTCGTGCGCAGGAGTTCGGTGAACTCGGCGGCCGCGCCGGTCAGCCGGACCCGTGAGAAGACCGTGATGTCGCGGCGCCACGGCGGGTCGGTGGGCACCGAGGCACAGTCCAGGCCGGTCAGTTCGTGGGCCGCGGTGAGCAGCACCCCGACGCCCGCCGAGGCCATCCGGACGGCCGTCGAGGTGTGCTGGGTGCGGACCGCGGTGCGCGGGGTGAAGCCGACCCGCTCGCACTCCAGGTCCAGCCAGCGCCGGCCGTCGACCACCGGCTCCAGGCTGCAGCGCACCCAGGGGCGGTCCGCGAGGTCCGCCAGCCTCACCGAGGGCCGGGCGGCGAGCGGATCGCCGTGCGGGACGACGAGCACCATGCGCTCGCGTCCGACGACGGTGACCGGTCCCGGCCAGTCCTTGGGGCGGGGCCCCAGCGCCATGTCGGCCACCCCGCGCACCATGTGCTCCTCCAGCTCATCGGTGGTGGCGTACTCGTGCAGCACCAGGCGTACGCCGGGCCGGGACCGGGCCCAGCGGGCACAGACCTCCGGCAGCACTCCGAGGGCGTGCGCGTGCACCGTCGCGATGTGGAGTTCTCCGGTGCGGGCGCCACCGGCGGCCAGTGCGGCACGCCGGGCCTGCCGGGCGCTGCGCACGGCGAGTTCGGCGTGCGGGAAGTAGGCCCGGCCCATCGCGGTCAGCCGTACGCCGCGCGGCATCCGCTCCAGCAGCGGGCCGCCGACCTCCCGTTCCAGGGCCTTGATCTGGTGCGAGAGGGCGGACTGGGTGACGTGCAGGGTCTCGGCGGCGCGGGTGAAGGACTCTTCTTCGACGACGGCTACCAGGTATTCCATCTGTCGCAGGCTCATGGCTGGGCCTTCGCCTTCCCACGTTCTCGGCTTCCCGGTGTGCATCCCGGTGGCCCGGTATGACGGTTCCTCATCAGCACCATAAAAACATTGCCTTGGACTCATGAGTGCAGGTGGGCGGAGGCTGGGGGCATGAGTGAGAGGGACCAATTCACCGACGTCATCGTGATCGGCGGGGGCACCGGCGGGTACAGCACGGCGCTGCGGGCCGCTTCTCTGGGGCTGCGGGTGGTGCTGGCCGAGCGGGATCTGATCGGCGGCACCTGTCTGCACCGCGGCTGCATCCCCAGCAAGGCGATGCTGCACGCCGCTGAGCTGGTGGACGGGATCGCGGAGGCCCGTGAGCGGTGGGGCGTCAAGGCCAGTGTCGACGCCCTGGACTGGCCGGCGCTGGTGGCCACCAGGGACGACATCGTCTCGCGCAACCACCAGGGCGTGGAGGGGCATCTGCGGACCGCGGGGGTACGGGTGCTGCGGGGCGGCGCCCGGCTGACCGGGCCGCGGACCGTGCAGGTGGAGGGCGCCGGGGAGTTCACGGCGGGGCGCGGCATCGTGCTGGCCACCGGGTCCCGGCCGCGGTTGCTGCCGGGGCTGGTGGCGGACGGGCGGACCGTCGTGACGAGCGATGATGCGCTGTTCGCCGAGGAGCTTCCGGGGTCGGTGCTGGTGCTGGGCGGGGGCGCGATCGGTGTCGAGTACGCGTCGTTCCACCGGTCCATGGGGGCCGAGGTCACCCTCGTCGAGGCGGCCGAGCGGCTGCTGCCGTTGGAGGACGCCGATGTGGGCCGCCATCTGGCGCGCGGGCTGAAGAAGCGCGGCATCGCGGTCCGGACGGGGTCCATGGTCGTCGGTACCGAGGTGGGTGCGGACGGGGTCCGGGCGACCGTGCGGTCCTCCAAGGGGGAGGAGGTGGTCGTCGAGGCGGAGCGGCTGCTGGTGGCGGTGGGGCGGGCGCCGGTGACGGACGGGCTGGGGCTGGAGGCGGCCGGACTGGCCACCGATGAGCGGGGGTTCGTGGTGCCGGCGGACTGGTCGCGGCTGGAGACCGCGGTCCCGGGCATCCATGTGGTGGGTGACCTGCTGCCGCCGCCGTCCCCAGGGCTGGCCCATGCCTCGTTCGCCGAGGGGCTGTTGGTGGCCGAGACGCTGGCGGGGGTGCCGACCCGGCCGGTGGACTACGCGGCGGTGCCGCGGGTGACGTACTCCTCGCCGCAGACCGCCTCGGTCGGTCTGACGGAGGAGGAGGCGCGGGCCCGGGGGCTGGCGGTGCAGGTCAACACCCTGCCGCTGACCGCGACCGCGAAGGGGATGGTGCACGGCAAGGGCGGCATGGTGAAGGTGATCGCGGCGGCCGAGGGGGCGGCGGGGGCGGCCACCGGGCCGGTGCTGGGCGTGCATCTCGTGGGCCCGCACGTCTCGGAGATGATCGCTGAGGGCCAGCTGATCGTGGCCTGGGACGCCGAACCGTCCGATGTGGCGCAGCTCGTGCACGCCCATCCGACGCTCTCGGAGGCGGTCGGCGAGACGTTCCTGACGCTGGCGGGCCGGGGGCTGCACCAGCACTGAGCGCCGGTACCCGTGGGCCGGGCCGGCCGGGTAATTCGGTTGCGGTCCGGCGCACGGCTGCCACCATGGCCCGGTACGCAGGGATGACTGAACAGGAGCAACGGAATGCGCGGATTCCTCGGAACGACCCATCGCCCCATCCGGACGACTGTCTTCGAGGACGCCCCCTTCCATGCACCTTTCGCACACCCTGAACATCGGGATTCTCGCCCACGTCGACGCGGGTAAGACCAGCCTCACCGAGCGGCTGCTGTTCGACACCGGCGCCATCGACCGGCTCGGCAGTGTGGACGCCGGTGACACCCGGACCGACACCGGCGAGCTGGAGCGGCAGCGCGGCATCACGATCCGCTCGGCGGTCGCCTCCTTCACCGTCGGCGACGTCCAGGTCAATCTGATCGACACCCCCGGCCACTCGGACTTCATCGCCGAGGTCGAGCGGGCCCTCGGCGTGCTCGACGGCGCCGTGCTGCTGCTGTCCGCGGTGGAGGGCGTGCAGGCCAGGACCCGGGTGCTGATGCGGACGCTGCGGCGGCTGCGGATGCCCACCCTGCTCTTCGTCAACAAGATCGACCGGCGCGGCGCCCGCGGGGCGGAGCTGGTGGCGGACATCCGCCGGCTGCTGACCCCGGCCGTCGTGCCCCTGACGTCCGTGACCGGGCTCGGCACCCCGCAGGCCCGCGCGGTGCCGTACGCGCTGACGGACCGGGAGGCGCGCGAGCGGATCGCGGAGGCCGTGGCGGAGGTGGACGAGTCGGTGCTGGCCCGGCTCGTCGACGGGCCGCCGCCGCATGCGGAGCAGGTGCGGGCCGCGCTGTCCGCCCGGACCGCCGACGGTTCGCTGCATCCGCTGTTCTTCGGTTCGGCGCTCGGCGGTCAGGGCGTCCGGGCGCTGGTGGACGGCATGGTCGGGTTGATCCCGCCGGCTGCGGTGGCGCCGGGCGGCCCGCCGCGCGGCACGGTCTTCGCCGTGCACCAGCCGCCGCGGGGCGAACGGACCGCGTACCTCCGGTTGTTCGCGGGCGAGGTGCGGGCCCGGCAGCTGATCGAGCTGCGCCGCGCCGGCGGCGCGCCGCTCGCCGGGCGGATCACCGCGCTCGACGTCGTCGGGCGGCCGCCCGGGGACGACGGGCCGCTGACCGCCGGCAACATCGCGGTGGTCCGCGGGCTGCCCGGCGTCCGTACCGGCGACCGGCTGGGCCCGCCCGGGAACACCGCGGACGGCCCCGCCCACTTCCCCTCCCCCACCCTCGAATCCGTGGTGCGGGCCCGGGCCCCGGAGCGCGCCGCGGCGCTGCGCGCGGCACTGCTGACGCTGGCCGACCAGGACCCGCTGCTGGCCGTCCGCCCGGCGCCGGACGGCGCGACGTCGGTGCTGCTGCACGGCGAGGTGCAAAAGGAGGTCCTGGCGGCGACGCTGCGTCAGGAGTACGGCATCGAGGTGGACTTCGCGCCGAGCCGGGTGGTGTGCGTGGAACGGCCCTGCGGGGTCGGCGAGGCGTTGGCGGAGATCGCCCGGCGCGGGCACACCGGGCCGTGGGCCACGGTCGGGCTGCGGGTCGAGCCGGGCGCCCGCGGCTCCGGCCCGGTCTTCACCTACGAGACCGAACTGGGCGCCCTGCCGCACGGCTTCCACCAGGCCGTCGAGGAGACCGTGCTGGCCACCCTGCGCAGCGGGCCGCGCGGCCGGGCGGTGACGGACTGCCGGGTGGTGCTGACCCGGTCCGGATTCATCGGTCCGATGAGCACGGCCGGGGACTTCCGGGCGGTCACCCCGGGTGTCCTGCTGCGGGCGCTCGACCGGGCCGGTACGCGGGTCTACGAGCCGTACCACGCCTTCGAGGCGGAGGTTCCGGTGGACGCGCTGGCGCCGGTGACCGCCCGGCTGGCGGCGCTCGGCGCGGAGCTCGCGGAGACCACCGGCGGCCGGCGGTCCTGGCTGATCAGCGGAGCCCTCGCGGCCCGGCATGTGCCGGAGATCCAGCGGGAGTTGCCCGGGCTGACGCACGGTGAGGGCGTGTGGACGTCCAGCCCGTCGGGGGACCGTCCGGTGCGCTCCGACGTTCCGGAGGCGGGGGTTCAGCGCTCCGTCAGGACGTAGTCCACATGGCCGAAGGTGATGTGGTCGCCGGGGCCGACCGGGATCTCGCCGACCACCCGGCGGCCGTTGACGCAGGTGCCGTTGGTGGAGCCGAGGTCGCGCAGCAGCCAGCCCTTGCCGGCGCTGCGCAGCTCGGCGTGGGCGCGGGAGACCGTCTCGTGGTTGAGCCGCAGACCGACGCCCGGTGCCCGCCCTATGACCAGCGGGAGGGGGCTCGGTTCGGGCAGCAGCAGCTTGGGCAGCCGCTCCATCCGCCAGGCCCGGCGCACCCGGAGGTGGAACGCCGAGACCCGGCCGACCATCCGCAGCATGGTGCCCTGGACCTTGCCGCGGCCCGCCAAGTCGGCGGTGAGCAGGTCGAGTTCGTCGTTCGCCTCGGCGGTGAGCACGAGTTCCAGCCGCCGCAGGAAGGTGTCCTGGGACAGCCGCCCCTGCGCCGCGCCGTCCCGCAGCAGGTCAAGGGCGCGTTCCCGGTCGGCGTCCGACGGCCGCGCCGGTCGCGCGGGGAACTCCAGCGAAGTCATGCCGTGATTGTCGGGCCACCGCGAGCCGCTGTCCAGGCGAGACCGGTGCGCGGCACCGGGCGGCTCCGGCCGGCGCCGACGGGCCGTCACCTCGCCGGAACGGACCAGCGCAGTGGCGCGATGTGGGCCCGTGCCGCCACGTCGGGCTGTCGGGCGGCGGGCGGGCATGCTTGGGTCGTCCGGACCGGGTGCGAACGAAGGAGGACGCCGTGCTGTTCGAGGTGTGGGCGCCGCGCGCCGGGCGGGTGGCTCTCCGGTGGGCGGGCGACCGGGCTGCGGAACCGGAGGTTCCGATGGAGCCGGACGACGCCCGCGCGGGCTGGTGGCGTACCGAGGTGCCGGCCCGCGACGGCGACCGCTACGCCTTCCGGCTCGACGACGGGCCGCCGCTGCCCGATCCCCGTGCGGTCCGGCTGCCGGAGGGTCCCGGCGGCCCGGCCGCGGTCGTCGAGCACGACCGGTTCGGCTGGCGCCATCCGTGGTCCGGCCGCCCGCTGCCCGGCGCGGTCCTGTACGAGCTGCACATCGGGACGTACACCCCGGAGGGCACCTTCGACGCCGCCGCCGCGCGCCTGCGGCACCTGGCCGACCTGGGCGTCACCCACGTCGAACTGATGCCGGTCTGCCCGTTCCCCGGCACCCACGGGTGGGGTTACGACGGGATCGCGCCCTGGGCGGTGCACGAGCCGTACGGCGGGCCCGAGGGGCTGAAGCGGTTCGTGGACGCGGCACACGGCCTGGGCCTGGGCGTGGTCCTCGACGTGGTGCACAACCACCTCGGCCCGTCCGGCAACCATCTCCCGGAATTCGGCCCGTACTTCACCGAGACCCACCACACGCCGTGGGGCGCGGCGGTCAATCTCGACGCGCCCGGTTCCGACGAGGTGCGCGCCTACTTCCTGGGGAGCGCGCTGTCCTGGCTGCGCGACTACCGGCTCGACGGGCTGCGGCTGGACGCCGTGCACGCCCTGCACGACGACCGGACCCCGCACTTCCTGGCGCAGCTGTCCGCCGCCGTGGACGCGCTGGCCGGCCGGCTGCACCGCCCGCTGTTCCTGATCGGCGAGTCCGATCTGAACGATCCACGCACCATCGCGCCGCGCAGCAGCGGCGGCCAGGGTCTGCACGCCCAGTGGAACGACGACTTCCACCACGCCCTGCACACCGCGCTCACCGGTGAGTCCCAGGGCTACTACGCGGACTTCGCACGGGCCCCGCTCGCCGCCCTCGCCAAGACCCTGACCGGCGGCTTCTTCCACGACGGTACGTACTCCAGCTTCCGCGGCCGGCCGCACGGCGCACCGCTGGACCTGCGGGTGACCCCCGCGTACCGGCTGCTGGCCTACGCCCAGACGCACGACCAGATCGGCAACCGGGCGCTCGGCGACCGGCTCGCCGCCGGCCTCTCCCCCGGCCTGCTGGCCTGCGCCGGTGCGCTGGTGCTGTGCGCGCCGTTCACCCCGATGCTGTTCATGGGCGAGGAGTGGGGGGCGCGCACGCCCTGGCAGTACTTCACCGACCACACCGATCCCGAGCTGGCGGAGGCGGTACGGGCCGGGCGGCGGCGGGAGTTCGCCGAGCACGCCTGGGCGGGCGACAGCGCCGAGTGGCCCGACCCGCAGGATCCGGCCACCCGCGACCGCTGTGTCCTGGACTGGTCCGAGCCGGCGGTGGCCCCGCACGCCGGGCTGCTGGCCTGGTACCGCACGCTGCTGACGCTCCGCCGTGAACTGCCCGCGCTGACCGATCCGGATCCCCGGCACACCTCGGTCCGCTTCGACGAGGAAGCGCGCTGGCTGCTGCTGTGCCGTGGTCCGCTGCGGGTGGCGGTCAATCTCTCGCCGGAGGCGACGGCCGCGGTGCCGCTCCCGGCCGGGGACGGCGGCCGGCAGCCGGCCCTGGAGGCCCTGGCGGGCTGGCCGGCGGCCCGGCTTCCGGGGGCGGACGGCATCCTCCGGCTGCCCCCGGAGTCGGTGGTGGTCCTGGGGCCGTGAGCCGGCCCGGACGGGGCTGCGGGCGTCCGCGGGCACGTCGGTGCGCCACGCCGCCGGGGCTCGATCGACCGGTCGTCCATCCGTTGGACATGTGGGGGACACTGTGTCTGTGCCGCTGCATCTCTCGGACCTGCTGGACCGGCCCGACCTCCGTCTCTCGGTCACCTACGACGTGCCGCCGCACCTGCTGGCCCGCACGATCGAGGCCGCGACCGTCTCGGACCTGCTGACGCCCGGCAAGTGGCTGCAGGGCGGCGAGTTGCTGATGACCATCGGCCTGCTGCTGCCCATGGAACCGGCCGCCTGCCGGGCGTACGTCCGCGATGTCGCCGAGGGCGGGGCGGCCTGTCTGGCGCTCGGGCTGGGGCAGGGCCTGCCGTACCAGGAGGCACCGGAGCCGCTGGTCACCGCGGCCGCGGAGGCCGGGCTGCCGCTGCTGACCGTGCCGGACGAGGTGCCGTTCATCGCGGTCACCAAGGCGGTCTTCGACGCCCGGGCCACCGAGCAGCGCGAGGCGCTGCACCGGGCGTTCGCCACCCAGCGGCGGCTGACCGCGGCGGCGGCCGGCGACGGGCTGCGGCCGATGCTGGAGGAGTGGACGGCCGCCACCGGCGTGGGCGCCGCGGTGCTCGATCCGCTCGGGCGGCTGCTGGCGGCGGGCGAGCGGGAGCCGCGCACCCCGCTGGACCGGGCCCGCGACCTGCTCGACCGGGTCGCCGCGCGCGGGCTGCGCGGCAGCGCGTCCAGTACGGCCGGCGGGCAGCAGCTGGAGGTGCAGCCGCTGGGCGCGCGGCGGCTGCGCGGTCTGCTGCTGCTCACCGGCCGTCCGGACGAGGCCGCCCGGTCGGTGGTCCCCGGGCTGGTCTCGTTGCTCTCGCTGGAGCTGGAGCGCCGCCATCTGCGCGACGAGCCGGAGCGCCGGCGCCGGTCGGCGCTGCTGTCGGAGCTGCTGGCCGAGGAGCATCCGGCGCCCGGCCGGGCCCGGGACATGCTGCACTCGGTGGGGCTGACGACCGAGCGGGTGCGCGGCGTGGTGGTGGAGGCGGTGAGCGGGGACGACGCCCGCAAACGGGGGGCGGGAGCCGGTTCCGGTGCGGCGGCGCCGAAGACCGCCGACGGGTCCGCCGAGTCCGCCGCCCAGGAGATGGCCGCCGATCTCGCGCTGGCGGTGCCGGGCGGGCTGGTCCGGGTGGTGGGCGGGGCCCCCGACGGCACCCCGGCCGGCACCCCGGGTGGGCCGTCCGGCCGGACGGTCGAGGCGGTGGTCGGCGAGGACCTGGACATCCGGGACGTCCTGGCCCGCTTCGCCCCGCGCCGGCCGGCCGGCATCGGGCCGGTCACCGCCCCCGAAGCGGTGCGGGTGTCGCTGCGGCAGGCGGCCGGCCTGCTGGCCGTCAGCCGGGCATCGGGCGAGCCGGCCGAGGCCCGGCAGAGCCAGGCCAGCCGGCTGCTGCTCGACCTCGGCGACCGCCGCACGCTGCAGGGCTACGCCGACACCGTGCTCGGCCCGATCGACCTCGCGGACAACGGCGAGGAGTTGATCGCGACCCTGGCGGCCTGGCTGGAGACCGGCGGGGCCTGGGACGCCACCAGCCGCCGGCTCGGCGTGCACCGGCACACCGTGCGCAACCGCCTCGACAAGGCCATGGACCTGACGGGGCGTCGGCTGGACGACCCGGACGACCGCTTCGACCTGTGGCTGGCCACCCGTATCCGCCGCGGCGGCACGCCGTCCCCCGGGACCGCCGGCCGGACCGCCGCCGCGCCGCCCCCCACACGCCCGGACCGGTGACACACCGCCCGTCCCCCGGCCCGCCCTTCACTCTCCCCGGCGCACCGTCTTTACTGCGAGGGTGACCTACGAGATCCGCACCCCCGCCGCGGGTGCCGACGCGCCGTCCCCGGCCCCCGCCCCGCCCCCGCACACCGCACCGCTCCCCGGGCCCGGCACCCTGGTCGCGGTCAGCGATCTGCACGTCCGCTATGCCGAGAACCGCGAGATCGTCGAGCGGTTAAGACCGGAGTCCGCCGACGACTGGCTGCTGGTCGCCGGCGACGTGGGCGAGTACGTCGCCGACATCCGCTGGGCGCTCGGCCTGCTCAGCGAACGCTTCGCCAAGGTGGTGTGGGTGCCCGGCAACCACGAACTGTGGACCCCGCCCGACGATCCGGTGCAGCTGCGCGGGGTGGCGCGGTACGAGCACCTGGTGGAGATCTGCCGGGAGTTGGGCGTGCTGACCCCCGAGGACCCGTACCCGGTCTGGGAGGGGGCCGGCGGCCCGGTCGTCCTCGCCCCGCTGTTCCTGCTCTACGACTACACCTTCCGGCAGCCCGGCGCGACGTCCAAGGAGGAGGCGCTGGCCCAGGCCGAGCGGGCCGGGGTGGTGTGCACGGACGAGTTCCATCTGCACCCGGACCCGTATCCGACCCGGGAGGACTGGTGCCGGGCGCGGGTGGCGGCCACCGAGGCCCGGCTGGCGGCCCTGCCGGAGGACCTGCCGACCATCCTGATCAACCACTGGCCGGTGGTCCGGGAACCCACCGACCCGCTGTGGTACCCGGACTTCGCGCTGTGGTGCGGTACGGAGGCGACCGCCGACTGGCCGCGCCGGTTCCGCGCCGCCACCGTCGTCTACGGCCATCTGCACATCCCCCGCCTGCTGATCTGCGACGGCGTGCCGCACCAGGAGGTCTCGCTCGGCTATCCCCGGGAGTGGCGGCGCCGCTCCGCCGCGCCCGGGCGCCCGGTGCAGATCCTGCCGGGCCCGGCCACCGTCGGCTCCGGCACCACGGGGGCCCGGGCATGATCGACAAGCTGCTCCCGGCGCCGATCGTGACCGCCGAGGCCTTCGAGGACGCCCCGCTGTCCGAGATGTTCCCCGAGGAATGGGCGCTGGTGGAAGGCGCCGTACCCAAGCGCCAGCGGGAGTTCGGCACGGTACGCGGCTGCGCCCGGGCCGCGCTGTCCCGGCTGGGCATCGCCCCGGCGCCGCTGCTCCCCGGCCGCGACCGGGCGCCGGAATGGCCGGACGGCATCGTCGGCGCGATGACGCACTGCACCGGTTACCGCGCCGCCGCGGTGGCCCGCCAACGGGACGTGCTCACCGTCGGCCTGGACGCCGAGCCCAACCTCCCGGTCTCCGACCCGGGCGTCATGGACCTCGTCGCCCTCCCCGAGGAACGGGCCCAGCTCCACCATCTGGCCGAGCTGGAACCGGAGATCGCCTGGGACCGCCTGCTCTTCAGCGCGAAGGAGAGCGTGTACAAGGCGTGGTACCCGCTCGCCCACCGCTGGCTCGGCTTCGAGGACGCACTGCTCACCCTCGACCCCACCGACGCCACCTTCACCGCCCGCCTCCTCGTCCCCGGCCCGCCCGTCAACGGCACCGAACTCACCGAGTTCACCGGCCGCTGGCTGGTCGAGGAGAACCTGGTGGTCACCGCCATCACCATGCCGGCGTGACCCGGGGCCCTTCCGGGCCGGACCTCCGCGCGCACAGCGGCAGCCCCAGGTCACTGACCTGGGGCTGCCGTATGACCCACGCTGCGGCCAACTACCTCAGCTGGGGCTGGAGTTACCGCACTTGGTGGCGCGCTCCTCGTCGCTCATGGGGCGGGACTGGACCCTGATGACCTTGTAGCTGATGTCCGACTCGACATCCGTGAACTCGTGCGGCCCGTACTTGTTGTGCGCGTTCACAATGGCCACCGGATTGGACTTGTCGACTCCTGCCAGCTGCCAGTTCCCCTTCGCCTTGCGGCTGACCGTCACCTCGTCGAGCCAGCCGACCTCACCGGGCTTCAGCGTGCCCGTGGTCACGGTGCTCTCCGTGTTCTGGGTGAACCAGTTGTGCTCGATCTTCGGCAGCAGCGAGACCGGGTTCGCACCGAGCGACAGGCCGACGATCGTCGTCTCGCCGGTGGTCTCCGACTCTCCGTAGTTGAAGTCGACGTTCTCGGTGGTGCAGTTCTCGCGGGGCTTGCCCAGTATCGTCGGCGTGCCCTCGGAGGGCTCACCGACCCATGCGGTGGGCGTGAAGGTGCAGTCCTGGCCGCAATCGGAGAGGAACTTCGCGATCGCCTCGGGAGTGCTCCAGTCGGGGCCCGGGTCGGGCGTGTATCCAGCAGGGGGCGTCGTTATCCAGCCGCCTCCGCCGCCGTCCGCCTGCGCCGGGCCGACGGCCAGGCACAGCGTCGCCGCGAGGGCCATCGACCCCACCGCGGCCGCCCTCGCCCGCCAGCCCCTGCTGGACGGGAGACCCTTGCGTACTCGTCCGTTCATCACTGCTTCCCTTACTTCCACCTGAAGCGCGGATTGCGTACTGCGCTTCCGTTCACCACTCGGGGCGCGGCCGTCCTGGGAAGGCGGCTTCCGTGGTGAGCGGGGATGTGCGCAAGCTCCGAACCGGCCGGAACGGAGTGCCACCGGCCACGCGGTACGAAGGACCTGCCGCTGCGACCGGCACACCACGAGGCTCGACCTCCTCGCTCATGTTCGGCTCACAAACCGCTCATGTTCGGTCTACAAGCCGCTCATGCCGGGCCACCCGCTCGACGGGCCGATCCGGGAAGGGGCCGATCAGCCCGCCTCGCGTCGTACGGCCCGCCTCGCGTCGTACGGCCCGCCTCAGGGCGTACGGCCTGCGTCCGGACGTGCAAGGGATTCCGTCAGCCGTTCCAGGCGCATGGCGAAGGCGGCGGCCTCGCCCGGCGGCCACGTCGCCATCTCCGCGGCCAGGAAGGATTCCATCGCCTCGCGCAGCGCCGCGACCGCCCGCTCACCCTCTGCGGTGAGCACCAGTTGGGTGGCGCGGGCGTCGGACGGGTCGGGACGGCGGGCGATCAGCCCGGCCTCCTGCAACCGGGTCGCGTAGCGGGTGGTGACGGTGCGGTCCATGCCGATCGCCTCGGCGAGCCTGGTGGCGGTGGCGGGCCCGACCCGGTCGAGCCCGGACAGGACCGGGTAGGTCGTGGCGTCCACGCCCTTCACCCCGGCCGTCAGCCGGCCGTAGAGCCCGGCACGGGTGGCCCGCAGGGTCAGCGCTCCGATGGCTGCGGCCACGCGCGCGGCGGAAGTGCTGGCACGGTTCGGTTCGGGTTCACTCACCCCACGATGATACGTGCAAAAAACACGGAAGCCTGCTAGGGCCCGTATCGAGTCGTGATCAATCTGCGTGATGTGCCTTCGTGGCGCGGTCTGGTCCGGTAGACCTTCGTACATGACGCGAGTGCAACTGAGCGACCCGGAGTGGGAGTTCATCGAGCCGTACCTGCCGATCGGCGAGTACGGCCCGTACCCCGCGCGGCTGCGGCAGCAGTTCGAGGGCGTGATCTGGCGGTTCAAGACGGGCGGGCAGTGGCGGGAGATGCCGGCAGAGTTCGGTGCATGGTCGACCGTCCACAACCGCTTCCGGCAGTGGCGTGACGCCGGTGTCTTCGAGGCCCTGCTGGAGGGCCTGATCGCGGAAGCTGCGAAGCGCGGTGAGGTGGACCTGTCCCTGGTCAGCATCGACTCCACCACCGCCCGTGCCCACCACGACGCGGCCGGGATGCACCTCGGCGAGGACGTCGTCACCGCCCTGGAGAAAGCCGCCGCCGAGGAGGAGAAGGCCAGATCAAAAGGGGCGGCCTCGAAGAACAAAGCGGGCAGGAGCCCGAAAGCGACCCCGCGCGGGAAGAACGACGACGCGTCCGGCGTCGGCGGAAACTCCGGCTGAAGGCCGCCCTCCTCGGACGCTCCAGAGGCGGGCAGACCAGCAAGGTCCACCTCGCCGCCGACCGCAAGTGCCGCCCACTGGCGTTCATCCTGACCGCGGGCCAGGCAGCGGACAGCCCGCAGTTCATCCCCGTCCTGAAGAAGGTGCGGGTACGCGGGCCCATCGGCCGCCCCCGCACCCGGCCGGACGCAGTCGCCGGAGACAAGGCTTACTCGTCCCGCGGCAACCGTGCCCACCTGCGCAAACGCCGTATCAAGGCGGTCATCCCGGAGAAGAAGGACCAGGC
>NZ_JBFACE010000017.1:0-162533 GCF_040640655.1 Streptomyces sp. NPDC021749 | reverse complement strand
GGCAGCGGGGGCGGCAGGCCCGTCAGCCACGACACCGAGCCCTACAAGGAACGGAACACCGTCGAACGCGCGATCAACAGGATGAAGGCATGGCGGGGCATAGCGACTCGCTACGACAAGACCCCAGAGAGCTTCCTCGCCGGCCTCCACCTGCGCGCCTCGATGATCTGGGTTACAGACCTCATCCGGAGCACCCGGTGATCACGACTCGATACGCGCCCTAAAACTGCCGATCATCGTTGACACCTGGGTCTCTGATCACTACGGAGATCCACATGTCGAAGACACCCCCGCTCGATCGTGAGGCCAAGCGGCGCCTGGCCGTCATACGTCATGTCGAAGAGGTCACGGGCAACGTCGCCATGAGTTGCCGGTACCACCTACCTGCGCCGGGCCCTGGCCAAGCACTTCGGCATGACACAGAAGGCCCTGAACCAGGCCCTGCGCGTCTCCTTCGCCAAGGTCGCCGAGTACCAAAAGCGCGGCCTGGTCCACTTCCACGCCGTGATCCGCTTCGACGGCCCCGACGGACACACCAGCCCGCCCCCGGCCTGGGCCACCTTCGACGCCCTGAGCGCCGCCGTGGGCCTGGCCGTGAAGAGCGCTCGGCTCACCATCGAGTCTGACGCCATCGGCGAACGCGTCATCGCCTGGGGCGGCCGGTACAAGGTCGACCCCATCACCGCCCTGGGCGACGGCGAACTCACAGACGCCCGCGTTGCCGAGTACACAGACGCCAAGGTCGCCGGATACGTCGCCAAGTACGCCACCAAGAACGCCGAAGGCACCGGCACCGTGGACCGCACCCTGATGTGCCGCCCCTGTGCCGGACGCGGCTACGTACGCGGCCCTGACGGCTTCCACGACGTGTGCGTCGACTGCGACGGCACCGGACAGGCCGAACCCATCAAGGCCCTGCCCGTACAGCAGCACGTACGGCAGATGATCCGCACTGCCTGGGACCTCGGCCACCTGCCGGAGCTCGCCCACCTCAAGCTCTGGAAGTGGGCCCACATGCTCGGCTTCCGCGGCCACTTCTCCACCAAGTCCCGCGCCTACTCCACGACCCTCGGCGCACTCCGCGACGTACGCCGCGCCTGGCGTCTCGCCCAGGCCGACGCCGCCCGCGCCCGCGCCGGCCTCCCCGCCACCGACGCGACCACACTCGTCACCGCCTCCTCCTGGACCTACCTCAGCAGCGGCTACCGCCCCGGTGAGGAGTTCCTCGCTGCCCAGGTCCGCCACGACATAGCCCATACGCAACGCCTCAAGCGGGAGGGGGATTTCTCATGATCAACCGCAAGACGACGTTCGTCGGCCGCTTCCACTGCGGCCAAGGCTCCTGGCGTGTCTCCACTGGGACTGCGGAAGTCGCCACGGTCATCGGGCAGCTCTTCGGCAGGCAATCGCCGTCCCACGACAGCCACGAAGCCGACCACTTCGAGGTGCTGCCCCGATCAACCTCCATGCGGGTCGTCATCTCCGGCCCCGAATCCATCAAGGCCGGCCTGCTGACAGCCGCACCCCGCTTTGAACCCCAGCCCAGTACTCGACTCTCGTTCCGCCTCGCCGACGCACACGCCCTTGGCGGCTTCCGCCTCAGTTCCCCCTCTTGGGACCTGGCAGAGTCCGTCCCCACGCTCAGGAAGGCACTGTCCGAGACGGACGGGGACGCCCTCTGCGAACTCGTCGCAGAAACAGTCGAGTTCACAACCCGCGACGGTGCGGCGCTGTCGTATTGCCGCCCTTCTATCAAGGTCATCGGCCCTTGGCACAACCCCGACCAGCACGCCGCCTGACCTGAACGCAGACAGCGACGCCCCCACCTGACGGACGAGGTGGGGGCGCCGCTGCGTGTGTCGGGTGACTTCGGCGTCAGCCCTGGCTGTCAGCCGCCTCGGTCTCCCTTTCGCTCTCCTTCGCCGCTGCCGCCCGCCGCATGTGCCCCTCCTCACCGAAGTACACCGACAGACGCGACGTGTCCAGCTTCTTGCCGCCACGCCGCGCGGGTGCCACCTCCACGTAGCCGCCCGCGTTCAACAGCAGATCTCGCTTGCCGGCCACGTCCGAGCGCTTCCACTGCTCGGCGTGCGTCTCGCCGGTCGGCTCGGCCTTCACGCCGCCCGGCTTCGCCGTTCGCTGCCTCTCCTTCAGGGTCGCCAAGCGCTCTTCCAGCTTGGCGTACTGCTCCGCGTACCGGATCGCTCCGTCGTCGCCCCTGAACAAGCCCCGGTCGTAGCGATCCTTCTGCAAGTCGGCCAACGCTTCCTCGGCCTGCCTGATCTGCGGGCGGAAGTCCTCGCCCACCTCCTGGACCATCCGCATCACGGAAAGGTGCCCGTACTTCGCGAGGAACTGCTCGGTGACGTGCTCCTCGGTGGTCACCCCGGCCACGGTCGGCCCGTAGCACTTCACGCCCTGCTTCTCCTCCCCCTTGGCCGCCCGCTGGCGGTACTTCAGCGGGCCGATGCACCGGTACCGAAGCTGACCGTTGCGCCCGCTGAAGGTGTACATGCGCTCACCGCAGACTCCGCAGTGCATGATGCCGCGCAGCAGCGACGTAGCCTCCCGGCGCTTCTCCCCGGGGTTGGCCCGGCGCTGCAACTCGTCCTGGAGCGCTTGCCAGGTGTCCGTGTCGAGGATCGGCGGCCGATTGACCAGCGGCAGGCCGTCCGTCCGCAGGATCGGCTTTCCGTCCTCGATGACCTGGCCGAGCAACTGGGGATTGCCCAGGAGGCTGCGCAGCGTCGTCGTGTACCACTGCTTGGAGTCGCTGCGCTTGCCCGTGGTCTGGCGTGAGGTGTGTCCCGGAGACGGGATGCCCTCCTTGTTGAGGTCGTTGATGATCTGCATGAGCGAGTCCTTGGACAGGACCCGCTCCACGATCCGCTTGATCGTCTTGGCCTCGTCCTCGTTGACCGCAAGGACCTTGCCCGCCCCGTTGGGGTTGGGGACGACCATGTACCCGTACGGGACCCGACCGCCGGTGTAGCGCCCCTCGCGGCGCAGGTGCTCGTGCGCGCTGGACACCCGCATGCCAATGGTGTCGGACTCCAGCTCGGCGAAGACCGCGATCACCTTCGCCATGGCCCGGCCCATGGACGACGTGAGGTCGAGCGGTTCTGTCGCCGACGCGAGCGCAACGCTCTGGTGCTCGGCAAGTCGCATGATCTCCGCGAAGTCGACCGTCGAGCGCGCAAGCCGGTCGATCTTGAAGAAAACGATCACGTCCAGTTCGGCGAGCCTGGTCAGGATGCGTTGCAGTCCCGGCCGGTCGAGCCCGCGTGAGAAGCCCGAGACGTCGATGTCCTCCTCGGCAGCCACGACCTCCCAGCCGCGTGCCTCGCACAGCGCTTCACAGGCCGCGCGCTGGCGTTCCGGCGAAGTCGTCTCGTCGGTTTCGCGCGATAGGCGAACATAGATAGCGGCGCGCATCCCCGGCGCGCTGGCCGGGACGCCCTTCCGGCGTCGGGCACGGGGCATAGCCCGTGCTGTGACAGGCGTTGGTTCTGTCATGAGACGACCTTATCTCCGGAGGTATGCGTGTCCTGCCTAATCGTCCAGAGCGACAAGACGCTGCTGCTGGAGGTGGACCACGAGCTGGCGGACGCCTGCCGGCGGGCCATCGCGCCCTTCGCCGAACTGGAGCGGGCGCCGGAGCACATCCACACGTACCGGGTGACGCCGCTGGGGCTCTGGAACGCACGGGCCGCCGGGCACGACGCCGAGCAGGTCGTGGACGCGCTGGTGCAGTACTCGCGGTACCCGGTGCCGCACGCGCTGCTCGTCGACGTCGCCGAGACGATGGCCCGTTACGGCCGGCTCACGCTGATCAAGCACCCCACGCACGGGCTGGTACTGACCACCACCGACCGCCCGGTGCTGGAGGAGATCCTCCGCTCCAAGAAGGTGCAGCCGCTGGTCGGCGCCCGGCTGGACCCGGACAGCGTGGTCGTCCACCCCTCCGAGCGCGGCCAGATCAAGCAGACGCTGCTCAAGCTGGGCTGGCCCGCCGAGGACCTCGCGGGCTACGTCGACGGTGAGGCGCACCCCATCGACCTGCGCGAGGACGGCTGGGCGCTGCGCCCGTACCAGCAGCAGGCCGTCGAAGGCTTCTGGCACGGCGGCTCGGGCGTCGTCGTCCTGCCGTGCGGCGCGGGCAAGACGCTGGTCGGGGCGGGTGCCATGGCACGCGCCAAGGCCACCACGCTCATCCTCGTCACCAATACGGTCTCGGCGCGGCAGTGGAAGCACGAACTGGTCCGCCGCACCTCGCTGACCGAGGACGAGATCGGCGAGTACAGCGGGACGAGGAAGGAGATCCGGCCGGTCACCATCGCCACGTACCAGGTACTGACGACCAAGCGGAAGGGCGTCTACCCGCACCTGGAGCTGTTCGACTCCCGGGACTGGGGCCTGATCGTCTACGACGAGGTGCATCTGCTGCCCGCGCCGGTCTTCAAGTTCACCGCCGATCTGCAGGCCCGCCGCCGGCTGGGGCTGACCGCGACGCTGGTCCGCGAGGACGGCCGGGAGTCGGACGTCTTCTCCCTGATCGGCCCGAAGCGGTTCGACGCTCCCTGGAAGGAGATCGAGGCGCAGGGGTACATCGCCCCGGCCGACTGCGTCGAGGTACGGGTCAATCTCACCGAGTCGGAACGGCTGGCGTACGCCACCGCCGAGACCGAGGAGAAGTACCGCTTCTGCGCCACCACGGCCAGCAAGCAGCACGTGACCGAGGCGCTGGTACGCCGCCATCAGGGCGACCAGACCCTGGTCATCGGGCAGTACATCGACCAGCTGGACGAGCTGGGCGAGCACCTGAACGCCCCGGTGATCAAGGGCGAGACCACCAACGCACAGCGGGAGAAGCTCTTCGACGCGTTCCGGGAGGGCGAGATCTCGGTACTGGTCGTCTCGAAGGTCGCGAACTTCTCCATCGACCTGCCCGAGGCAACGGTGGCGATCCAGGTGTCCGGCACCTTCGGCTCCCGCCAGGAGGAGGCGCAGCGGCTCGGCCGGGTGCTCCGCCCGAAGGCCGACGGCCACGAGGCGCGCTTCTACTCCGTCGTCGCCCGCGACACCATCGACCAGGACTTCGCCGCCCACCGCCAGCGCTTCCTGGCCGAGCAGGGCTACGCGTACCGGATCGTGGACGCGGACGAACTGCTGGCGGCGGACGAGGACGCGTAGACGACCGAGCCGACTACTAGACGACCGACCCGAACCCCACACGCGACTCCGAACCCGGCTTCGGCTTCGGCTTCGGCTTCGGCTTCGGCTTCGGCTTCGGCTTCGGCTTCGACGTCATCGTGCAGGCCCCCGGAGGGGTTCGGCACGTGGTTGTGGACTTGGTTGGGGACGTGGTTGGGGACGCGGTTGGGGACTTGGATGGGGACGTGATCCGGCACGTGATTCGGGACCGTTGTTGTTCCGTGGTTCGGCCCGCCCGGGCTCACGCGGGGCGGGTCCGGGCGGTCAGGTCCTGGTCAGGGCGCGGGGACGGAATACGGCGGGGCACGGGCACTCCCGACTGCCCGGGCTCTCCCGACTCACCCGGCCGTCCCGGTGCGCTCACAGTACGCCGGGTCCACCAGATCAGGGCCGCCAGCAGCGCCAGCCCGAGCAGCGGATACGGCGCGGCGAGCGGCTGCTGCCACCAGGAGAAGTGCAGATCGAGGTCCCCACGGTGCGGCACGATCCACATCGTGCGGGCCGTGAAGGTGAGGACTACGGCCGCCAGCAGGGCGCGCCGCCAGGGGCGGCGCCGGACACGGGCGGCTAGCCCGATCAGCAGCGGTACGCACCAGACCCAGTGGTGCGACCAGCTGATCGGCGAAACCAGCAGCGCCGTCACGGCCGTACACAGCACGCCCCAGGTGTCGAGGCCTCGGCGGAGATAGACCCGGCGCGCCGCGTAGAGTCCGGCGGCCGCGGTCAGCAGTGCCGGCACCGCCCACAGCAGCCCCGGTGCGGGGTTGTGCAGCACGCGACTGATCAGGCCCTGGAGGGACTGATTGTCGATGATCCAGACCTTGCCCACCCGGTCGGTCTCGAACATCCGCCGGGTCCAGAACTCGACGCTGGCGTCCGGCAGCACCAGCCACCCCAGCAGCACCGAGACCAGGAACCCGGTGAGGGCGGTGCAGGCGGCCTTCACCCGGCCGGTGATGAGGAGGTAGACGGCGAAGATCGCGGGGGTGAGCTTGATGCCCGCCGCGATACCGGTGGCGAACCCCTTGCCGCGGGCGCCGTCCGGACGGGCGAGGTCCCATAGGACGAGGCAGGCCAGGGCGAGATTGACCTGGCCGAAGACAAACGTCTGGAAGACCGGTTCGAGCCAGAGCCCCAGCGCAGTGGCGACCATCACGGCCGGCACGGTGTGCGCAGCCCGACGGGGGGCGGCGGCCGGGCCCGGTCCGTCGCCCTCGGCCGCTCCGGCAACCGGGGACGCCCCTTCGACCTCGGCCGGTCCGGCAGCCTGGCAGGAGAGATGGATCAGCAGGGCGAGCAGCCCGGCATTGACGAGCACGCAGAGCACCTTGAGGGTGCCGAGGGAGACCCAGGTCGTCGGGATGAAGAGAAGCGCGGCGAAGGGCGGGTAGGTGGCCGGTAGGTCCCACTTGGTGACCGTGAAGCCGTACAGATCACCGCCACTCGCAGCGGCCTCCCCCTCGGCCCGATACACCTCTATGTCGGACATCGGCAGCGGCTGCACCTGATAGAGCAGCCACAACCCGACGAACGAGACGAGCAGCAGGGCGGCGGCGTAGAGGAGATTGCGGCGGGCGCGGGCGGAAGACGGCGTAGCGCTGGGGGTGGGCGTGGCGCTGGGGGTGGGTTTGGGCGTGGTGTCGGCGGCGGGATTGGGCGTGGTGTCGGGGGCGGGGGGCGGGGTTTCGTCGCTTCTGGTTCGGGGGCCCCTCCCCCTCCCCCACCCCTCCCCCTTCGTGTCGGTCTCTTCGTTCTCCGTCCGCGTACCGTCGGCGGAAGACACCCGTCGTCCCCTCCTCATCGCCTCGCCTCGTCGCCCTGAGCGCGCGCCTCGTCGCCCTGAGCGCGCACTCCGGCGCCGACGCTAGTGGATCGGGGCCGGCCGGCCGTAACGGTTTCCGGTCATCCGGATGTCGTTACGGAGTCGCCCAGGCACAGCCGGGCGGCGCTCGGCCCGCGTGGCTCGGCTCTCGGGACTCAGCCCTCGGCCCGCCGGTCGTCCGCGTACTCACCGAGGACGACGACGCTGAAGGCCGCGGCGGCGAAGACCTTTATCGCGCGAAGGGCGTTGCCCACCAGATGACGGTGCCCGGGAGCCGAGGCGGTGCCGGCGGCCGGGGCCGCGCCGAGGGCCGTGGCGCCCTTGGCCGGGTGGATGGACGGGACGGTCGGGATCGAGGTGGGTGGAATCGTTGCGCTGCTCATGGGTCAATGATGAATTTCACGCGATTGCCGCACATCGGTCCACGGGTCGATCCTCGGCGGGCTGGACGTCAACCTCCAGACCCACTCCGTCCCCTACGGGAGACCTACGGTTGTAGGGGTCGTCAACCCGCGGTACGGCGGGGGCGCCCGGCACACGGTCCGGCGTACGGCGCGGACCACCCTGGATCCGGCCCGGCACCCAGCCTTGCCTACAGTCCGGCACCCAGCCTCGCCTACAGCTCAGCACCCGGCCTTGCCTACAGTCCGGCGCCCGGCCTTGCGCACCGCCCGGCGCCCAACCCTGCGTGCAGCATGAGCGCCCCGCGCCCTCGCCCCTCCCGCCCGCCCGCCTTCCTCCTGCCTTCCCTCCTCTCTCCCCCCGCCTTCCTCTCTCCCTCCCTCCCTCCCTCCCGCCCGCCATAATTCGTTGGCGCCGCCATCCACCCCTGACTACAATCGCGCGTCTGCCTGCCTCCCGCCGGGGAGTGCCGCCGCCCGGTCGGAAACCGGCCGGCCTTCGCTTCACGCCGCTGACCCGCGCATCGCACGACCTGCGCTACGCACCGACACCGGCCCGCCGCGCCCGCGCACCACGGCGCGCCCGCCGCAGTACCGCCACCGGAGGCAATGCCGTGCCCTCGCACGCCCCTGACCTGTCCGACGCCGAGCCCCTCCAGCGCGAACGCGCCCATCTCGCCGCTTCCCGCGCCGCGCTCCGCGCCATGCGCGCCGACGCCGAGTCGTTGAACATCGCGGACGTCACCGCGAACTGGGTCAACGCCGAGGTGCTCCAGGGCGAGATCGACGCCCGGATCAAGGCGCTCGCCGATCTCTCGCACACGCCGCTGTTCTTCGGCCGCCTCGACTACCTCCACGCGCCGGGCCTCGACCTCGCCGAGGGCGCGGACGGGGAGAACTTCTACATCGGCCGACGGCATGTCCACGACGCCGACGGCGACCCGATGGTCATCGACTGGCGCGCGCCCGTCTCCCAGCCGTTCTACCGGGCTTCCAAGAAGGACCCGATGGATCTCAGGCTGCGCCGCCGCTTCGGTTACACCGGCGGCGAGTTGACCGCCTACGAGGACGAGCGCCTCACCGATCCCGCAGAACTGGAGCAGACCAGCCGGCTCCTCCAGTCCGAGATCGAGCGGCCGCGCGTCGGCCCGATGCGGGACATCGTCGCGACGATCCAGCCCGAGCAGGACGAGATCGTGCGTGCCGGCCTCGCCGGTTCGGTGTGTGTGCAGGGGGCGCCGGGCACCGGAAAGACGGCGGTCGGTCTGCACCGTGTGGCGTATCTGCTCTACGCGCACCGCGAGCGGCTGGCGCGGGCGGGCACCCTCGTCATCGGCCCGAACCGCTCCTTCCTGCAGTACATCGAGCAGGTGCTGCCGGCGCTGGGCGAGCTGGAGGTCAAGCAGGCCACGGTCGACGACCTGGTGGCGCACGTCGAGGTCCGCGGTACGGACGAGGCGGCCGCGGCGACGGTCAAGGGGGATGCGCGGATGGCGGAGGTGCTGCGGCGGGCCGTCCGCTCGCACATCACGCTGCCGCAGGAGCCCTGTGTGGTGGTCCGCGGCTCCCGCCGCTGGCGCGTACCGGCGTACGAACTGCAGGAGATGGTGCAGGAGTTGATGGCGCGCGACATCCGCTACGGCGCGGCCCGCGAGGCGCTGCCGCAGCGGATCGCGCATGCCGTGCTGGTGCGGATGGAGCAGGCCGGGGAGGCGCCGGACGACCGGGTGCAGAACGCGGTGGCCCGGAACGCCGCCGTGAAGGCCGTGGTCAAGGAGGTCTGGCCGCCGGTCGATCCGGCGAAGCTGGTGCTGCGGCTGCTGGGCGACGCCGAGTTCCTCGCGGAGCAGGCCGACGGGATCCTGTCGCCCGAGGAGCAGAAGACGATCCTGTGGACCAAACCGGCGCGCAGTGTGAAGAGCGCCAAGTGGTCCGCGGCGGACGCGGTGTTGATCGACGAGGCGACGGACCTGGTGGAGCGCACCCCTTCGCTCGGTCATGTGGTGCTGGACGAGGCGCAGGACCTCTCCCCGATGCAGTACCGGGCGGTCGGCCGGCGCTGTACGACGGGTTCGGCGACGGTCCTCGGCGACATCGCCCAGGGGACGACGCCGTGGGCGACCGACACCTGGGAGGAGGCGCTGGCCCATCTGGGCAAGCCGGGTGCGGCGGTGGAGGAGCTCACGCAGGGGTTCCGGGTGCCGCACGAGGTGATCGCGTACGCGTCCCGGCTGCTGCCGGCCATCGCGCCGGATCTGACGGAGGCCACCTCGATCCGTGAGGCGGCGGGGGATTTCGCGATCCGCCGGGTCGAGGCCGCGGAGCTGACCGCGGCGACCCTCGCGGCCTGCGACGATGCGCTGACGAAGGAGGGCTCGATCGGTCTGATCGCGGCGGAGGCGCGCATTCCGGAGCTGCGTGCGGCGCTGGAGGCGGCCGGGGTGACGGCGCTGGCCCCGGGTGAGGAGACCTCGGCCGGGTCCCGGCTGACGCTGGTGCCGGCCACGCTCGCCAAGGGCCTGGAGTACGACTACGTGGTGCTGGACGAGCCGGCCGCGATCGTCGACGGCGAACCGGACGAACGAACCGGCCTGCGGCGCCTGTACGTCTGCCTGACCCGCCCGGTCTCCGGTCTGACGGTGGTCCACGCGGCGCCCCTGCCGGAGCAACTGTCGGACGGGGCGGCCTAGACGGCCCGAGGGCCGGCCCGGGCGATCGCGGGCCGGCCGCCGCAGCACCGGTCAGGCCACCCGCGGCGTCGGCGTACCGCCCCGCCGCGCCGCCTGCAGCAGCCCCCACCAGGCCCGCACCCTCAGCCAGACCCCTGCCCCCGCCAGACCCGCCCCCCTGGCCAAGCCCCGGACTCCGCCAGGCCCGTGCCCCTGGCCAAGCCCCGGACTCCGCCAGGCCCGTGCCCCTGGCCAAGCCCCGGGCTCCGGTCAGGCTTCGCCGCCCCCCGCCCCCGACAGCTCCTCCCGCTCGACCGAGTTGAGCAGTGCGTCCAGGAGGCCGGGGAATCGCGCGTCGAGGTCGGCGCGCCGTAGTTGCACGTAGCGGTTGCGGCCGACGACCCGGGTGGAGGTGATCCCGGCCTCGCGCATGGTCCGCATGTGGTGCGAGACGGTCGACTTGTGCAGATGGCCGAGGCCCAGCCGTTCCGACGAGCAGTCGTACTGCTGCCCGCTGGCGTAGATCCGCAGCAGATGCAGCCGGGTCGGGTCCCCGAGCGCGTGCAGCACCTTCACCAGCTGGATGTCCTCGGTGTCCGGTTGCGCCAGAAGCGCCCCGTCACCGCCGTCCGTACCGACGCCACTCACCACGGCCGTCCGGCCTCCTTCCGTCGCTCGCTCATGCCCCACTGTATTTCGCCGCGGAAACTGTTTGACATCCACCAAACAGTCCATATTGTTTGACGTACATCAAACGCACGTCGCACCCACGCGCCCACCGCGCCGGGTCGCCGCGTAGTTGCGCCTTGCCTCGTCCCCGCTCGTACCGGGAAGGACACCCGTGCGTCTCCGCCTGCTCCTGCTCGCCCTCGGCACCTTCGCCATGGGCACCGATTCCATGGTGATGGCCGGCATCCTCGGACTGATCGCCCGTGACCTGGGCGTCTCCGTTCCGGCCGCCGGCCAGATGGTGACCGTCTTCGCCCTCTCCTACGCCGTCCTCGCCCCCGTGCTCGCCACCGCCGCCGCCCGGTGGCCGCGCCGCCGGGTCCTGCTGACCGCCCTCGCCGTCTTCACGGCCGCCAACGCGCTGAGCGCCCTGGCCCCCAACTACCCCGTCCTGCTGGCCACCCGGGTGCTGGCCGCGGCCGGAGCCGCCCTGTACACCCCGACGGCCAACGCCGTGGCCACCGGGCTCGTCCCGGCCGAGCGGCGCGGCCGGGCGCTGGCGACCGTGCTCGGCGGCATGACGGTGGCCACCGCGCTCGGCGTCCCCCTCGGCACCTACCTGGGGCGCACGGACTGGCGGCTGACCATGTGGCTGGTGGTCGCCCTGGGCGCCGCGGCGTTCCTGGGCCTCTCCCTGCTGCTGCGCGACCTGCCGGCGCCGGCCACCGCGCCCGGCCTGCGCGCCCGCCTCGCCCCGCTGCGCAACGGCGGCGTCCTGGCCGCGGCTGCCACCACGCTGGTGTTCTTCGTGGCCTTCAACGCCGTCTACATCTACCTCGGCACCGCGGTACGCCCCGCCACCGGGGGCGACGCGGGCCGACTCAGCCTGATCATGCTGGTGTCCGGCCTCGCCTCGGTCGTCGGCAACTGGCTGGGCGGCCGGGCGGTCGACCGGCTGGGCGTCCGGGCCGTGCTGCTCACCGGCGGTTCGCTGGCCGCGCTCGCCTTCCTCGCGCTGCCGTGGATCTCGATGACGATGCCCGGCGCACTGGTGTACGCGGCCCTCTCACCGCTCGCCGGATGGGCGGTCGCGGTGGCACTGCCGCACCGCCTCGCCTCCCTGGACCCGCCCAACGCGCCGCTGCTGATCTCCCTCAACAGCAGTGCGCTCTATCTGGGCATGGCCGCCGCGGGCGGCGTCGGCAGCCTCGCCCTCACCGTGCTGGGCGACCGCTGGTTCCCCCTCGCCTCCACGCCACTGGCCCTGGTGGCGGTCATCCTTGCGGCGGTCACGACCCGCCGGCGGACGGCCGGGGCGGACGCGCCCGTTCCCTCCGCCCGTTCCGCCTCCGTATCCGGGACCCGGGCTCCGGCGGCACGTCCGTAAGGAACACACCCCAGGGAGCACCCCCAAGGAGGACCCGCAAGAAGCACCTCCAAGGAGCAACGCCCCCCGAGGACTGTCTCCGCGAGGAGCCCCAGCCCCCGTCACCCCAACGGAACCGGCTGCTCCGCCTCCTGGTCCAGTGCCTCGCGCCACCGCCGTACCGCGGCCGCGTCCACCGGTGCGGACCAGCCGCCGGGGCGGGCGGCGCCGCCGATGTGGAAGGCGTCGAGGCCGGCCGCGCGCAACGCCGGGACGTGGTCGAGGCCGAGACCGCCGCCCACCAGGATGCGCGGCGCGTACCCGGGCTCGCCCGCCGCGGTGCGGGCCTGCTCGGCCACCAGGACCGCCCGGCCGGCCGCCACCCCCTGGGGATCGCCGGCGGTCAGATACGTGTCGAGCCCGGCGCTCGTCAGGGCGGCCAGTTCCTTGCGCAGCGCGTCCCGGTCGGCGGCCCGGTCGATGGCCCGGTGGAAGGTCCAGGGGCAGCCGTCGATCACGTCGGCCAGCGCCAACACCGCGGCACGGTCGGGCCGCCCGTCCGGCGTCAGGAACCCGAGGACGAACTCCTCGGCCCCGGCCTCCCGCAGGGCCGCCGCCCGCCCGCACAGCGCCGGGAGATCACCGGCCGCGAACCCGTCGGCGGACCGCAGCATCACCCGCAGCGGCAGATCGACCGCCGCCCGGACCGCCGCGAAGGCGGCCGTCGCGGGCGTGAGCCCGTCGGCCGCCATGTCGGTGACGAGCTCCAGGCGGTCGGCACCGCCTTCCTGGGCGGCGACCGCGTCCTCCGGGCCGAGCGCGATCACCTCCAGGAGCGCGCGCTTCCTCATATGACCCCAATCCTCCGGCGACAGGTGGCGCGGAAGCACCTGCGTCCCCACACCACCCAACAGGTCTAGTCCAATATTCCCAGCCTACGGGGTCGCCGGGCACAGGGCACAATGATGCGCATGACGTCCGTGTCCCGTACGGCAGGCAGCACCATCGACCCGGTACCGGAGCTGCGCACGCGCTGGGCCGCCACGGTCGCCGCGGCCCGCAGCACGAGGAAGGCCGCCGCGCCCGGAGGAGCCCCGGCGCCCGACCCCGCCCCGTACGCGGAGAACCTGCTCTCCCGTTGGAGCGAGCCGCAGCGGCGGTACCACACCGTGGCGCACCTGGCCGCGGTCCTCGACCGGATCGACGAACTCGCCGAGCACGCCGACGATCTGCCCGTCGTCCAGTTGGCGGCGTGGTTCCACGACGCGGTCTACCGGCCGGACCGCTCGGAGAACGAGGAGCGCAGCGCGGCCCTGGCCGAGCGGGCGCTGCCCGAACTGGGCGTCGGCGCGGCCCGTACGGCCGAGGTGGCCCGGCTGGTGCGGCTCACCGTCACCCACGACCCGGCACCCGACGACCCGGACGGCGAGGTGCTGTGTGACGCCGATCTCGCGGTGCTCGCCGGTTCGCCCGACGCGTACGCCGCCTACGCCGCCGAGGTCCGCGACGAGTACTCCTTCGTGCCCGACGCGGACTTCGCCGCCGGCCGCTCCGCCGTCCTGCGTCAACTCCTGGCGCTGCCCCGCCTGTTCAGGACCCCGCGGGGCTACGACCGCTGGGAACACCTGGCCCGCCGCAACCTGGCGACGGAACTGGACCTGCTGACCGGCGGCGGATGACCGGACGGGCCGCGCCGGCCCGGGCCGGCGTCGAAAGGCTGCGGCGGACTACCGGACGGCTGCGGCGGATGGCGGGACGGCTGCGGCGGATGACCGAACGGCTGCGGCGGCGCAGGACCGCAAGGTCGGCATCGTCGGGCCGTCACGCAGTCGATCCCGGCGGCGGGAATGTAAGGCCTCCTATTGCTGTTAGTAGCTGACATGCCAGCTCCCGCACCGTCCGACCGCGCCCGTCTGCCCCTTGCCGTCTACGTTCTCGGCCTCTCGGTCTTCGCCCTCGGCACCTCCGAGTTCATGTTGTCCGGGATCCTCCAGCCCCTGGCCCGTGATCTGAGTGTCTCCATTCCGCAGGCCGGCCTCCTGGTGTCCGCCTTCGCGATCGGCATGGTGGTGGGTGCACCCGTGCTCGCCGCCGCCACGCTCCGCCTGCCGCGCCGTACGACGTTGATCGCGCTGCTCGCGGTCTTCGGCCTCGGCCAGGTGGCGGGCGCGCTGGCCCCGACGTACGGCGTGCTGTTCGCCTCCCGGGTGGTCAGCGCGCTCGCCTGCGCCGGCTTCTGGGCGGTCGGTGCGGCGGTGGCGGTCTCGCTGGTCCCGGTGACCGCGCGGGCCCGGGCGATGGCCGTGATGGTCGGCGGGTTGAGCATCGCCAACATCGCGGGCGTGCCGGCCGGCGCCCTGCTCGGGCAGCACGCCGGGTGGCGCGCGGCCTTCTGGGCCGTGGCCGGGCTCGCCGCGGTGGGCCTGCTGGGCGTCGTCGCGCTGGTGCCGCGGACGAGCGTGCCGACCGGCGACGACCGCCCGCAGCTGCGCCGCGAGCTGACCATCTACAAGGACAAGCAGGTGTGGCTGGCGCTGACCGCGACGGCCATGAACGGCGCCGCGGTCTTCGCGCTGTTCTCCTACCTCTCGCCGCTGCTGACCGACACCGCCGGGCTCGCCGAGAGCTGGGTGCCCACGGTGCTGGCGCTGTTCGGCGTCGGCGCGCTGATCGGGACGTTCATCGGCGGCCGAGTCGCCGATGCCCATCTCTTCGCCACGCTGTTCTGCGGCATCTCCGCCTCCACGGTCGTCCTCGCCGTCCTGGCACTGACCGCCCACAGCCCGGTGGCCGCGATTGCGCTGTCGCTGATGCTCGGGGTGACCGCGTTCGCCACGGCCCCGGCCCTGAACGCCCGGATGTTCAACGTGGCGAACGCCGCGCCCACGCTGGCCGGCGCGACCACCACCGCGGCCTTCAACATCGGCAACACCGTAGGACCCTGGCTGGGCGGCCTGGCCATCGGCGCGGGCTGGGGCTACCCGTCCGTGGCCTGGACCGGTGCGGCGCTGGCCGCGGTCGCGGTCCTCACCACCGCCGTCGCCTTCCGGCTGCACCGCACAACGAACCGCTCACGGCTGATCGCCTCGTCGGGGACGGCGGCTCCGACGGGCCCGGCGGCCGCCACGACGACCACTCCGGAAACCGCGAAGCAGCTCTAGGGACCGCACGGCAGCTCCAAGCTGCCGCGACCACGGCCCGGCGCGCCGACAGGCCGCGCCGGGCCACTTCCACAGCGATCACGCCACACACGGCTCGTGTCCGTTCACCCGCCTCACGCCCCACGTCCGTAACACTCGCGCCCCACCGCTCACGTCCGTAACACCCGCGGCCTACTGGGTCCGTGCCGGCCGGTGCTTGGGCCGGCGCAGGCCGGCGGCCGTCAGCCGGCGCAGCAGTTCCTTGCTGCCGACCTCCACCGCCCCGGCGCGCACCGCATCGCCGTACCGCTCGGCCGGCAGGTCGTAGTGGTCGCGCTCGAAGGCGCCCCGGGGCACGCCGATGCGCGCGGCGAAGGCGTGCAGCTCGGCGAAGGACACATCGCTGACCAGGTGCGACCACATACGGCCGTGCCCTGGCCAGATCGGCGGGTCTATGTAGATCGCCAACGGCCACCTCAGCCTTCCGCCGGGGCGCGGAGCCGGCCGACGCGGGCGACCGCGACCGCCGTCTTCGGGCAGACCCAGTGCGGGTCGGGCCCCAACTCCGGCTCCACATCGAGGGAATGGGGGTCGCCCGACTCCCCACACACCGGGCACAGCGGCCAACGGCCGTACCGGTCCAGGAGGGCGTCCTGGACGTCCTGCGCGATCAGTCCCGCGACGAACGCCGCGCCTTCAGGCCACTGCTCCACCCACCACCGGCGGTGGACGACCGCGTCCTCGACGAGCGAGACGATGTCGGCGTCCGCCACCTCGTCCGCCATCAGGTCGGCGAGCACCAGCGCCCGCGCGGCATGCAATGCCTGCTCCAGCTCCATGCCCTCCATTGTCTCCCGGCCGCCCGACGCCGCTCGGCGTTGTCCACAGGCCGGGCGGCGGAGGCGGTGCGTTGTCCACAGCCCTCACGGAGGGTATTGACGCGATGCGGGAGATGAAATTACTTTTCAAGCGTGAGCAGCAGCCTGAAGGAAACTTTCAAGGACGTGGCCGTCGAGACCCGACCGGCCCCGGCCCCACCCGCCCCCGCGGCGCTGGCCGCCAAGGTCCGCACCCTCGCGCCGACGATGACCCGCTCCATGCAGCGGGTCGCCGAGACCGTCGCGAGCGACCCGGCCGGCTGCGCCGCACTGACTGTCACCGGCCTCGCGGAGCGCACCGGCACCAGCGAAGCCACCGTCGTACGTACGTCGCGGCTGCTCGGCTATCCGGGCTACCGCGACCTCCGACTTGCGCTCGCCGCGCTCGCCGCGCAGCAGGCGGCCGGCGGCGCGCCCGCGGTGACGGCCGACATAGCGGTCGACGACTCCCTCGTCGACGTCGTCGCCAAGCTGGCGCAGGAAGAGCAGCAGTGCCTGGCCGACACCGCGGCCGCCCTGGACGTCACCCAGCTCGAAGCGGCGGTCGCCGCCCTCGCGTCCGCCCGCCGGATCGACGTGTACGGCATCGGCGCGTCCAACCTCGTCGGCCAGGACCTCGCCCAGAAGCTGCTGCGCATCGGCCTGATCGCGCATGCGCACGCCGACCCGCACCTCGCGGTGACGAACGCCGTGCAGATGCGGGCCGGTGACGTCGCCCTCGCGATCACCCACTCCGGCCGGACCACCGACGTCATAGAGCCACTGCGGGTGGCCTTCGACCACGGCGCGACGACGATCGCCATCACCGGCCGCCCGGACGGCGAGGTCGCCGCGTACGCCGACCACATCCTGACCACCTCCACCGCGCGCGAGAGCGAACTGCGCCCGGCGGCGATGTCCTCCCGGACGAGCCAACTGCTGGTCGTGGACTGCCTGTTCATAGGCGTCGCGCAGCGGACGTACGAGACCGCCGCGCCCGCCCTCTCCGCCTCCTACGAGGCGCTGGCCCACCGCCACCAGCCCTGACCGCCGCCCGCCGCACGGGGGCGGCGTGCGCCCGACCCGGAAAGAGCCACCGAGCCATGACCTCCACCGCCGGCCACCCCCACTATGCCGATCTGCGCGCCGAGTTGGACGGCCTCACCACCGAGGCGTTCCGTCCCGACCTCGCCGAGATCGACCGCCGCTCCACCCTCGACATCGCCCGCACGATGAACGACGAGGACGCCACCGTCCCCGCCGCGGTCGCCCGGCGGCTCCCCGAGATCGCCGCCGCCATCGACGCCACCGCCGCCCGGATGGCCCGCGGCGGCCGGCTGGTCTACGCCGGCGCCGGTACGGCCGGCCGGCTCGGGGTGCTGGACGCCAGCGAATGCCCGCCGACCTTCAACACCGATCCCTCCGAGGTCCTGGGCCTGATCGCCGGCGGCCCGTCCGCGCTGGTCACGGCCGTCGAAGGGGCCGAGGACAGCAAGCAGTTGGCGGCCGAGGACCTGATCGCGATCGGGCTGACCGAGCGGGACACCGTCGTCGGCATCTCGGCCTCCGGCCGCACCCCCTACGCGATCGGCGCGGTCGAGCACGCCCGGGCCCGCGGCGCGCTGACCATCGGCCTGTCCTGCAATGCCGGTTCGGCGCTGGCCGCGGCCGCCGAGCACGGCATCGAGATCGTGGTGGGCCCCGAGCTGCTGACCGGCTCCACCCGGCTCAAGGCGGGCACCGCGCAGAAGCTGGTGCTGAACATGCTCTCGACCATCACCATGATCCGGCTGGGCAAGACCTACGGGAACCTGATGGTCGACGTCCGCGCCTCCAACGACAAGCTGCGGGCCCGCTCGCGGCGGATCGTCGCGCTCGCCACCGGCGCCACCGACACCGAGATCGAGACCGCGCTGGCCATAACGGACGGCGAGGTGAAGAACGCCATCCTCACCCTGCTCGCCGGCGTCGACGGCCCGACCGCCGCCCGCCTCCTCGCCGCCTCGGACGGCCATCTGCGCGCAGCTCTGGAAGCCGCCGGATCCCGCTGACACCGCCGGCCGCCCTTGCCCGGCTCGCTCCCCGTCTCCTCCCCTGCCGTCCCTCCGCCCTGCCCGCCGCCGCCCCCTGCCCCGGATTGTCCGCACAGCAAGGCACCGCACATGTCCGAAGACACCCACCGCGCCACCGCCGCCGCGCTCCTCCCGCTGGTCGGCGGCGCCCCCAACGTCACCTCCGTCGCCCACTGCATGACCCGGCTCCGCCTCGGCATCCGGGACCGCTCCCTGGTCCGGAACGAGGACCTCAAGGCGCTGCCCGCCGTCATGGGGGTCGTCGACGACGGGTCCGCCTACCAGATCGTGCTGGGCCCCGGCGCGGTCGCCCGGGTCACCCCCGCCTTCGAGACCCTGCTGGATCGGGCCCGCAGCACCGCGGAACCGGAAGCCCCGCCGGAGACCGCGCCCGAGACCGCCCGGCCCCCGACCGCCGCGCAGCCGGCCACCACCGCACAGCCGCCCGCCGACGCACCGCCGCCCCGCACCGCACGGCCCTCCACCACTGCTCCGCCCACCACCGCCGAGCAGCTCGCCGCCCGGGGCACCGCGCTCAAGGCCCGCCAGAAGGCCCGGAACGCCACCCCGGTCAAGCTGTTCCTGCGCCGGGTGGCGAACATCTTCGTCCCGTTGATCCCCGCGCTGATCGGCTGCGGCATCGTCGCCGGCATCAACGGCCTGCTCACCAACCTCGGCTGGCTGCCGTCCGTCGTCCCCGCGCTCACCGCCATCGCCTCCGGCTTCATGTCGCTGATCGCGGTGTTCGTGGGCCACCACACCGCCAAGGAATTCGGCGGAACACCGGTCCTCGGCGGTGCGGTCGCCGCGGTCGTCGTCTTCCCCGGCGTCAGCCACATCACCGCCTTCGGCCGCCACCTCTCCCCGGGCCAGGGCGGCGTACTGGGCGCACTGGCCGCCGCACTCCTCGCCGTCCAGGTGGAGAAGCACTGCCGCAAAAGAATCCCCGAGGCCCTCGACGTCCTCCTCACCCCCACCCTGACGGTCCTGACCACCGGCCTGGTCACGCTCTTCGGCCTGATGTACGTCGCCGGTGCGGCCGCCACCGCCATCGGCTCCTTCGCCACCTGGCTGCTCGCGCACGGCGGCGCGGCGGCCGGCTTCCTCCTGGGCGGGCTCTTCCTCCCCCTCGTCATGCTGGGCCTCCATCAGGCCCTGATCCCGCTGCACACCACCCTCATCCAGCAGCAGGGCTACACCGTCCTGCTGCCGATCCTCGCCATGGCCGGCGCGGGCCAGGTCGGCGCCGCCCTCGCCGTCTACGTCCGCCTCCCCCGCAACCGCTCGGTCCGTACGACCATCAAGTCCGCGCTGCCCGCGGGCTTCCTGGGCGTCGGCGAACCGCTGATCTACGGCGTGTCGCTCCCCCTCGGACGGCCCTTCGTGACCGCCTGCCTCGGCGGCGCGTTCGGCGGCGGCTTCATCGGCCTGTTCCACCAGCTCGGCGACACCGTCGGCGCCACCGCCATCGGCCCTTCCGGCTGGGCGCTGTTCCCCCTCGTCCAGGGCAACCACGGCATCGTCACCACACTCGTGGTCTACGCCCTGGGCCTGGCCGTCGGCTATCTGACCGGCTTTCTGGCCACGTACTTCTTCGGTTTCAGCAGACAGCTGCGTACCGACCTCAACACCCCACCGCACCCACCGGAATCGCCGGAACCGGCGGAACCGGCGGAATCACCGGAACCGGCGGAAGCTGCGCAACCGGCTGAGGTGGCGGAAGAGGCAGAGGAACCGGCGACAGCGGCCCCCGCCGCGCCACCCCCCACCGCCCGGGCATCGGCCGGAACCCAGTGACGTGCGCCAAGGGAGTCCGCTAAGCACCGGACCCCTCGTGCTCGCGGGTGGTCACCGCCTCGACGTGACCGCAGAACGCGCAGACCCAGACGGGCCCTTCGGTGTCCCGCTGCTGCCACATGGTGCGGCGGCAGCGGGGGCAGCCCGTCGTGCCGATGCCGTCCGCGCCCATCAGCGGCGGCTCGGGGGTCGCGTCGGCATAGGCGATGATCTGCTTGCGCAGCCGGTCGTCCGTGGTGTTGGCCATCTGGAGCAGGCGCACCACACGAGAACGGACTTCTTCGACAAACTCGGTCATCGTCGGAGCAGCGTACGCGCCCGGCGCGCGGTCATCGATCGGTTCGGTCAAATACCCGGTTCTGCGGACGCCCGCCACCCTCGAAGGAGTGAGACGGTCCCGCACGATTGACGCCCACCGCCCGCGGGGAGTGGTAGCGGGCGAGGCCCCGACGTCACCGTCTGACGGCCGCTCAGGGGGTGGCCGCGGGCGAGCGGGTCTCCGTGCGGGGGGCCGCGGACGCCCGGGCCGCCGCGGCCGAGCGATGTGAGGCGGCGGCCAGCAGGGCGAACCACACGCCCACCAGGACCAGATGGACACGCTGCGGGACACCGTGCCAGCCGGGCCGGCCGAACAGCGGACCCACGGTGCACACGGCGGCCGGCAGGGCCAGTGCCAGCACCCGCGGCCCCCACCGGCGGATCAGCTGCCGGCGCGGGCGCTCGACCACGGCGGCGCGGCTGAGCAGCGCCATCGACGCGAAGAGGAAGAAGTGCGCCAGGGCACTGGTGGCCGTGTGCCAGGGGTGTACGGCCTCGCACCCGGGCTCCAGCGAGGGCGCGCAGCGCATCGGCAGCGCCACGTCGGCGAGGGACGACAGCCCCAGGCCGGCCAGCGCCGCCCACCCGGCGCGGGACCAGCCGCCCGCCGCCGACCCGTACGCCAGCAGCGCGCCCAGGACGACGAAGGTGGCGCAGACGCACTCGATGCCGCCGAAGAGAGCGCGTAGCGGCTGGTCGGCGGCGTACAGCTCGCTGACGTACGAGTGCCGCGGGTCGAGGCCGGTCGGCAGCGCGAACTCCAGCAGCCAGCCGTTGTAGAGCACGGCGGCGACGGCGAGCAGCCGGGCCGCCCAGGCCTCCCGGTGCCCCGGACAACCGGGCCGGCCCGCGTACCGGCGACCCGCATCGCCGGGCCGGGCGGTTCCCCGTGGCTCGGCCTCCCCCGCTCGTCCCCCCGCCCACCGCGGCCGGGCCGCCCGGTCATCGCATCGCGCTCGTCCCCCCGGCAGGTTCGCGTTCCGCTCTTGCCCGGACATGATCAGTCGCCGCCCGCATCGGACCTGATCAGACCTCTACGCACCCTGGCTCGCACGAACACTCCTTCGTTTGCGATCACAGGGGGCGCGGCCACCCCGAGACCCTTGACCGTGACTGTCCATAGCCGATCCGGTGCACAGCGTAACCGCGATGCCGTCCCCGCCCGGAGAGGCTCAGAGGCACGGCGGCGGCCCCGAGGGAAAAACGCCGCCGGGGCGGCACCCCCCTTGCAAGGAGGGTGCCGCCCCGGCGTTCAGGACGGGTGATCCGGGAGGATCAACGTTCTGGTCCAGCGGGCCGGAGGTCCGGCGCGGTGGATCAGAAGTCCATGTCACCGCCCGGCATGCCGCCCGGAGCGGCCGCGGCGGCCTTCTCCGGCTTGTCGGCGATGACGGCCTCGGTGGTGAGGAAGAGCGCCGCGATGGAGGCGGCGTTCTGCAGCGCGGAGCGGGTGACCTTGGCCGGGTCGATGATGCCCTCGGCGACCATGTCGACGTACTCGCCGGTGGCGGCGTTCAGACCGTGGCCGACGGCCAGGTTGCGCACCTTCTCCACCACGACGCCGCCCTCAAGGCCGGCGTTGACCGAGATCTGCTTCAGCGGGGCCTCCAGGGCCAGCTTCACAGCCGCGGCACCGGTGGCCTCGTCGCCCTCCAGCTCGATCTTCTCGAAGACCGAGGAGGCCTGCAGCAGGGCCACGCCACCGCCGGCGACGATGCCCTCCTCGACGGCCGCCTTCGCGTTGCGGACGGCGTCCTCGATGCGGTGCTTGCGCTCCTTGAGCTCGACCTCGGTGGCGGCACCGGCCTTGATGACCGCGACACCGCCGGCGAGCTTCGCCAGGCGCTCCTGCAGCTTCTCGCGGTCGTAGTCGGAGTCGCTGTTCTCGATCTCGGCGCGGATCTGGTTGACCCGGCCCTGGACCTGCTCGCTGTCACCGGCACCGTCGACGATGGTGGTCTCGTCCTTGGTGATGACGACCTTGCGGGCGCGGCCGAGCAGGTCGAGACCGGCGTTCTCCAGCTTGAGGCCGACCTCCTCGGAGATGACGGTGCCACCGGTGAGGATGGCGATGTCGCCGAGCATGGCCTTGCGGCGGTCACCGAAGCCCGGGGCCTTGACGGCGACGGACTTGAAGGTGCCACGGATCTTGTTGACGACCAGGGTCGACAGGGCCTCGCCCTCGACGTCCTCGGCGATGATCAGCAGCGGCTTGCCGGACTGCATGACCTTCTCCAGGAGCGGCAGCAGGTCCTTCACGTTGCCGATCTTGGAGTTGACGATGAGGATGTACGGGTCGTCGAGCGACGCCTCCATACGCTCCATGTCGGTGGCGAAGTACGCCGAGATGTAGCCCTTGTCGAAGCGCATACCCTCGGTGAGCTCCAGCTCCAGACCGAAGGTCTGGGACTCCTCGACGGTGATGACGCCTTCCTTGCCGACCTTGTCCATGGCCTCGGCGATCAGCTCGCCGATCTGGGTGTCGGCGGCGGAGATGGAGGCGGTGGAGGCGATCTGCTCCTTGGTCTCCACGTCCTTGGCCTGCTCCAGCAGGGCGGCGGAGACGGCCTCGACGGCCTTCTCGATACCGCGCTTGAGGGCCATCGGGTTGGCGCCGGCGGCGACGTTGCGCAGGCCCTCGCGGACCAGAGCCTGGGCCAGGACGGTCGCGGTCGTCGTGCCGTCACCGGCGACGTCGTCCGTCTTCTTCGCGACCTCCTTGACCAGCTCGGCGCCGATCTTCTCGTACGGGTCCTCGAGCTCGATCTCCTTGGCGATGGACACACCATCGTTGGTGATCGTGGGGGCGCCCCACTTCTTCTCGAGGACGACGTTGCGGCCCTTGGGGCCGAGGGTGACCTTGACGGCGTCGGCGAGCTGGTTCATCCCGCGCTCGAGACCGCGCCGTGCCTCCTCGTCGAACGCGATGATCTTGGCCATGTGAAGTGGTCCTCCCGGACTGGGGTGGATTGCTCCGGACCGCGCTGGCGCCCGCGACGGACGACCTGCAGACCTGTTGTGGTTCCTTGCCCCACCCGGCCTGCGGGCCTCACCGACCCGGTCCTTCATTGTCACTCTCACTCGGAGAGTGCTAACGCCAATGATTAGCACTCGGGCCATGCGAGTGCAAGCCGCCCGGGGGCGACGTTGGGGGGTGATGGCCGGGCAACGGGTGGGCGCAAGCCGCCCGAAGGGCGTCGTTGGGGGGCGGCGGCCGGGCGACGGGTGGGCGCAAGCCGCCCGAAGGACTGAGGGCAGTCGGGCGACGGCAGAAGGCCCGTACCCCTTCAGGGGTACGGGCCTTCACAACGCAGCAGTCGGTCGGCGCCTCAGCCGGCCACCCGGACCATGTCCGCCTGCGGCCCCTTCTGGCCCTGCGAGATCTCGAACTCGACCCGCTGGCCCTCCTCAAGGGTGCGGTAGCCGTCCATCTGGATCGCGCTGTAGTGGACGAATACATCCGCACCACCGTCGACCGCGATGAAGCCGTACCCCTTCTCCGCGTTGAACCACTTGACGGTGCCCTGAGCCATGCCTAACTCCCCTATTACTGGCCCTTGCGCAGGACCGCACTCCGCGGACCCGGGTCAGACCTCACCCCGCGAAAGGCCCGTGGGGTGTGCGCCGGAACGCGTCGACCGCCGCTGAATGTATCTGGACCGATGCCCAGCGCAACAGGTCAATCGGACGAGAATTCTGGCGCCGGAGAATCGGCTATATGCGGCGAAATCGCGATTCTCCCGGGCAAGCCTGGCCGGGCATAGGGGTGCCTAACCGGCAAATGCCGCACACACTTTGAGCACAACTCAGCATGGATTCTTATGCGCTCGGCATACCCGGGGACATATACAGCGAGGAGATCGCCACAATGTTATCCCCTTTAACGAAACGGAATTGCCCCGTCCGTTTTTGATGGACGGGGCAATTCCGGTCAAGCAGGGGAAGAGATGGCGCAAATCCGCGCCTGTTCTCTCAACATCCGGACGCCGCGCGCCCGTAAGAACGCGCGGCCGGCCCGGACGGAAGGTCAGCAGCCTCCGGCGACCGCGGGGATGATCGAGACGCCCGCGCCGTCCGGCGTCGGCGTCTCCAGCCCCTGCTCGAAGCGGACGTCGTCGTCGTTGACGTAGACGTTCACGAAGCGGCGCAGCTTGCCGGCGTCGTCGAGCACCCGGGCCGCGATGCCCTGGTGGTTCTCCTCCAGATCGGCGATCACCTCGGAGAGGGTCGCGCCCTCGGCGGTGACCTCGGCCTCGCCGCCGGTGTACGTGCGGAGGATGGTGGGGATGCGGACCGTGACGCTCATGGTTCTGCCTTCCGGACAGGGATTACGGAGTACGTGTGCGAAGGACGGCGCGGACTCAGCCGGCCAGGCCGGCCGCGCGGAACGCGTCCAGGTTCGGACGGATCGTGGCCGTCGGCCCGGTGGTCGGCGCGACCGCGTCCAGCGTCTTCAGGCCGTCACCCGTATTGAGGACAACGGTGGTCAGCGCCGGGTCGAGCAGCCCCTCCTCGATGAGCTTCCTGGTCACACCGACGGTCACCCCGCCCGCGGTCTCCGCGAAGATGCCCTCCGTCCGGGCCAGCAGCTTGATCGCGTCCACGACCTGCTCGTCGTCGACGTCCTCCACCGCACCGCCGGTACGGCGCGCGATGTCCAGTACGTACGGACCGTCCGCCGGGTTGCCGATCGCCAGCGACTTGGCGATGGTGTTCGGCTTCTGCGGGCGCACGACGTCATGCCCGGCCTTGAAGGCCGTCGACACCGGCGAGCAGCCCTCCGCCTGGGCACCGAAGATCTTGTACGGCTTGTCCTCGACCAGCCCGAGGGCGATCAGCTCCTTGAGGCCCTTGTCGATCTTCGTCAGCTGGGAGCCGGACGCGATCGGGATGACGATCTGGTCCGGCAGCTGCCAGCCGAGCTGCTCGCAGATCTCGTAGGCAAGGGTCTTGGAACCCTCGCCGTAGTAGGGCCGCAGGTTGACGTTGACGAAGCCCCAGCCCTCGCCGAGCGGGTCGCCGATGAGCTCCGAGCAGAAGCGGTTGACGTCGTCGTAGTTGCCCTCGATGCCGACCAGGTCACCGCCGTAGATCGCGGCCATGACGACCTTGCCGGCCTCCAGGTCGTGCGGGATGAAGACGCAGGACTTGAAGCCCGCGCGGCGCGCCGCGGCGCCGACCGCACCGGCGAGGTTGCCGGTCGAGGAGCAGGACAGGGTCGTGAAGCCGAAGGCGCGGGCGGCCTCGACGGCGATCGCGACGACGCGGTCCTTGAAGGAGTGGGTCGGGTTGCCGGAGTCGTCCTTGACGTACAGGCCGCCGGTGACGCCGAGCTCGGCGGCGAGCCGGTCGGCCTTGACGAGCTTGGTGAAGCCGGGGTTGAGGTTCGGCTTCTCGGCCACGTCGGCGGGGACCGGGAGCAGCGGGGCGTAGCGCCAGATGTTGTCCGGGCCGGCCTCGATCTGCTTCCTCAGGGCCTCAGGGTCGCCGCTCGGCAGGTCGTAGGCGACTTCGAGCGGCCCGAAACAGCTGGCACAGGCGAAGATCGGGCCGAGGTCGAAGCGCTCACCGCACTCCCGGCAGGACAACGCGACGGCGGGGCCCAGAGCGACGGGAGTGGGGTTTGCGGTGGTTTCGGTGACTTGCACAGCCATGGAGGCGAGGCCCTTTCTCCTCATCTTCCTCGCGGCGCATCTCGTCGCGAGACGGATTTGGCACCTTCCCTAGCCGGGAGCCTCGGCGCGCTGGACGCGGAGACCGACTGGAGGGTTGCCGGGGCTTCAACGGGCCGTATCCCTCTGCCCCTCTGGATGAGCGGTATGGCGCTGGGACGAAACCCAGGCGTTTGTCGCGTGGCGACCCCGGCATGCGAGGGTCATCCGCGTTGTTCAAGACTGTAACCGAAGGCACTGACAGTTGAGATAGTCGTCCGAACCGCGAGATGGATCACACGATGGACCACATAGCGACCGCTGCACCGGCGGCCACCGAGGAGTCGTAAACGTGCTGGAAGAGGTGGAGCGCTGGCTGCGCAGTCGCTCGTGGTCGGCTGCCGATCGCCCATTGGAGCAGCTGCTGGCGGCCAAGCGCCAGACGGGCCGTACGGTCAGTGTCGTCCTGCCCGCGCTGGACGAGGAGGCCACGGTCGGCGCGATCGTGGCGACGATCCGTGCCGAGCTGATGACCGACGCCGTCCCGCTGGTCGACGAGCTGGTGGTGCTGGATTCCGGGTCCACGGACCGGACGGCCGACGTCGCGGCGGCGGCCGGTGCCAAGGTCGTCCACCGTGACGCGGTGCTGCCGCGGCTCCCCGTCGTCCCCGGCAAGGGCGAGGTGCTGTGGCGCTCGCTTCTCGCGACCACCGGCGACATCGTCTGCTTCGTCGACGCCGATCTGCGCGAGTTCTCCGCGACCTTCGTCGCCGGGATCGTCGGGCCGCTGCTGACCGATCCGGACCTGCAGTTCGTCAAGGCGATGTACGACCGCCCGCTGGAGACCGGGGGCGAGGGTGCGGGGCCGGGCCAGGGCGGCCGGGTCACCGAACTCGTCGCCCGTCCGCTGCTCAACCTCCACTGGCCGCAGCTGGCCGGCTTCGTCCAGCCGCTGGGCGGCGAGTACGCGGCCCGCCGTTCGCTGCTGGAGCGGCTGCCCTTCCCGGTCGGCTACGGCGTCGAGCTGGGCCTGCTCGTCGACGCACTGCACACCGTCGGCCTGGACGCCCTCGCCCAGGTGGACGTCGGCGTACGCAAGCACCGCCATCAGGACGGCCAGGCCCTCGGCAGGATGGCCGCCGCGATCTACCGCACCGCCCAACTCCGCCTGGCCCGCGGCCACTTGGTGCGGCCCCGGCTCACCCAGTTCGACCGCGGCGAGGCGGGCTTCGTGCCCCGGACCACGGACGTGGACACCGAGGAACGGCCGCCCATGACCGACATCCCGGAATACGCGGCCAGGCGGGCGGCCTGACCCGCGTCGCACGTTTGCACGGATCTGTCACTGGTTAATCTCGCGACATGGTCTCCGAGCGCAGTGTGGGCAACGCAGGTGCCGAGGTTCTCGTCGCGTCCAACCGCGGACCGGTCTCGTACGCCGTGGGGGAGGGCGGGGCGCTGACCGCGAAGCGGGGCGGGGGCGGGCTGGTGTCGGGGCTGTCGGCGATCGGTCCCGAGACGGACGCGGTGTGGGTGTGTGCCGCGCTCGGTGAGGGCGACCGGGAGAAGGTGCGGCGGACCGGCGACGTGCTGGACCGGGCCGACACCGGCGGACAGCGCGTCCGGATGCTGGACATTCCGTCCCATGTGCACGCCGACGCCTACAACGGCATCGCCAACTCGGTGCTGTGGTTCGTCCACCACATGCTCTACCAGACGCCGCTGGAACCGGTCTTCGACGCGGAGTTCCGGCGCCAGTGGGGGGCGTACGAGGCGTACAACCACGCCTTCGCGCAGGCGCTCGCCGGCGAGGCGGGCCGGGGCGCGGCGGTGCTGGTGCAGGACTACCACCTGGCGCTGGTGCCCGGGATGCTGCGGGCGCTGCGGCCGGACCTGAAGATCGCGCACTTCTCGCACACCCCCTGGGCGCCGCCGGAGTACTTCCGGATGCTGCCGGACGGGATCGCCGAGCAGCTGCTGCGCGGGATGACGGGCGCCGACCAGCTGGGGTTCCTGACGCACCGCTGGGCGGACGCGTTCAGCGCGTGCTGCGCCGAGGTGCTGGGCGGCACCGGCGGCACCCGGCTCGGGGTGTACGGGCTGGGGGCGGACGCCGGGTTCCTGCGGGAGCGGTCGCGGCGGGCGGACGTGGACGAGCGGCTGGCGGCGCTGCGCGAGCAGATCGGCACCGGCCCGGACGGGGCGGCGCGCCGGAGCATCGTGCGGGTGGACCGTACGGAGCTGTCGAAGAACATCGTGCGCGGGCTGCTGGCGTACCGGGAGCTGCTGGTGGAGCGGCCGGAGTGGCGGGAGCGGGTGGTGCACGTCGCGTTCGCGTACCCCTCGCGGCAGGACCTTGCGGTGTACCGGGAGTACACCGCGGAGGTCGGGCGGCTGGCCGAGGAGATCAACGCCGAGTTCGGCACCGAGGGCTGGCGGCCGGTGGTGCTGCACGTGAAGGACGACTTCGCGCGGTCGCTCGCGGCGTACCGGCTGGCGGACGTGGCGCTGGTCAACCCGATCCGGGACGGGATGAACCTCGTCGCCAAGGAGATCCCGGTGGTGTCCGAGGAGGGCTGTGCGCTCGTGCTGTCGCGCGAGGCCGGCGCCCATGAGGAGCTGGGCGCTGCGGCGCTGACGGTCAATCCGTACGACGTGGGCGGCACGGCGCGGGCGCTGCACGAGGCGCTGACGATGAAGGCCGGTGAACGGGCGGAGCGCACCGAGCGCCTGGCCGCGGCGGCCACCGCGCTGCCGCCGGCGCGTTGGTTCCTGGACCAGTTGCGGGCGTTGCAGGCGGGGTGAGGGGGCGGGGCGGGCGCGGTGGGGAGGCGGTGCCTCTGGGCGTGCCCCGCGCCGTTCAGGTCCGCGCCACCGGGGCGCGGGCTGTTCCGGTCCGCGGTGGGGTAGTTCTTCTCCATGCCGAACTCCGCGCGTGCCCTGCCGCTTTCCGTCCGTACGTCCGCGATGGCGGCGGCCGTCGCCGTGCTGGCTCTCACGGCCGGCGGGTGTTCGTCCGTCCGGACCCATCCCGATGCGAAGGGCGGTTCGGGCCGTTCGGGGACGTCGTCCCCCGCCTCGCCCTCGGGGGCGATAGCCGTGGGGCCCGGCCCCCAGGGTGCGTACACCGTGCAGCGGCAGCCCGCCCCCGGTACCTGCCACGTCCGCCACACCGCCGGCAGACAGCCGCTGCCGGACCCGAAGTGCACACCGGGCGCGACGAATCCGAAGGTGACCCCGGCGACGCTCAGGTCGACGATCTGCCGGAGCGGCTACACCAAGGACATCCGGCCCCCGGTGAACATCACCGGCCGCGAGAAGAAGGCCAATGCCGCGTCGTACGGCTATACGGGCCCGCTGCACGACGCCGAGTACGACCACCTCATCAGCCTCCAGCTGGGCGGCGACCCCAACGATCCCCGCAACCTGTGGGTCGAACCGCCGTCCCCGGGGCACCGGCCGGGTGCCGGGCCCAACAACCCCAAGGACGTGGTGGAGAACCGCCTCAAGGCCGCAATCTGCTCGGGCAAGGCCGACCTGACGAAGGCCCAGCAGGCCATCGCACGGGACTGGACGACGGCGGAGGCGGTACTGGGGCTGGGGAGGTAACGGGAGGCAGCGGCTGGGGGTGGCTGTGCCGGGGGGCCGGGGGCGGGGTGGGTGCCCTGGTGCGGGGGGGGCTGCCCTGGTGCAGGGGCTGCCCTGGTCTGGGGGTGGATGCGCTGGCCGGGGGGGTGGCTCGTCCCCTAGGGAGGGTCGAACAGATCCCGTAGGGGACGCGAAGGCCCCCTGCGGGGCCACAACGTGGCGGGGGTGGGTGGTATTCCCGCTGAGGGGGGCTCACCGGCTGGTGAGTCGGGCCGCCAGTGCGCCGAGCAGGTCGACGACGCCGGTCGGGCCGGCGACGACCAGGTCGGCGCGGTCGGCGAGTTCGGTGACCTCGTTGCTGCCGCTGCACACCAGGAGCCCGGTCAGGCCCTCGGAACGGAGTTTCTCCACGGCGGCGAAGGCGGCCAGGTCGCCGAGGTCGTCGCCGGCGTAGAGGACCGTCGAGGCGCCGGTTTCGCGGATCCAGTCGGCGAGCGCGACGCCCTTGTCCATCCCGGGCGGGCGGAGTTCGAGGACGAGGCGGCCCGGTTCGACGATCAGGCCGTGGCGTTCGGCCAGCGCGGTGAGCGGTGCGCGCAGCCGCTCGAAGGCGCCCTGGGGATCGTCGGCGCGGCGGGTGTGGATGGCGATGGCCCGGCCGCCCTTGCGCTCGACGGCGGTCTCGACCCAGGTGCCGTGCCAGACGCCGGAGCTGTCCAGGACGCCGGGGAGTTCGCCCTGTATGGCGGCGATCCCGGGGTGCGGCGGCGGGGCGTGCACGGTGCCGGTGGACGCCTCCCAGCGCTCGGCGCCGTAGTGGCCGAGGACGGTGAGGTGGCCCAGCCCGGGGACGTCGGCGAAACCGCCGAGGCGGACCGCGACGGCGGCCGGGCGGCCGGTGATCACCGCGGCGGCGCGCAGGTGCGGTACGAGGCGGCCGAGGGCGGTGACCGCGCCGTCGTGGGCGCGGGCCTTTTCCGGGTCGGGGACGATGTCGGCCAGGGTGCCGTCGAAGTCGAGGGCGACGACGGCGCGTTCCGGGTGGGCCAGCAGCGCGGCGAGGCCGTCGCGGCCGGCGGGGGTGACGGGGGTCGGCACGTTCGGGGGGCTGCCCATGCCGCCGACCCTACCGGCGGCAGGCGGGCGCACGGCCGGTGCACGGGCGCATCGGGCCGACGGGTCGCGGTACCGCCCGTGCCGCGGCAGCGCGCCCGGTCAGCGGCGGGCCCGGCGGGCGTCGCGGATCCGGCGCAGCCGGTTGACGGTGACGGGGTCGTGGGCGAGCGCCCGGGGGTCGTCCAGGAGGGCGTTGAGGAGCTGGTAGTAGCGGGTCGGGGAGAGGCCGAGCCGCTCGCGGATGGCGCGTTCCTTGGGGCCGGGGCCGGGCCAGGAGCGGCGCTCGACGGCGAGCACCGCCTCGTCCCGGGCGGACAGCCCGGAGCCGCCCGCGCCGCCGGTGGCCTGCGGGTCGTCCGTACTGCCGGGGCCGCTCGTCATCACGTTCCCACGATAAGCGCACGGTCGGACGGGGTGGGGGCCGGGCGGGTGGCCCGGCCCCGCGCGGGCGTCACTGGCTGCTGTTGTCCTCGGCGTCCGCGGCGTTCTGGATGTCGGTGAGCACGCCGGACGGGTTGCCGTTCGGGCCGACCACGGCGCCCATCTTGGCCTTGATGGTCTTGGAGACCATCGGCCAGGAGGTCTTGTCCGCGGGGTAGAACTCGGCGCCGGCCAGCTGCTTGAGGAAGCTGTGCAGCTTGGCGTAGTGGTCGTCGGCCAGCATCTGCTGGGAGGCGGAGGTGGTGACGGGCAGCAGTCCGTATTGGCCGGAGAACTTCACCACGTTCTTGTCGCTGTAGACGAAGTCGAGGAACTTGCCGGCCTCCTTGCGGTGGCCCTTCTGCTTGAACGCCATCATCCAGTCGGCGACGCCCATGGTGGCCTTGGCCGGGCCGTGCACGCCGGGCAGGTCGACGGTGCCGTAGTCGATGCCCTTGGCCTCGGCCTGCTTCATGAGGGTGGGGTGGCCGTTGAGCATGCCGACGTCGCCGGCGGCGAAGCCGGCGAAGGCGTCCTCGCGGTTGAGCTTGGCCGGGTCGCTGCCGGTCAGGTCCTTGCCGACCAGGTCGTTCTTCAGCCAGTTGAAGGTCTTGATGTTCTGCGGCGAGTTGATCTGGTACTTGCCGATGCTGTCGGTGTAGCTGCCGCCGCCGCTGAGCATCCACATCAGCGTCTCGGCCTGGGTCTCCTCGGGGCCGAGCGGCAGTGCGTAGGGCATCTTGACGCCGTGTGCCTTCAGCAGGGCGGCGTCGTGGGCGATGTCGTCCCAGGTCTTCGGCGGGCTGGTGATGCCGGCCTGGGCGAACAGCTTCTTGTTGTAGAAGAGCCGCCGGGTGCTGGCGCCGAAGGGCATGCCGTACTGGACGCGGTGGTATTCGCCGGCCTCGGCGAGGGCGGGCGTGAAGTCGGCCTGGACCGGTATGGAGAGCAGCTGGTCGGCGCTGTAGAGCTTGCCCTTGGCCGCGTAGTCGGCGTAGGCGCCTATCTGGGCGAGGTCGGGGGCGTTGCCGTCCTTGACCAGGTCCTCGACGTGCTTGTCGACATTGGTCCAGCTGTCGACCTCGACGTCGATCTTGATGCCGGGGTTCTTCTTCTCGAAGGCGCGGGCGAGCTGGTCCCAGTAGTGCTGGGAGCTGTTGGCCTCGCTGTCCCCGTAGTCCGCGGCGATCAGCTTGAGGGTGACGTCGTCGTCACCCGGTCCGCCGCCGCAGCCGGTGAGTGTCAGTGTCATGGTGGTGGCCGTTGCCGCCGCCGCCAGGCTCAAGTACCGCCGCTGCACCCGCTGTTACCGCCCTTTTCCTGTCCCGAATTCCCGTGCTGCCGGGTTCCTCAACGCCGCTTCGGGGATCGCCCTCGCCCGGCGTGAACAGCGGGTTTCCACCCGCGTCCGATACAAGGTCTACACCACCCGCGGTTGCTCTTCGGTATCGGGCTCCCACAATTCCTTCACCCGGGACAGGGCCGGTGAGTGGACTAGACCTTTCGGGGCGCATCGCGCGAAACTGTTCCCGTGAGACATGTCATCGCCCTTGATGTGGGCGGCACCGGGATGAAGGCCGCCCTCGTAGGGGTCGATCCCGCGCCGTCCGGGAAGACACCGCCCGCCCTGCTCTACGAGGCACGGCGGCCCACCGGCCGCGAGCGCGGCCCCGACGCCGTGGTGGAGACGATCCTCGGCTTCGCCGCCGAGCTCCGCGACCTCGGCACCGCCCGCTTCGGCACCCCCGCCGAGGCCGCCGGCGTCGCCGTCCCCGGCATCGTCGACGAGACCTCCGGCACCGCCGTCTACGCCGCCAACCTCGGCTGGCGGGACGTCCCGCTGCGCGCGCTGCTGTCCGAGCGGCTCGGCGGGGTCCCGGTCGCGCTCGGCCACGACGTGCGCACCGGCGGCCTGGCCGAGGGACGGATCGGTGCCGGCCGGGACGCCGGCCGCTTCCTGTTCGTCCCGCTGGGCACCGGCATCGCCGGCGCCATCGGCATCGGCGGCCGCATCGAGGCCGGGGCGCACGGCAGCGCCGGCGAGATCGGCCACATCGTCGTACGGCCCGGCGGGCGGGCCTGCGGCTGCGGCCAACGGGGCTGTCTGGAGACGCTGGCCTCGGCCGCCGCGGTGGGCCGGGACTGGGCAGCGGCCTGCGGCGATCCCGAGGCCAGCGCGGCGGACGCGGCCAAGGCCGTGGCGTCCGGCGACGAACGCGCCCGGGCGGTGTGGCGGGACGCGGTGGACGCGCTGGCCGACGGGCTGGTCACCGGGCTGACCCTGCTCGACCCGGAGATGCTGATCGTCGGCGGCGGACTGGCCGAGGCGGGCGACACGCTGTTCGCGCCTCTGCGGGAAGCGGTCCGGCGGCGCGTTACGTTCCAGCGGCTCCCCTCGATCGTTCCGGCGGCTCTCGGGGACGCCGCCGGGTGCCTGGGCGCGGGACTCCTCGCCTGGGATCTTCTCTCCACGGAGGTAACCGCCTGATGGCACAGCAACAGTTGGCGCAGCCGGCCGCGGGTCCCCGGCGCACCGTCCTGTCCGGCGCCCGGATCGCCCGCCCGTCCGGTGTCGTCGAGCGCGGCCGGATCACCGTCGAGGGCAGCCGGATCGCCGCGGTCCACAGCCGCGACGCCGACCTGACCGAGGACCGCGGCGCCGACGCCGTGGACCTCACCGGCCACCTCGTCGTGCCCGGCTTCGTCGACATGCATGTGCACGGCGGGGGCGGCGGCTCGTTCTCGTCCGCCGACCCCGGGGAGTGCATGACCGTCATCGAGGCCCACCGCCGGCACGGCACCACCTCGATGGTCGCCTCCACCGTCACCGGCGAACTGTCCGAACTCGCCCGGCAGGCCGGGGTGCTGGCCGAGCTCGTCCAGCAGGGCGAACTGGCCGGGATCCACTTCGAGGGCCCGTTCATCTCCCCGAACCGCTGCGGCGCCCACCAGCCGGGGCTGCTGCGCGACCCGGACCCGTCCGACGTCCGCAAGCTCCTCGACGCGGCGCACGGCACCGCCGCGATGATGACCGTCGCCCCCGAACTCCCCGGCGGCCTGGCCTCCGTACGGCTGCTCTCCGACGCCGGGGTGATCGCCGCCGTCGGCCACACCGACTCGCCCTACGACGTGACCCGGCAGGCCATCGACGCGGGCGCCACCGTCGCCACCCACCTCTTCAACGCGATGCCGCCGCTCGGCCACCGAACGCCGGGGCCGGTCGCCGCGCTCCTGGAGGACGAGCGGATCACCGTCGAGCTGATCAACGACGGCACCCATCTGCACCCCGCGATGCTCCAGCTGGCCGTCCGCGAGGCGGGAGGCGGCCGGGTCGCGTTCATCACGGACGCCATGGGTGCGGCCGGCATGGACGACGGGATGTATCCGCTCGGGCCCATGCAGGTCGAGGTCAGGGACGGGGTGGCCCGGATCAGCGACGGCCCCACGGCCGGCTCCATCGCGGGCTCCACGCTCACCCTGGACCGCGCCTTCCAACGGGCCGTCCTCGTCGACGGCCTGACGGTGGACCAGGCCGTCCAGGCCCTGTCGGCCACCCCGGCCCGCCTGCTGGGCATCGACGACCGGACCGGCTCGCTGGCGGCCGGCAAGGACGCCGACCTGGTGGTGCTGGACGCGGCGTTCGCGCTGGTCGGGGTCATGCGCAGGGGCGAGTGGGTGATGCGCCCGCAGAGCGCGTGAGGTGAGCTGCGGGTCTGGGCCAACCGCCACCGACGATGGCATGATCGCTCGCGCACTTGTCCGCATGCCACCGCCGTGCGCGGTTGCCCGCCCCAGGCCGCCCGGCCATGACTGCCCGGAGGGGCGACCATGATCCTCACGGTCACGCTGAACGCCGCCCTGGACATCACCTACCGCGTGCCCCGGCTCCGCCCGCACCGCACGAACCGGATCACCGAGGTGTCCGAGCGCCCCGGCGGCAAGGGCGTGAACGTCGCCCGGGTGCTGGCCGCGCTCGGCCACCGCACGGTCGCCACCGGCTTCGCGGGCGGCGGCACCGGGGACGCGCTGCGCGCCCTGCTCGCCGAGACGGCGGTCACCGACGCGCTGGTCCCCGTGGGCGGCGCCACCCGCCGCACGGTCGCCGTCGTCGACGAGACCACCGGGGACACCACCCAGCTCAACGAGCCGGGCCCGACCGTCTCCCCCGCCGAATGGGACACCTTCCTCGGCACCTACCGCGAACTGCTGGGCGAGGCCCGGGCGGTGGCGCTGTGCGGCAGCCTGCCGCCGGGCGTCCCGGTCGACGTCTACGCCCGCCTCACCCGCGCCGCCCGCGCCGCCGGCGTCCCCGTCCTCCTGGACACCAGCGGCGAACCGCTGCGCCGGGGCCTGGCCGCCCGCCCCGACCTCGCCAAGCCCAACGCCGACGAGCTGGCCGCCCTGACCGGCAGCACCGAGCCGCTGCGCGCCGCCCGCGACACCCGCCGCCGCGGCGCGCACGCGGTGGCCGCCTCACTGGGCCCGGACGGGATGCTGGCGGTCACCGCGGACGGCGCCTGGCAGGCCGCCCCGCCCCGCCGGTTCGCCGGCAATCCCACCGGCGCCGGCGACTCCGCGGTCGCCGGACTGCTCTCCGGCCTGGTGGAGGACCTGCCGTGGCCGGCCCGCCTCGCCCGCGCGGTGGCCCTGTCGGCCGCCACGGTCCGGGCGCCGGCGGCCGGCGAGTTCGACCCGGGGACGTACGAGGAGCTGCGGGAGAGCGTGGTGGTGACGGACCATCCGCCGGCGGCCTGATGAGGCCGCCCCGGCGGGTCTCAGTCGCGGGCCAGCCAGACCTGGTCGAGGTTCACGTCGCACTGGTTCCCGCTCTCGCAGGACAGCTTGACGGTGTTGGTGCCCTTGTTGAGCTGGACGTACGACCAGGTCTTGGTCCAGCCCTTGTCCCAGGCGCCCTCGGGCGCGTGGGCGAAGTTCTCCATGTTGACCGGGCGCGGGACGGCCGTGCCGTTCACGTTCAGCGTGAGGTTGGCGTCCTTGCCGGGAACGCCGTAGCCGACCCAGAGCTTGTACTTGCCGGCCGCTTCGACGTCGAGCGTCCAAGTGGCGGACGCGCCGGGGGTGTTCATCCCGGCCACGTACGTCCCGCCGGCCGAGCGCGCCCCCGGGACGTCCTTCGCGGTGGTCGCGCCGCCGTCCAGCCGCAGGCTGCCGGCGTCCTCCTTGGGGAGCTCGCCCGGCTTGGGCTTGGTGGTGGGCCGGTCGCTGGGCTTGACGGTGTCGCCGGCCGTCGGGCCGGACTTGCCGGCGTTGGTGTCCTTGGCGTCACCGCCGTTGTTGGTGAGCATCGCGACGCCGATGCCTATGCAGACCACCGCGACCACCGCGACCGCGCCGATCAGCAGGCCGTTGCGGCGCCGCGGCTCCGGCTCGCCGCCGTGGCCGGACGCCGGCACGGCCCGGGTGCGGTCACCGCCGGGCAGGGTCTCCGGCGCGGCGTAGGTGGCGTTCGGCTGCCCGTAGGTGACCTGCTGCTGGGCCTGCTGCCCGTACTGGCGCTGGCCGACCGCCCGCACCTGGTTGTACGACGTGCGCGGCACCCCCGGCTGCCGGGCCGCCCCGCCGGCGCCCGCCGAGCCCGGTGCCCCGCCCTCGCCGCCTTCCGCGCGGTAGAGGTAGGCGAAGGGGTCGTCGTTCTCCGGCGTGTCCGCGCCGTTGTTGCCGGCCGTCATTCCGTGTCACTCCCAAAGCGATGTGTGCGCGTCGTGAACGCGTCGGTCGGTACGCGTGCGCAGACGTCTGCGCGAATCTCAGGTCCGGGCCCCCGCGGCGCCGCGCCGCATCGGCGCAGCCTACCCCCTCATGTCCGGGCCACACCGAGCCCGGCGGGCCACGAGATCGCTACGGATCGGTGAACTGCTGGTGCAGGGCCCGGCGGACCGCCGATGTGAGATGCGCCGCGCGGCGCCCGCGCCCCCCCCGGCCGGTTCCCGTCCGGCCCGCCGCACACCACCCGTGCGCTCCGTCCGCACAGCACCCGTCCGGTCGTCCGTCCGCGCAACACCCGTGCGGTCCGCCGCGCAGCTCCCGTGCGGTCGTCCGTCCGCACAGCACCCGTGCGGTCCGTCCGCGCAGCTCCCGCCCGGGCCGGCGCCCGGTGTCAGCCCACCGCCCGCCGGTTCGCCTTCGACCGGGAGCGCTTCTCTACGTACATCCGCTGGTCCGCCGACTCCAGGACCTCCTCGGCGGTCATCCCGCAGCTGGCCCAGCCGATGCCGAAGCTGGCGCCCACCCGGACCGCCCGGCCCTCGACGCGGATCGGCGGGATGATCGCGTTGCGCAGCCGCACCGCGAGGTCCTGGGCGTCGGCCGTGCCGAGACCGTCGGCGAGCACCACGAACTCGTCGCCGCCGAGCCGGGCGACCGTGTCGCCGTCCCGCACGCCGCTGGTCAGCCGGCGGGCGACCTCGATCAGCACCGCGTCCCCGGTGTTGTGCCCGAAGCGGTCGTTGATCGACTTGAAGCCGTCGAGGTCGCAGAAGAGGACCGCGAGCCCCTTGGAGCCGTCGTCGGCCGGCCCGTCCGTAGGGGCGACGAGGTGCACGTGGTGGTCGAACGGGACCGGTGTGTTGCCCTCGAAGCCGTCGACGCCGTCGAAGGGTTCCTTGCCGTCCGGCCGGAAGCCGTGCGGGTCCCGCGGGTCCGCGCCGCCCGAGGAGGCGTAGGCGTCCGCCAGCGAGCCGGCCGGCCGGGAGCACAGCCGGGCGCCGAGCCGGGCCCGCAGTTCGGCGCTGTTGGGCAGGCCGGTCAGCGAGTCGTGGCTGGCCCGGTGCGCGAGCTGGAGCTCGTGCCGCTTGCGCTCCTCGATGTCCTCGACGTGGGTGAGCAGATAGCGGGGGCCGTCGGCGGTGTCGGCGACGACGGAGTTGCGCAGCGAGACCCACACGTACGTGCCGTCGCGGCGGGCCAGCCGGAGCTCCGCGCGGCCGCCCTCGGCGGAGGTGCGCAGCAGGGTGCCGATGTCCTCGGGGTGGACCAGGTCGGAGAACGAGTACCGGCGCAGCCCGGAGGCCGTACGGCCGAGCAGCCGGCACAGCGCGTCGTTGGTCCGTAGCAGCCGCCCGTGCTGGTCCCCACCCATTTCGGCCACGGCCATCCCGCTGGGTGCGTATTCGAAGGCCTGGCGGAAGCTCTCCTCGCTGGCGCGCAGGGCCTGCTGCTCGCGCTCCAGCCGGACCAGGGCACGCTGCATGTTCGCCCGCAGCCGGGCGTTGCTGATCGCGATCGCGGACTGGAAGGCGTACATCTGCAGTGCTTCCTGCCCCCAGGGGCCCGGGCGCCGGCCGTTGCGCGGCCGGTCGACGGAGATCACGCCGAGCAGCTCGCCGCCGCCGTTGCCCGCGGTGTACATGGGCGCGAAGAGGCGGTCCATCGGGTGCCACTCGTCGGGGAAGCGCGGCGCCGGCCCGGCCGTGTGCCACTGGGGTACGTCGTCGTCATCCAGCACCCAGCCCTCGGTGTGCGGGATGAAGCACAGGTCGCCCCACCGCTCCCCCATGGACAGCCGGCGGTCCCAGGAGGCGCGCGAGCCGACCCGGCCGGCCATCAGGGCCTCGGCGCCCGCGCTGCCGGCGACGGCGGCCACCACGAGATCGCCGTCGGGCCGCACGAGGTTGACCGCGGACAGCTCGTAGCCGAGGCCGTTGACGGCGCCGTCGGCGACCGTCTGCAAGGTGTCCGCCAGGCTGCGTGCGGTGTTCAGTTCGGCGACCACTTGGTGCAGCTGCCGCAGGGTCGCAAGACGGACGTATGGCTCCGACTCGGTCTCCATCGCTCGCTCCCCTGAGACCTCGACAGCAGACTCCACGATTCTTGTCGTCCGATTCCACGCTCACTGAATCACAGTGAGCTCTTCACTCGGTACACAGGGTCAACAATTAGAAGCGTCTGTGACTCAAGTCACAGACGGTGAGCGAGCGTTGACCGTGCCGTACCATCCTGCCGCAGCAGACCCGCCTTCACTCTTTCTACACTTTCTGAACGCAAATTCCGAGGGGTTCGCCGCCTGTATACGACCTCCGTCGATGGTCCTAGGACGCGGGTGGTCCCGGGGCCCGATGCGAGCCGGGACGGCGGGAAGTTAGCGTTCATGGCGTGTTCACGGAAACCCCTGTCGATGCGGCGGCCACCGGGCCCGCCGCCACCGCCGCCCCCACCGTCGCGCCGGCCTCCACGCCGGGTGGCGCGCCGATCCCGCATGCTGTGGGGGTGAGTGACGACGAGTTCCGCGCCGCCCTGTCCCGGCTCGCCGCCGGCGTCGTACTGATCACCGCCCACGACCCGGACGCCGGGCCGCGTGGCGAGGGTGTCGGCATGACCGCCACGGCGTTCCTTTCCGTGTCGCTCGATCCGCCGCTCGTGATGGTGAGCGTTCGCAATGGCTCCCGGATGGACGACCTGCTGACGGAGCAGCCGCTGTGGGCCGTTTCCGTGCTCTCGGGGCATCAACGGCAGATTGCCGGACGATTCGCCATGAAAGGCCGCATCAGCGACCGACTGCTCTTCGAGGACATCGCACACGAACAGGGCGAAGCGTCCGGTGCTCCGCTCATCACCGGTGCGCTGGCGACCCTGGAGTGCCGCACCGAACAGCGCGTCGTGGCCGGTGACCACACCCTCGTCATCGGACGGGTCCTGTCCACCGCGATCCGGAACGAGGACGACGGGCCGCTGACGTACTTCCGGGGGCGTTACCGGCAGTTGAGGTGAGGGCACGCCAGTCGGGCCGGGGGCGGCCTCGGGTGGGTGGTTGGGTTGGGGCCGGCCGCGGGGGGTGGTTGGGCTGGGGCTGGCCGTGGGTGGATTAGCCGGTGCCGGTCGTGGGCGGTTGAGCCGGTGGGACGTGGGTGGTTGAGCCGGTGCCGGTCGTGGGTGGATGGACTGCGGGCCCGGTGGCCGGTCAGGGGCAGTGGGATGAGGGGCCGGCAGTGGACTGAGGGGCCGGCGGTGGGGGTGGGCGCCCGGCGGGAGGCAGTTGGGGCCGCGGCTCGCTCAGGTCCAGTCGCGGCCCGAACGGCCGCGCTTGGTCTCACTGCGCTGCTTCTTCTCGCGCAGCCGGCGCTCGTTGATACCCCGCGGGATCCGCGACTTCCGGCGCGCCTTGGGCGGCGGCGCGGTGGCCTCGGCGAGCAGCGCGGCCATCCGGACGGCTGCGGTCTCGCGGTTGCGCCACTGGGAACGGTGGTCGGAGGCGCGTACGGACAGCACGCCGTCGACCAGCCGGCCGGCCAGCCGCTCCAGCGCACGTTCCTTCCACACCGGCGGCAGCGCCTGGGTGCTGCCGAGGTCGAAGCGCAGCTCGACCTGGCTGTCGCTGGTGTTGACGTGCTGGCCGCCCGGACCCGAGGACCGCGAGAATCGCCAGACGAGCTCGGCCTCGGGAAGGACGACCGAACCGCGGATGACATGGGGCCCGGACATGGTCCTATGATCCCGCGGATCCGGCCGCACCGTCACCCGCTTTTCACGCCCGTTGACCTGGCCGTTGACCTGGCCGCACATCAGATTCCGCGCCGGGGAGGCCGAACAGCACGGTCCGCCGCACGGACACCGGATTGCCGCACGGCCACCGGCATCAGGATTGGGCAAAGAAAGTAAAGGGAGCTGGAACCTCACGGTCCCCCGACGACGTTCTGGTGGGTGACGGTAGCTTCGTGCCAGCACGGAGCCCGACGACTCGACGCGTTGACTAGGAAAGGGACATCCCCATGGCTGTAAGCCTGTCCAAGGGCGGCAACGTCTCGCTCACCAAGGAGGCACCGGGCCTGACCGCCGTCACGGTGGGCCTCGGCTGGGACGTCCGCACCACCACCGGCACGGACTTCGACCTCGACGCCAGCGCGATCGCGGTGAACCCGACCGGCAAGGTCTACTCCGACCAGCACTTCGTCTTCTTCAACAACAAGAGCACGCCGGACCAGTCGATCGTCCACACCGGTGACAACGTCACCGGCCAGGGCGAGGGCGACGACGAGCAGATCAACGTCAACCTGGCGGCGCTGCCTGCCGACATCGACAAGATCGTGTTCCCGGTGTCCATCTACGACGCCGACAACCGCAGCCAGAACTTCGGCCAGGTGCGGAACGCCTTCATCCGCATCGTCAACCAGGCCGGTGGCGCGGAGATCGCGCGCTACGACCTGAGCGAGGACGCCGCCACCGAGACCGCCATGGTCTTCGGCGAGCTGTACCGCAACGGCGCGGAGTGGAAGTTCCGCGCGGTGGGCCAGGGTTACGCGTCGGGCCTGGTCGGCATCGCGAAGGACTTCGGCGTCAACGTCTGAGTCGTCGAGGTCCGCCGGCCCGTGCGGCCGGTGGACGCAAGCTTGCTTCAGGGCCGGTCCCCTTCGGGGGGGCCGGCCCTTCATGCGTTTCAGGTCAGCAGGGTGGGGTGGGGTCAGGCGGGGCCGGGCGAGATCAGCTGAGGTCAGGCGAGGTCGGCTGGGGTCAGGCGGGGCAGGCAGGGTCAGGCGGCGGCGCCGCTCCCGCTCCCCGCCCCGTCCGCCGGTTCGGGCGGGGTGGCCAGCACCGCCACCTCGTCCAGCGACAGTCCGAGCGTGCCGGCCAGCGCCGCGACCGTGAAGAACGCCGGGGTCGGCGCCCGGCCGGTCTCGATCTTCCGCAGCGTCTCGGCGGACAGCCCGGCCGCCGCCGCGACCTCGACCATGCTCCGCCCGCCACGCGCCGCCCGCAGCAGCGCGCCGAGCCGTTCACCGCGTTCCCGCTCCCAAGGAGTCAGTGGAGTCCGCACCATGCCCGTGATACTAATACCGGTAAACAATTACCGGTAAAGAAATACCGGTCGGAGCAACCCCGGTGGAGCACTACCGGCGCTCCCCTGCCCTGCGGAGGTCATCCATGGTGGAAATCAAGACGGAGCCCGCGGTGGACGCCATGCGGCTGACCGGCCGGGTCGTCGCCGACGCGCTGGCCGCGGTGCGCGCGGCCGCCGCGCCGGGCGTACGCCTCCTGGACCTCGACGAGGTCGCCCGGGCCGTGCTGCGCGAGGCCGGCGCCGCCTCGCCCTTCCTCGACTACCGCCCGTCGTTCGCGCCCACCCCGTTCCCGGCCGTCATCTGCGCGTCCGTCAACGACGCGATCGTGCACGGCATCCCGGACGGGTACCGGCTGCGCGACGGCGACCTGGTGAGCATCGACTGCGGCGCGGTGGTGGACGGCTGGGCCGGCGACGCCGCCACCAGCTTCACGGTCGGCACCCCGCGCCCCGAGGACGAGCGGCTCTTGGACACCACCCGGCGGGCGCTGGAGGCCGGTATCGCGGCCGCCGTACCGGGGGCCCGGATCGGCGACGTCTCCCATGCGATCGGCAGCATCGGACGCGCCGCCGGCTACGGCATCCCCCGCGACTTCGGCGGCCACGGCATCGGCCGGCAGATGCACGAGGACCCGCCGGTCCCGAACGACGGCCGACCGGGACGCGGCTTCCTGCTGCGCCCCGGCCTGGTGATCGCCATCGAGCCGATGTTCCTCGCCGGCGGCGCGGACGCCTACGTCACGGACGACGACGGCTGGACCCTGCGCACCGCGGACGGCGGCCGGGCCGCCCACTTCGAGCACACGGTCGCGGTGACGGAAGACGGGCCGCGGGTGCTGACGCTGCCGTAGCCGGGGTAGCCGGGGCGCGGGTGCTGGCACTGCCGTAAGCCGGAACGCGGGTGCTGGCACTGCCGTAGCCGGGGTAGCCGGGGCACGGGTGCTGGCACTGCCGTAAGCCGGAACGCGGGTGCTGGCACTGCCGTAGCCGGGGTAGCCGGGGCACGGGTGCTGGCACTGCCGTAGCCGGGCCGTGCGGCTGATCGCGGCCCGCGTCGGCCCGTTCAGCCCACGGCCTCTCCGGCACCTGCGGTCCGTCCGTCCCTCCGATCCGTTCGGCTACCTGTGGCAGGCGTTTACCCGTGGAGGGTGTTACCCGTCGAGTACCCGTGGAGGGTGTTACCCGTCGAGAGCGTTCACGCCCGCCTGGGCGAACTGCTCGTCGAGGGTGCCGCTCGGCGCCCCCGCCACCCCGATGCCCGCGATCGGCGCGTCCTCGTCCCGGACCGGCGCGCCGCCCGCCAGGAAGAGGGTGCCGGGAATGTCCTTGAGCGTGGGCGCCTGGTCGAGCCGCTTGACCAGCTCGGAGGTGGGGGCGTTCCAGGAGACCGCGGTGAATGCCTTGCGCTCCGCCGACTCGTACGCCTGCGGCCCGGCGCCGTCTCCCCGCAGTGCGACGAGCGTGCTGCCGTTGCGGTCCACGACGGCCACCGAGACTCGCTGTCCGGCCTTCTCGGCCGCCTTCAGCGCGGCTTGGGCGGCCTTGGTGGCGGCGTCGAGGGTGAGGTGGGTGGTGGTACGGGTGAGGCCCTTGCCGACGTTCACGGACGAGGGCGTGGCAACGGAGTTCGTGGACGAGGGTGCGGCGGTCGCGGAGGCACCGCCGAGGACACCCGCGCCCACCAGGGCGATCGCGACGGCGGCGGACGCGGCGACGGCACCGACCGCGGAGACCTTACGAGAGACCGTGCGGGAAGCGTCGCCGGAGACCTTGCGGGAGTCCTCGCCGGAGGCCATGCGGGAGACCTTGTGGGAGACCTTGTGGGAGCGGAACGGAGTTCTCGGATTCATGCCCCCATCGTCGGAGGGCGAGCGGCCCGGCCGGATCGGCGGTCCGGCCGGGATCGCCGTGCATGATGGGGGATACCGGTGTCGGCCGATCGGTTGATGCGGGCGCCGCTCCGCCCGGGTTACGACTACGAGGTCGGCGCCCGGCCAGGGCCCGTCTGACGGACGTCGGCCTACGAGGAGACCACGGTGCACATCACTCAGCAGCCCCCGGACGGGGACGCGGACCGAGAGAGGGACGCGGACCGGCCCCGGGCCGCGGACAGGGACCGGGCCGCGGGCAGGGAAAGGGCCGCGGGCAGGGAAAGGGCCGCGGGCAAGGACAGGGGCGCGGGCTGGGACGCGGGCCGGGAAGCACCGACCGACCCGGACACGGGACCGGCCGTGGCCCCGGCCGCGGAATCGACCGCCGTCCCGACCCTGGGCTCGACCGCCAATCTGGACGCGGGCTCGACCGCCTTCCCGGACACGGGACCGGCCACCTTCCCGGACACGGGACCGGCCGCCGTCCCCGGACGCGACCCCGACGCCCGCTGGTTCGTCCCGGTGCTGCACCTGACGTTCTTCCTGCTGCTCGCCGCCTCGCTCGCCCGCTTCCTGCTCCGGCACCCGGGTGAGCCCCGCACCCCGTGGATCATCGCCCTCAGCATCACCCTGGCCGTGCTCTACGTACTCGGCCCGCACCTCGGCCGCCATACGGCGCGTGCCCCCCGTGCACCCCGTAGCCCCCATACGGCGCGTGTCCCCCGTAGCCCCCATAGGCCCCGTAGGCCCCGTCGGCCCCATAGGCCCCATAGGCCCGACACGCAGGACACCCGGCAGACCGACCAGACCAATACCTGCCGGCTGCTCTGGCTGGCTGCGGTCGTGACGGTCTGGGTCGTCGTGGTCCTGCTCGCGCCGAGCTTCGCCTGGTGCGCCGTGCCGCTCTTCTACACGGGCCTGCGGACGCTGCCGGCCGGCGCCGCATCGGTGCTGGTCGGCCTGCTCACCGCCTTCGTCGTCGCCGCCCAACTCCGGCTGTCCACCGACTTCGACCCGATCCTGGTGCTGGCCCCGCCGGCCGTCGCCGCGCTCGCCACCGCCGTCTTCGTCCACATGGAGCGGCAGGCGGCCCGCCAGCGTGCACTGATCGACGACCTGCTGCGTACCCGCCGCGAACTGGCCGCGACCGAGCGGCGCGAGGGCACGCTCGCCGAGCGGCAGCGGCTCTCGATGGAGATCCACGACACCCTCGCCCAGGGCCTGTCCAGCCAGCAGATGCTGCTGCAGGCCGCCGACCGGACCTGGGACAGCGCCCCGGACACCGCCCGCGGCCACCTCCGTACGGCCACCGAGATCACCGCCCGCAACCTCGCCGAGGCCCGCCGCTTCGTCCACGACCTCGCCCCCGCCGACCTGGCCGGCGGCACCCCCCTCCCGGAGGCCCTCCGCCGGCTGGCCACCCGTATGAGCGGCCCGGCAACCGCTCCCACAGCCGGTCCGGCAACCGGCCCCACAGCCGGTCCCACAGCCGGTCCGGCAACCGGCCCCACGACCGGCGCCACTACGGACGGGCCGGGCGGCGGCGGTGCCGGCGGGCGGCTGAGCGTGCGCCTCCACCAGGACGGCACCCCCGTACCGCTCCCGGACCGGGTGCAGTCCGCGCTGTTGCGCATCGCGCAGGGCGCCCTCGCGAACGTCCGCGAGCACGCCGCCGCGCGCACCGTCACCCTCACCCTCAGCTACCTGGGCGACCAGGTCGTCCTCGACATCGCCGACGACGGCCAGGGCTTCACCACCGCTGCCGCGCAAGGGCGCGGCCACGGCCTGCCCGCCATGCACGCCCGGATGCGGCAGCTCGGCGGCACCCTCACCATTGAATCCGCACCGGGCGAGGGCACCGTCCTGTCCGCCGCCGTCCCCCTGGAGCGCACGCCATGACCTCCTCCGCCTCCACCTCCTCCCCCGCAGGTGAAGCCCCGCACACTCCCGTACGCGTCCTGCTCTGCGACGACCACGCGGTGGTCCGCGCCGGACTGCTCGCCCTGCTCAGCAGCGCCCCCGGCATCGAGGTCATCGCCGAGGCCGGCGACGGCGAGGAGGCGGTGGCACTGGCCGCCGCGCTCCGCCCCGACGTCGTCCTGATGGACCTCCAACTCGGTTCAGGCATCGACGGCATCGAAGCCACCCGCCGTATCACCGCCCACGCCAGGGAGGACACCAAGAACGGCAAGGACGCCATGAATGGCAACAACGGCAAGGACGCCCTGCGCGGCCAGGACGCCCTGCGCGGCAAGGACACCAAGGTCAGCAGGGGCGCCAAGGACAGCAGGGGCACCAAGGACACCAAGGACGGCAGCCCGACCAGCCCCGCCCCTCCTCCCACCAGCCCGATCCCCCACGTCCTCGTCCTGACCACCTACGACACCGACGCCGACATCACCCGCGCCATCGACGCCGGTGCCACCGGCTACCTCCTCAAGGCCGAGCGGCCGGAGGAGCTCTTCGCCGCCATCCGGGCCGCGGCCGCGGGGCGCAGCACGCTCTCCGGGCCGGTCGCCCACCGGGTACTGGCCCAGATGCGCAGCCCGCGCCCCACCCTCACCGACCGCGAACTCGACATCCTCGGTCAGCTCGCCCGCGGGCTGAGCAACCGGGAGATCGCCCGCGCCCTGTTCATCAGCGAGGCCACGGTCAAGACCCACCTCGGCCGCATCTACGACAAGCTGTCCGTGGACACCCGGGCCGGCGCGGTCTCCGTAGCCAAGGAACAACGCCTTCTGCCCTGACCACGCCCCACCCCACGAGCCAAGGCAACAAGAGGCACTTCGAAGACAGCGCGAGGTAGCACGAGACAGCAAGAGGCACCACGAGACAGCACGAGGTACGACGAGACAGCACGAGGTACGACGAGACAGCACGAGGCGCGCAACGCAGCGCAATGGCCCGGCGTCGCCTGCCACTCCCTCACGCTCTCCGGACTCCGCGCGGCCCGCCCGGTCAAAATCGCCAGCCGAAGCCACCATCAAAGGCCCCGCTCAAAGGCAGCTCAGAGGCAGCTCAGAGGCCGCCGCTCAGAGGCAGCTCAGAGGCCGCTCAAAAGCCCCGGCGACCGAAGCCTGCCCGTGACGGCCCGAGTCCCCCACCAAAAGCCCGGCGGCCAAGGCCGTGGCAGCCCCCCTCCCCGGCCAAAAGCCCGGTGGCCAAGGCCGTGGCGGCCCAAAGCTCGGCCGCGGGCTCCGCTCAAAGCCGGTGCGGACATCCGTCCGCTGACCGCCGTGACACCATCAAGGCGTGATCGACCTCGGCTACTCCCTCTCCCGCCGCTTCCCGGACCCCCCGCAGACCGACTACCGGACCGCGGGTGTGCACGCGCTCCGCCACGACCTCTTCTGCGGCGACGTCTACCTCGCGGACACCACGGCGGACCGCGAACTGTCCACCGCCTGGGGCTGGGTGCCGGTGCTCGACTTCGCCTGGGCGCTGTGCGACATCGTCGAGCAGCTCGACACCGATCCCCGCGGCAGCCGCTCGGCCCGCCCGATCCACGCCGAGCTGGACTTCACGGAATCCGCCGACCGGATGCGCTTCGAGCGGCGCTTCGGCTGGGTGGACGTCGAGGCCGACTGGATGCCGGCCGACGAACCCCCACTCACCTTCAACCACGCCGCACTCCGCCGCGAGGCCCGCGACTTCCTGCACGATCTGATCGCCGACCTCACGGACATGCACGACGGCCTCGGCGACAACCCCGTCATCTGGGACCTCCAGGCCCGCTTCCCCCGCGTCTGACCACGGCCAGCCCGGTCCGAGCGGTCCGGACGGCCTGCTCCGGACGGCCTCGCCCGGATGCCTGGCCCGGATGCCTGGTCCGGACGCCTTGTCCGGACATCGCCCACCGGAACCGAACGCCCCTCACCCGAACCGAACGCCCCCACCCGAACCGCCCCCCACCGAACCGAACGTCGCCCCCCAAGCCGAACGCCGCCCACCCGGCCGATGACCGGCCGCCGCGCCGTCAGCCAACCGCCCACCTGCCCGGCCCATAGCGCGACGGGACAGGACGCGAGGAGACGGGACGGGACGGAAAACGCGACGGAACGTGACGGAACCCGACAAGATAGTACAAGCCAGTTCAGGCCAGGACGCCCCCTCCCTTCCCCCTACTCCACCCGCACCCCTATCTGCGCCGCGAACGCCGGTGCCAGATCCATCAGTTGGGCCGTACTGATCACCGCTCCCGACAGCCGGTCGATCCCCCGCGCGATGTCCACGACCGCCGCGCCGCGCAGATCGACGTCCTTCATCCGCGCCTCGGAGAAATCGATCCGCGTCAGGGTGCAGTCGTCGAACGTGACCCGCTCCAGCTCGGCCCCCGCGAAGTCCGCCTCGATCAGCACGCACCCCTCGAAGGCAACGTCCCGCAGCTTCGCCCTCCGCAGGTTCGGGAAGTCGATCTTCCCGCCGCGCACCACGACCCGCTCCAGGACCGCCCCGTGCAGCTGCGTCCCACCGAGCCTGGCGTCCGAGACCTCGACATCGCGCAGGGTCGCCCCGGACAGGTCCGTCCCGATCCCGCGCACCCCGCTCAGCTCACTGTCGATGATCCGGGCCCGGCCGAGCACCGTCTCGTCGAGCCCGCAGCGGCGCAGCCCGCAGTCCATGAACCGCGCGCCCCGCGCCGACTGCCCCGCCCAGTCGGCGTCCGCGAACTCCAGCCCGTCGTAATCCCCCTCCTCCTCCAGCTCCCCGCCGTCGTACGCCACGAGCTCCGGCAGTCGCACCTCCGGCCGCCGTACCGCCCGCACCGTCGCCTCACCACGCCCGGCCACGCGATCACCCCTTTCACCCTCGGCCCGCATACGCCTCGCACGTCCCGCACCTACGCAACCATCCACCGGAATCCGTCGGAAGCGTCGCGACCCATCCTGAACCACCCCACTGACAACGCCCCCTGACCAGCGCGAAAGCCCCCTTCAGCCGCTCGACCGAACCGCTCGACGCCATCGCCCCTCGCCCCACAGCCGCCGTCAGCACCGGCTCGCCGCTCGTCCAGCAGCTCAAGAACACCGGCGCGACGGCCATCGGACTAGCCGGCGACCCCGCCAAGGTGGCGCGCGACCGGCGACCTGCTCGCCGAAGGGGGCCGCCATCTGGTCATCGGCTGGACCCCCGACGGCCCGCCGACGGCCCGCCGATGGTCCAGCGACGGCGAGCCGGCGGCCCACGGCATCACCTCCCGGCAGGTGATCGGCCCGCCGATGCCGGCCCGGGCCGGGGGCGACGATCTGATCCGCGCCCTGGAGACCCGCGCCCCCCTGGGCGAGGGGACCCTGGCGCCGTAATACGGGCAAGCCGAATCCGAGCAAGCCAAGTTGGACCCCGCCCCCGCCCTCGGCCCACCACCTACCGCCTACGGCCTGCCGCCCACCGCCGACCGCCGACCCGCCCACCCGTTCACCGCCGAGCGGACCCGCCCACCGCCGACCCGCCGCCCCGCCGACCGCCCGCCACCTACCACCTACCGCCCACCACCTACCGAACCACGGCCATCTCCCTATCCGTCCCGTTCAGCCGCCGGCCGCCCGACTCCGTGCAGGTCACGATGTCCTCGATCCGCACCCCGAACCGCCCCGGCAGATAGATCCCCGGCTCGATCGAGAAGCACATCCCCGGTACGAGCGGCAGATGTTCGCCCTCCACCAGGTACGGCGGCTCATGCGTGGTGACCCCGATGCCGTGCCCGGTCCGGTGGATGAAGTACTCGCCGTACCCCGCCGCCTTGATCACCCTCCTGGCCACCCGGTCGACGTCCTGGCAGGCGATGCCCGGCCGCACCGCCTCGAAGGCCGCCTGCTGCGCCTCCCGCACGATGTCGTGCACCTTGCGTTCCTCGGCCCCCGGTTCCCCGACGTGCACCGTGCGCGTCGTGTCCGACCCGTAGCCGTCCTTGAGGCCGCCGAAGTCGAGCACCACCATGTCGCCGTCCTCGATGACCCGTTCCCCCGCCTCGTGGTGCGGGTTCGCACCGTTGGGGCCCGACCCGACGACCGTGAAGTCCACCTGGCTGTGCCCGTGCTCGATCAGCAGCCGGGCCAGGTCCGCGGCCACCTCCGACTCCCGCCGCCCTTCGAAGCGGACCTGCAGGATCTCCTCGTACGTCGCGTCCGCGGCCGCCCCCGCCGCCGCCAGCCGCGCCACCTCGTGGGCGTCCTTGACGGCGCGCAGCATCGGCAGCACCTCCGTCAGCCCCGCGTACGCCACCCCCGGCACCGCCCGCTGGAGGCCCAGCAGATGCAGCGCCCAGGTGGCATCGGACACCCCGTAACGCCCCTGAGGACGCATCCACTTGGCGATCGCCCCATACGGGTCCGCGCCGTCGCTCCACCCGGAGATCTCCAGCGCGCCCGCCCCGGCGGAGTGCTCCGCGTCCGGCTGCTCCAATACGGGCACCAGCAGCCGCGAGCGTCGGCCGGGCTCGACCAGCAGGGCCGTCAGCCGCTCGGTGGCCGCGGGCGGCCGGTAGCCGCACAGCCACACCAGATCCGGCCCGGGCGTCACGAGCAGCCCGGCCAGCCCGGCATCGGCCGCCGCCCGCCCCGCCCGCTCCAGCCGCTGCTCGTAGTCCTCTTGCGTCATCGAAGTCACCATGCCGGCGAACTTACGCCGCCCACCCCGCCTCCCCGCCCAAAACCCGCCGCAGCACCGACACGCCTCCGACTCCCCCACCCGACCGGCACCTCAGCGCGCACCCCCATCCGATCAGGTACGCAACGAGGGACCTCCCCGTGACCTCGGCGCGACTGCCTCGGGCCGTCGGCTTCCGCGCGGACCTGATCCGGCGCCACGGGCCCGAACCGCGGCAGCAGGCGTTTGACCTGGGCCTTGAGGAACTCGACGAACTGGAGGTCCACCCCGATATCGCTCCTCCCACCGGAGTACCGGTTGATCGCCATCAACTTCCCTCACCGACCGCGCCAAAGAGCCCCCCTCCCTCTTGCTCCCGGCTCACTGTCTCCGCCGCATTCCGTCAGCGCCGCGGGCGAGGGCGCACTCGGGCGTGGTCCCTGGCGCAGCCGTGCCGCGCGTTGGAGATCCACGGGCCCAGCCAACCCGAGAGCTGGGACGACGCCGAGAACACCGACGATGCGCTGCTGGCCGAGGCGATCCGCCACCGCCGGGTCCTGGCCTACGCGGTCGCGGTCAAGGCCCCCCGCCCACCCGGGCGACGCCATACCCGAGCGCCCGCCGTGTTCCAGGCGGGGCTGCCCTCCCTCGTGCGGCTAACCGAAGCCGTACACCACCCTGCGTGCGCCGGCCCTGGCCGCCGGACAGGCGTCCACCCGCACCGTCACCTGGCGCCAGGGCAGCAAGGCCACCAAGCACACCTCCCCCCACCGCCGAGATGCACTCCCCGTTCCTGGCCCTGCGCGTCCGTCCGGCCAACCGCACGATCCGCCGCGTCGCCGACGACGGCTCCTTCCCCGACTGCTGGCTGCCCGACTGCCGGCTGCTGACTGCCGGCTGCTGACTGCTGATTGCTGGTGGAGGGGGCCGCCCCGACAGCGCCGAGCCCACCGATACCGGCTCTCGACGCTGCCCGCCGACACCCCGCTACGCGAGCCGGTGCGAATACCCCAGATCCTATGGAGAGTTGAACACGGCTACCGCGAACTCAAGGACCATCTCGGCTGACAAAGCCCTGCTAGCCGCACTCCGGCAAGACCGAGATCGAGCGACTGCGACTGCGACTGCGCCGTGGTACCCGCGGCCGGGTCCAGGGCGAGCAGCAGCAGCTCCTCCGGAATCGTTCTGCGGCTACTGCCCACCCATGTCACCCACGAGGATGAGTGACAGGTGACCCCTCTCACATCGGCCTGTCGAGAGCGTGTGGTGGTTTCGTGGGAACCGCTAGGTATGTCGTCTCGTCTAGCACGTGGGTGAACCCAGGTGAAGACCTCTGTGGGTGCGGGTGCGCAGTCGCGCGACGATCACAGAGGACACTGGTAGACGTTGAGTGAATTCCGGGCTTTGGGCGCGTTGGCGTCCGAAGGCTCCGGGTGTACGGCACGGGAATTCTGAGGAGGCATCGGTGGCGGGCGAGTCCCCCGACATGTCGGAGCAGCGGAGCGGCCGGCGGTCGGCTTCGGGCGCGGGTACCGGTGCCGGTGCCGGTCGGCCTGCGGCCGGGGCCGGTACGGGTGTTGCCGGCGGCAGGGACAGTGGTTCCGATGCCGTCGCCGCTGACGGCGGTCGGGGCGAGGGGCGGCCGGCCGATGCCGCGGCCGGAGACGATACGACCGGCGCTGCCGGTTCGGGAACCGGGGGTTCCGGCGCGGCCCAACAGGGCGCTGACGGCGGCCGCCCGGATCCCAGGCTGGCTGTGCGTGCCAGCGCGGCCGGTGCCGCCGGCAAGGCCGGCGGGGCGCCTGCGTCCGCGTCGGCGAAGGCCGGTGACGACGAGAGCGCCCAGGCGTCGACGGAGGCCGACGGGGCCGATGACGCCAAGGGCACCCAGGCGTCGAAGAAGACCGACGGGGCCGATAGCGACAAGGGCACCCAGGCGTCGACGAAGACCGACGAAGCCGACAACGACAAGGGCACCCAGGGCTCGACGAAGACCGACGAAGCCGACAACGACGAAGGCACCCAAGCGCCAGCCAAGACCGACGAAGCCGATAACGACAAGGCTGATCAGGCGACCGGGCCCGCGAAGTCCAGTGCCGCCGGTGGCGGCAAGGCCGACCAGGACACCGCTGCCTCCGGCGCCTCGAAGGCCGGCGCCGCCGATGGCGCCGGTGCAGCCGACGAGGGTGCGGCGTCCGACGCGGCAGGGGACGGCAAGGGCGCCGCTCTGTCTGGTGACGGCAAGGCCGATCAGGAGCCCGCGAAGCCCGGCGCCACCGGTGGTGGCAAGGCTGACCAGGCGACCGCAGTGCTCGGTACTGTGAAGTTCGGCGTCGCCGACGAAGGCGGTAAGGCCGAGCAGGCCACCGCCAAGCCCGACGCCACCACCAAGCCCGACGCCACCGCCAAGCCCGACGCCACCGGCAGCGGCAAGGCCCCCGAGAGCGAGGCCAAGTCCGGGGCCAAGGCTGCCTCCTGGGGGGCCGGTGCCGACGGTGACGGCAAGTCCAAGGAGGACGCAGGGCTCAAGAAGGAGGACGCAGGGCTCAAGGACGACGGAGATGGCAAGGCGGGCCCGGCCGATCAGGACACCCAGCTGATCAAGGCCCCCAAGCCGGCGGCGGCCGGCGGCACCGACCAGCCCACCCAGCTGATCAAGGCTCCCGCGAACCCGGACTCCAAGTCCAACTCCGACTCCAAGTCCAAGTCCAACTCCGACTCCGACTCCGAGTCCGAGTCCGAGTCCGAGTCCGAGCGCACCAGCCGGTTCGTCCCGCTGAAGCTGGACGACGCCCCGGCGCCGAAGCCGCTCAAGGCCCCCAAGCCGGAGGCCAACCCCCAGGCGACACCGCCGGCTCCTCCGAAGTCGGCGGCAGCTGCTCCGGCCGAGCCTCCGGCCGAGTCTCCGGCGGAGCCGCAGGCTCCGCTTGACCTGCTCGCCCAGCTGACGAACACTCCGCCCCCGCCGGAGACCCTGTCGCGCACGGTGGTGCGCCGGGTGAAGATCTGGACGCCGCTGGTGGTGCTCCTCGGGATAATCTTCGTGGTCGTGCAGACGATGCGCCCGCTGCCTGACCCGAAACTGGCGATCGTCGGCAAGTCGTCCTCCGTCTTCGAGGGCGACAAGCCGTCGCTGTCCTTGCCCCCTGAGGGCCAGGCGATCGTGGACGTCGACGGACTCGGCCGGGTCGGCTCCTACGGCGAGATGAAGCCGCTACCCATCGGCAGTGTGGCCAAGGTGATGACGACGTACATCATCCTGCGTGACCACCCGCTGAAGAAGGGTGAGGACAAGCCCCTGATCGACGTCGATCAGAAGGCCGAGGACGACTTCATCAACGGTGTCAGGGAGAAGGAGTCGGTCGTCGAGGTCCGCAAGGGTCAGAAGATCTCCGAGAAGGAGGCCCTCCAGGCCGTCATGCTGCCGTCCGCGAACAACGTCGCGCGACTGCTGGCCCGCTGGGATGCGGGCACTGAGCAGGCGTTCATCAAGAAGATGAACGACACCGCCAAGGAGCTCGGCATGACGAACACCACCTACACCGACGCGAGCGGCCTCCTGGAGAGCACCGTCAGTACGGCCGAGGACCAGGTGAAGCTGGGCAAGAAGGCGATGCAGGACCCGGTCTTCCGGGAGATCTCCAGGGCGACCGAGTACCACTCCACGACCGCCTCCGGGGTGGGCAACGGCCTCGCGTACCAGAAGACGCAACACAACTTCAACAAGCTTGTCCCCGTGTACGGCGTCGTCGGTATCAAGACCGGTTCCACGACCAAGGCCGGTGGCAACCTGCTCTTCGCTGCAGAGAAGAAGGTCGGCAGCTCCACGCAGCTGATCATCGGCGCGGTCTTCGGGCAGCACAAGGCCCCGATCATCGACACCGCCACCGCCTACAGCAAGCAGCTCATCCTGGCCGTGGGCAAGGCGCTGACCACCAGCACCGTCGTGAAGAAGGGCGAGGTCGTCGGCCACGTCGACGACGGCCTGGGCGGTACGACCCCGGTCGTGGCGACCAAGGATCTGACGGCGGTCGGCTGGCCCGGTCTCAAGGTCGAACTGAAGCTCACCGCCAGGGGCAAGACCCTCCCGCACACGGCGAAAGCCGGTACGCAGGTCGGCGAGCTGACCGCGGGTGGCGGCATGGGTGAGGTGAAGGTGCCCGTGACGCTGCAGAAGGACCTCGCCGAGCCGTCGTTCGGCGCGAAGCTGACACGAGTCTCCTGACGGGTGGACATGGGCCGGGCCCCGGTACGCGCTGACGCGTACCGGGGCCCGGTTGTGTTGCGGGGCTCAGCCGTAGTGGCCCTGTGTTGGTTCTCAGCAGTCTCCGGCGAACTTCACCGAGGCATTGTTGTTGTACGTGTTCTTCAGGTTGCCGTAGTTGCGGTAGTTGAAGGCGTCGGTGGGACCGCTGTAGTTGGAGTTGTAGAACACGGTCACGGTCATGCATATGTTGGAGACAACGGACGCGGACGCGGCGTTGTTCTTGACACTCTTGCCCTGGCCGTTGCCGGAGCTGGTGAACGTGTATCCGGCGAGGTCCGACACGCTGCTTCGCAGCGAGTTGTGGGAGCCCTGCTCGTTCGAGTTGCAGAAGAGGCAGAAGCTGTTCTGCCCGCAGCCGCTCACACTGGCCTGCGCGCTGGTGGCGAGGGTGGGGACGAGCAGGGCTGCGCCCAGGGCTGCTGCGGCGAGCTTGGCGGTGCGCTTCATTTCTTTAGTCCTCTCTATGGCGTCGTCCATGGCATGTGTGCAGCCCCAGGTATGCCTGGGAACAGCCCCAGATATGCCTGGGAAAGGGTGGGCGTGCCAGGACGTAAAAGTGTCGGCCCACTACGTCACTGATCGCGGAGTACGGCCTTGGCCTTGGCGAGTTGTACATTCTTCGCCTTCAATGCCGCGGCGAAGTCGGCGCGTTGCCGTGCGATCAGTTCCTTTTGCAAGGAAGTCTCGACCGTGAACCATGTGCCGATCAGGTTCACTTGCTGCTTGCAGACCACATCGGCGGTCGCCACTTGGCGCTCCAGCTGCGTGGGTGAATTCCCTTGAAAGCGGCGGTCGCTGATGGCTGCCAAGGGGCCGGGGTAGGAGTAACCCTTCCTCTTCATGCAGCTGGACCATGCTTCGAATGCCTGCTTCACTTGCGGCACCGACCGACTGGCGGTAAAGGTCTGGAAGTTGGCCTGCCGGACCACGTCGCTCGAACCCAGTTTTCCGGAGCCGACCGACTTCTTCTTCGCCTCGTCGTAGCAGCCGCCGGGCGGTACGGTCACGCCGTTGACCCGGAGCGCGGTATCGCCCTCGCCGGCCTTCTTTGGGGAGTGCCCGGTGAGCACTTGCTTCTGCTCGGCAGAGAGCTTCGGCGGGTGGGGCGGGTGAGTGCGCGGGTCGCGGTCACCGAGGTGGTAGCCGTTGGCAGTTGCCTCGGCCTTGTCCGTCACCCCGTACCGGCGCTCCATGAAGGTGCGTGGCCCCGTCAGCGGGCCCGGCGGGTTGATCTCGTAGTCGAGGTCGAATCGGCGTAGGCACTTCTTGCGCAGCACGGCACCGGCCCTGGCCATTTTCTCCGAGTCCGCATCGGAAAAAAGAGAGGTCTCTATCGGGAGATGCAGATCAACGCTCGACAGAAGTTCTGGAGCGTGTATTTCCTGTGCCCCCTTGGGGCTGGAGTGCTCAGATAGGCCGCAGCCGGCCAGGAAAAGGCACATGACGCCGGCCTGGCCGGGCAGGCCGGCCAGGCCGGGCAGTCCGGTTCGCAGGTTGTGGCCGATTAATCGCCGATCCATGACCGAAACCGGATCACCCTAAGAATAGCCCGGTATTTCGTTCCCCGACGCCGGGCTCGCATCGGCACGCGGCATGATCAATGGGTCTTTATCAGTGTGATTCCAGCCAACCTCATGGAAGATCAGCGTAATGTGCCTCAAAACGGATATGGAGGATTAATTGCCTCACCTCTGGTAAAAATTGGCTGCTGGCGGATATTTCTGTGGGGCGCGCCCCTCACCTCGACCGGGCATGCACAAATCGTCGGGAAGTCCACCGTCACCGTCGGGACCACCGACCAGGGCCGCCCTCGCCCCACGCCTGACCCCGCCGGGGAGAGCGTGGAAGTCGCGTGGAACCCCGAGTTCCCGCGCAAAGGCCACCCCGTTGAAGACACCCTGCGCCCGGACCGCCTCCTCGCCGGCGTCACCACGCCGGAGGGCGGGAAGGCGATCCGGGCCGCGTACGCCGGGATGATCGACGCGGGCCCACCGACCTTCGTCACCGCCCCCAGACCGCCGAGTTGGCCAAGGGTGCCGCCCACATCTTCCTCGGCCTGAAGATCAGCTTCATCAACGCTGTCGCCGCCATGTGCGAGACCAACGGCGGCGACGTCTCCCAGATCGTGGACCTCCTGGGCTTCGACGCCCGGATCGGCGCCGAGGGCATGCGGCCCGGCATCGGGTACGGCGGCGGCTGCCTCCCCAAGGGGGAGGCTCTGCATGACGCCCGGCACGGCCGCGCCCCCCGCTCACCTCGGCCGGCGTGGTCGGCCGCGTGCGGATGGAGATCCTCGGGCACAGCCGGATCAGCATGACCATGAACGTCTCCACGCATGTGGCGCAGGACACACGGCGGGAAGCGGCCAGTCACATGGACCGGCCACTGAAGCGGCGGATCGCTCGTGAGCGGGCATCGACGGCGTCGATGTCACCCGTGGATGCCGGTGGAAAGCGAGAAGCCCCGGACCACCAACCGGCCCGGGGCTTCTTGCCTGTTCACGCTCAGAGCCCCCTGTCGGATTCGAACCGACGACCTTCGCTTTACAAGAGCGGTGCTCTGACCAGCTGAGCTAAGGAGGCGTGCCGGAAGAAGTGTACCCAGGCGGGCCGGGTGCCGGGCTCCTGAATTTGGTGAGGGCTGGACTACTGACACCGGGGGCCGCCGCGGGTAGCGTCACGGGGAAGTCCACATCAGTGGACTACACCACTCCTTTTACTCGGATCGTCCGGCACGTTCCTGCCGGTGAAGGGACTCTCACCATGGCTACGGTCACCTACGACCAGGCAACCCGGATCTACCCGGGTTCCGACAAGCCCGCCGTCGACAAGTTGGACATCGCCATCGAGGACGGCGAATTCCTCGTCCTGGTCGGCCCCTCCGGATGCGGCAAGTCCACCTCCCTGCGGATGCTCGCGGGGCTGGAGGACGTCGACGGAGGCGCCATCCGCATCGGGGACCGCGACGTCACCCACCTTCCGCCCAAGGACCGGGACATCGCCATGGTGTTCCAGAACTACGCGCTCTACCCGCACATGACCGTCGCCGACAACATGGGCTTCGCGCTCAAGATCGCCGGTGTGCCGAAGGCCGAGATCCGGCAGAAGGTCGAGGACGCGGCGAAGATCCTCGATCTCACCGAGTACCTGGGGCGCAAGCCCAAGGCCCTGTCCGGTGGCCAGCGGCAGCGGGTCGCGATGGGCCGGGCGATCGTGCGGGAGCCGCAGGTCTTCCTGATGGACGAGCCGCTGTCCAATCTGGACGCGAAGCTGCGTGTGCAGACCCGTACGCAGATCGCCGGGCTGCAGCGCCGGCTCGGGATCACCACGGTCTACGTCACGCACGACCAGGTCGAGGCCATGACCATGGGCGACCGGGTCGCGGTCCTCAAGGACGGGCTGCTCCAGCAGGTCGACTCGCCGCGGAACATGTACGACCGGCCGGCCAACCTCTTCGTGGCCGGGTTCATCGGCTCGCCCGCGATGAACCTCGTCGAGGTGCCGATCACCGACGGCGGGGTCAAGTTCGGCAACAGCGTCGTCCCGGTGAGCCGGGAGGCGCTCACCGCGGCCGCCGACAAGGGCGACCGCACGGTGACCGTGGGCGTGCGCCCCGAGCACTTCGACATCGTCGAGCAGAACGGCGCCGCGGCGCAGTCACTGTCCAAGGAGAGCGCGGACGCCCCGGCAGGTCTCGCCGTCACGGTCAACGTCGTCGAGGAGCTGGGCGCCGACGGCTATGTGTACGGCACCGCGGAGGTCGGCGGCGAGGTCAAGGACCTGGTCGTCCGCGTCAACGGCCGTCAGGTGCCGGAGAAGGGCACCCAGCTGCACGTCGTGCCGCGGCCGGGCGAGACGCATGTGTTCTCGACGTCGTCCGGGGAGCGCCTGTCCGACTGAGCGGCGAGGAGCGGCACTGCGCGGTACGGCCCGGCATCGCGTCGTACCGCGCGGTGCCGGGCCGTACGGCGTCGCACTGAGCCGTGAGCCGGAACGGGTGTGCGTGTGAGGGGTGGCGGTGGCGGGTAGGACCCGGCACCGCCACCGTCGCGTCCACTGCCGCACGACGCCCGCAACACGGGGACAGAACGGGGCTTTTCGTACCAGTGCGTCAACATCACTACTGGACCGACGGGGCATTACGTCCCTCGATACGGTGACCAAATGTCGCCAAATCATCACTCCTCGCTACCATCACGACCGTGAACTCCGCAGCCCGCCGCATCGGCAGAACTCTCGCCCTCGTCCTCCCCGTCGTCCTCGTACTCTCCGGGACCCTCGCGGTCACCCGGGTCCCGTGGGCGACCACGTCCACCGACTCCCAGATGCTGACCGCGTCCTCCGGGAAGGCCTCCACCAAGGCCAACCCGGTCGCCCCCCAGGAGGCCCTGCGCAAGCGCCTGCTGGTCGAGCTCCAGGAGAAGGACCCCGGCGTCGCCCTCACCGACCTCCAGAAGGCGACCACCAAGCACCCCTCGCTCGCCAGGCACTGCGCCTCGATCGCCCGTGACCTCGGCCGCGCCGCGGTCGCCAAGTACGGTGCCGCGCACCGCGCCCAGGCCTACTCCCGCCCGGTCTGCGACACCTCCTTCGCCACCGGCGTCGCGGCCGCCCAGTGACCGCTCCCGCCCCGCTCGGCCACTGACCGGCCCCCGCCCCGCTTAGTCACCGACCCTTCCTCGCACCCCATAAGGTGCGAAGCATGACAGGCGCCCAGCATTCGTACCCCACGCAGGCCGTGGTCCTGGCCGGCGGCCAGGGCTCACGTCTCCGCCCGTACACCGATGACCGCCCCAAGCCGATGGTCGAGATTCCCGGCACCGGAACCCCGATCATCGGCCATCAGTTGAACTGGCTGGCCGAAGAGGGCGTGACGGACGTCGTCATCTCCTGCGGACACCTCGCCGAAGTGCTCCAGGACTGGCTGGACCACGCCCAACTCCCCTTGCGGGTCACGACGGTCGTCGAGAACGAGCCGCTGGGCCGCGGCGGTGGCCTCAAGTACGCGGCCGGCTCGCTGCCCCGCCCCGACGAACCCTGGTACGCCACCAACGGCGACATCTGGACCCGCTTCCCGCTGCGCGAGATGGCGGCCTTCCACCACGAACGCGACGCCGAGGCCACGCTGGCGCTGGCCCGCCCCCGCATCCCCTGGGGAGTCGTGGAGACCGATGCGTTCGGGCACGTGCTGGACTTCATCGAGGCCCCGCCCTCCCCGTACCTCATCAACGCCGGCGTCTACGTCTTCTCCGCCGCCTTCACGGGCCTGCTGCCGGTACGCGGCGACCACGAGCGCATGACCTTCCCGCGCCTCGCCCGCGAACGCCGACTGGCCGGCTACCCGCTTCCGCACGGCGCGTACTGGCGCGCCATCGACACGGCCAAGGACCTCACCGAGGCCGCCAAGGAGCTGAGCGCCCAGGGGCGTTGAGGGTCTCGCGGGGACCCGTACACGTACGCCGCGGCTGCCGCACGCGGCCCCCTTACGCAGCCTGAACCCCCTTGAGCGGCCACTGCAGCCCTCGACGCCCGCCGGTCGGCCCTTCCCGCTCCCCTCGCCGCGTACGGGCCCCTGACGGCCGTGACGGCCGTACGCAGCGCCTTGCGGGGCCATGCGCCGCCGTTCGGGGCGGCCGGTGCGACTCAGCTGTTCGCTTCGGACCCGGCGTGGAAGGCGACAGCCCGGGCCGTGACGTTCTGCGCCCAGGGTTCCGTCACCGTCGGGGGAGATCGGCACGCCGGGCGTCCGTGATCCCGTCCCCCCATGCCGCCGCCCACCCCCCGGAGGGAGTGGGCGGCGGCAAAGCCCCAGGGGAGGTGGGCGGCAAGGAGCCCCCTGGACAGAAGGTCAGCCCAGCAGCCCGCCCAGCGTGTTGCCGCGGCCGCCGGAGTCGCCGGAGCCGGCCGAGCCCGTGGAGCCCGCGCCGGTCGTGCCGCCGCCGGTGCCGCCCGCGGAGGGGGCGTGGGTCGGGGCGGGGGCGCGGGTCGGGACGGTCTGCTGCGGGGCGCTGGTGGTCGCGCCGGGCTGCTGGGAGAGGCCGCTGGTGGCGCCCGTCGAGCGGCCGACGCCCGGTGTGGACGCGGACGGGCGGGGCTTGTGGGCCTTGTGCGAGGCACCCGCGGACGGCGTGCCCGTACGCGAGGCGGCGCTGCCGGGGTGGTGCCGGCCGGGCCGGGTGGCGTTCGTGCCGGGGCGGGGCAGCGGCGAGCCGGGCAGGTTGTTGATCGCGGGCTCGCCGGGCCGCGGCACGGGCGTGACCGTCGCGGACCGTACGGCGCCGCCGAGCAGCGAGCCGATGAGCAGGGTCAGCCCGGCCACCATCGTGGTCATCATGGCGCCGCGACGCAGGACCCGGCGGCGCAGGTCGGCGACCTCCACACGGGGCCCGAGCCGCCGCCACGCCTCGCCGGCCAGCCGGGCGTCCATGGAGTAGACGGGAGCGCCCGCGATGATCAGCGGGCTCCAGGCGGCGAGGTAGATGATGTCGGGCGCGTCGTAGGCGGGGACCGTGCGCCAGCTGACGGTCATCAGCAGCGCGGCGGAGAGCAGCGCGCCGATCGACGCGGCAACCCGCTGCCACAGTCCGCAGATCGTCAGGACGCCGACGACGACCTGGAGGAAGGCGACGGTCAGACCGGCGCCCACGGGGTGGGAGACGGCGAAGTCGCGCAGCGGTACGGCCAGCGCCCAGGGGTCGAGCGACAGCAGCCACTTGACCATCGAGCCGCGCTCCCCGCCGTCGAAGTAGACGGGGTCGCAGAGCTTGCCCATGCCGGCGTAGATGGAGATCAGGCCGAGGAAGATCCGCAGCGGGAGGAGGACCACGCCGAGGTTCATCCGGCGGCCCGGGTAGTAGGCGTGCCGGACGGTCTCGGCAGCCCGACGGCGGGACCCGGTGTCGTAGGGGTCCCGGGCCTCGAAGTGGTCGTCGTCGTAGGCGTCCTCGGCGGGGCCGCGGCCGCCGTACACGGGGCGGTAGGCCGTCCCGCCGTTGTTGTCGGCGTATGCGCTGCCCACGGGGCGGACGCCGCGCAGCAGGGTGCGGTCGGATTCGGCGGGGCCGCGCTGGCCGATCACGGTCTGGGCGGGGGCGGGCTCGTCGAGCCGGACCCGCGGCAGGACCTGGGTCGTGCCGATGTCGTCGCCCGGGCCGCCGTCGAGGCCGATGCCCGCGTCGCGCACCGCGTGCAGGAGTTGGGTGGTGGCGCCGGCCGTGCCGCCCGGTGTGGTGCGGCCGCTCCACACCACGGGTGCCCGGCGTCTGGCACCGGAGGACGGCGCCCGGACGGCGGGGATGCGCGCGGTCTCGGCCATGGCGTCACCCGCCACGGGTGGGGCGAGCTGTACGCGGAAGCTGGCGTGGTTGACGATGACCTGCGCGGGATCGCACGGCACCTTGACCGAGCTCAGGCCCGGCTCGTCATCGAAGCCCGGCGAGCGTCCCCCCGGAGGCGTGCGGGGTGTTCTGGTGTCCACGCTCATCTAACCGAGTGACCCGCGGTTAAGACACTGCCTTGACCGGGTCGATCTGTCCGAGACCCGTCAAAAGATCACGGGATACGGGATGAGCGTCCAAAAGGCCCACGGAGGGTCAGGTTGTGCCCCAGGGTGGGGACGGACGCCGGGAACCAAGCCGGGACGGAACACCGGGGGTGGAGCGCGGCGGCGCGGGCCCCGGGGGCCGTACGCGTACGTACGTGCCCCCGGGCCACGACGGTCACGCGCGCCGGCGGGCGGCCTCCCACAGGACGACGCCGGCCGCGACACCGGCGTTCAGGGATTCCGCGCCGCCCGGCATCGGGATCCGCACGCGCAGGTCGCAGGTCTCGCCGACGAGCCGCGACAGGCCCTTGCCCTCGCTGCCGACGACGATGACGACCGGGCCGTCGAGGACGTCCAGGTCCTGCAGCTCCGTGTCACCGTCTGCGGCCAGGCCGACGACGGTCAGACCGGCCTTCTGGTACGACTCCAGGGCGCGGGTGAGGTTGGTGGCCCGGGCGACCGGCGTGCGGGCGGCGGTGCCCGCGGAGGTCTTCCAGGCGCCGGCCGTCATCCCGGCGGCCCGGCGCTCCGGCACGACCACGCCGTGCCCGCCGAAGGCGGAGACGGAGCGGACCACCGCGCCGAGGTTGCGCGGGTCGGTGACCCCGTCCAGCGCGACGATCAGCGGGTCCTCGCCGGCGTCGAAGGCGGCCGCGGAGAGGTCCTCGGGGTGCGCGTAGTCGTACGGCGGGATCTGGGCGACCAGGCCCTGGTGGTTGAGGCCGTTGGTCATCCGGTCCAGCTCGGGGCGCGGCGCCTCCATGAGGTGCAGCCCGCGCTCGGTGGCGAGCTGCAGGGCCTCGCGGACCCGCTCGTCGCTGTCGATGAACTGCTGCACGTACAGCGTCGTGGCGGGCACGCCCTCGCGCAGCGCCTCGACGACCGGGTTACGGCCCACGACCAGCTCGGCCGTGCCCTTGGCGCCGCCGCGGCGGGGGGCCGGGCGGCGCGCCGCGGCCTGCTTCGCCTTGGCGTTGGCGATGCGGTTCTTGACGTGTCCCTTGCGCGCGGAGGCGGGCGGGGTCGGGCCCTTGCCCTCCAGGGACCGGCGCCGCTTACCGCCACTGCCGACCTGGGCGCCCTTCTTGTTGGACGTGCGGCGGTTCCTGCGCTGGCTGTTGCCGGCCATGGGTCACCTGTTTCTTCACTGCTCTCGACGTCTCGCGACGTGGAGTGGGTACGTACGTATGGATTGAGTGTCGCCCGTGTCCACCGGGAAGGGCGAATCCGGCGGGCCGCCCACGGGTGCGAAGGCGGTCAGGACAGCGACCAGCGCGGCCCGGACGGGGTGTCCTCGATGGCCAGGCCGGACTGCTGGAGCTGGTCGCGGATGGCATCGGCGGTGGCGTAGTCCTTGCGGGCGCGGGCCGACTGCCGCTGGTCGAGGACGAGGCGGACGAGGGAGTCGACGACGCCGTGCAGGTCCTCGCCGCGGTCGGTGCCGCCGCCCGACCAGCGCTCGTCGAGCGGGTCCAGGCCGAGCACGCCGAGCATCGCGCGCAGCTCGGCGAGCCGGGCCACGGTCGATTCCTTGTCGTCGGCGGTCAGCGCGGAGTTGCCCTGCCGGACGGTGGTGTGCACGATCGCCAGCGCCTGCGGGACGCCCAGGTCGTCGTCCATCGCCTCGGCGAAGGCGGGCGGGACCTCGGCCGCGGGCTCGACGACACCGGCCTTCTCGACGGCCCGCTGGACGAACCCCTCGATCCGGGCGAACGCCGCCTCGGCCTCGCGCAGCGCGTCCTCGCTGTACTCGATCATCGAGCGGTAGTGCGGGGTGCCGAGGTAGTAGCGCAGCACGATCGGGCGCCAGCGGTTGACCATGTCCGAGACCAGCACGGAGTTGTCCAGCGACTTGGACATCTTCTCGCCGCTCATGGTCACCCAGGCGTTGTGGCACCAGTACGCGGCGAAGTCGTCACCGTACGCCTTGGCCTGCGCGATCTCGTTCTCGTGGTGCGGGAAGACGAGGTCGACGCCGCCGCCGTGGATGTCGAAGGCGGAGCCCAGGTACTTGTGGGCCATCGCCGAGCACTCCAGGTGCCAGCCGGGCCGGCCGCGGCCCCAGGGCGTCTCCCAGCTGGGCTCGCCCTCCTTGGCGGCCTTCCACATGGCGAAGTCGCGGGAGTCGCGCTTGCCGGTCTCGCCCTCGCCGGACGGCTGGCGGAGGTTGTCCAACTCCTGGTTGGAGAGCTGGAGATACTCCGGGAAGGACGCGACGTCGAAGTAGACGTTGCCGTCCGCGGCGTAGGCGTGGCCGCGCTCGATCAGGCCGCGCATCATCTCGATCATCTCGGGGATGTGGCCGGTGGCGCGCGGTTCGTAGGTGGGACGCAGGCAGCCGAGGGCGTCGTACGCCTCGTTGAAGGCGACCTCGTTCTCGTAGCCGATCGACCACCAGGGGCGGCCCTGCTCGGCCGACTTCGTGATGATCTTGTCGTCGATGTCCGTGACGTTCCGGACGAACGTCACGTCGTAGCCGCGGTGGGCGAACCAGCGGCGCATGATGTCGAAGTTCAGTCCCGACCTGATGTGCCCGATGTGCGGGGCGGCCTGCACGGTCGCACCACACAGGTAGATCGAGACGCAGCCCGGCGTGAGCGGGGAGAAGTCGCGAATCTGCCGGGCGCTGGTGTCGTACAGGCGAATCGTCACGGAACCAGGGTAGTCGGAACCCGGCAGTGCCCCGCGACGCATCGGCCACGGGGACACAGAACCGTCATAACCGTCCCATTTGCCGGAAGTAAAGCCTGAAGTGGAGGCCGCCGGCGGGCGCTTCCGCCCTCCAGGGGCGGCGTCAGAGGCGGCCGACCACCTTGCGCGGCGTGATCCGCACCACGACCCGCTCGGCGTCCTTGCCCGCCTCCGGGTTGAAGTCGGCGTAGCGCTTGCCGGTGTACTTCAGCGACAGCTCGTCGATCAGCTCCTGCCCGCCCTGCGTCGTCAGCGAGGCCGTGCCGCGGACCTCGGCGTAGGTGTACGGGGCGTCGAAGGGCTGGACGACCACCGAGACGCGCGGGTCACGGCGGAGGTTGGCCTCCTTGCGGCGGCCGACGGTCGTCGAGATCAGCAGGTCGTCGCCGTCCCGCTTCACCCAGACCGGCGAGACCTGGGGGCTGCCGTCGGGCTGGATCGTCGCCACGGTCACGAAGACCGGGGTGTCGAGGAGCGTCTTGAGATCGTCGGACAGGGTGGCAGTCACGAGGGGTCCTTCCTGCGGGCCGTTCCGAGGGACACGAGCACTCCGATCCTCCCTCAACACCCGTGCGCCGCCCGGCATTCCCGCCGACCACCGCCGGTCCGACCGGCCGCTGTTGGGCCGATCGGACCCGCGCCGCCGTACGCGGCCGTCGCTACGCCCCTACGCCGTGCGGAAGACGAGGGCCGTGGCGACCGCCGCCAGGCCCTCGGCGCGGCCGGTCAGCCCCAGCCCGTCCGAGGTGGTCCCGGAGACCGAGACCGGCGCGCCGACCGCCGCCGAGAGCGCCTTCTGCGCCTCGTCGCGCCGCTTGCCGACCTTCGGGCGGACGCCGATCACCTGCACCGCCACGTTGCCGATGGTGAAGCCCTCGGCGCGGACGATCCGGGCGGCCTCGGCCAGCAGGGTCACCCCGGAGGCGCCGGACCACTCGGGACGGCTCGTGCCGAAGTGCGCGCCGAGGTCGCCGACGCCGGCCGCCGAGAACAGCGCGTCGCAGGCGGCGTGCGCGGCCACGTCGCCGTCGCTGTGGCCGGCCAGCCCGTAGCCGTCGCTCTCCGCGGCGTCCCACAGGAGCCCGGCGCACCACAGCTCACGGCCCTGCTCGAAGGCGTGCACGTCGGTGCCGATGCCCACGAGGGGGACGAGCGGGCCGGCGGGGTTCTGCTCAGACGTAGCCATCGGTGGCCCTCCTCCGGGCGAGTACGGCCTCGGCCAGGACCAGGTCCAGCGGCCGGGTCACCTTGAACGCCTCCTCGTGGCCGGGGACGACCACGACCGACGCGCCGAGCCGCTCCACCAGCCCGGCGTCGTCGGTGGCGCCCTCGCCCACCACGACGGTGTCGTGGGCCTTGCGGAGCGTCTCCGGGTCGAAGCCCTGCGGGGTCTGCACGGCGCGCAGCAGGGACCGCTCGGGGGTGCCGACGACCGGCTCGGGGGTGCCCTGGGGCTGCGGTTCGACCTGCTTGACGGTGTCGGCGAGCGGCAGCGCGGGGACGACGGCGGGCGCTCCGGCGCGCACCGCCGCAATCACCGCGTCGACCGTGTCGACCGGGACCAGCGGGCGCGCCGCGTCGTGCACCAGGACCACGTCGATGCCCTCGGGCAGCGCGGCCAGGCCGCGGCGTACGGATTCCTGGCGGGTCTGCCCGCCGGGGACGACCACGAGCTCGGTGCGGTCGGCGAGCGGGTACTCGTGCAGCAGCCGGCCGACCTCGGTGGCGCCGTCGGACGGGGCGACCACGACGATGTGGGAGACGGCCCGGGAGGCGGCCATCGCGCGGACGGCGTGCACCAGCATGGGGGTGCCGCCCAGGGTGCGCAGGGCCTTGGGGGTGCCGGGACCGAGCCGGACACCGCGGCCGGCGGCCGGGATCACCACGGCGGTGCGGATCGGGCGGGAGGGATCTGACATCGATGGCTCCGGAGTCCGGGGCGAGCCCGGAATTGGGGCAGACAGGTTTGTTTCCTCGGACGAGGTGGGTATGGCCTGGGAGGACGCCCTGCCCGTGAAGAGCGGGGAGTGCCGGGTGCGACGCCCTGACCGGACCCTTCCGTGACAGCGGTCGGGGCAGCTGCCCGGGCCCGGCCCACGCCGGTGGGCCCGGCGTTCGTCGGCGGCCCGATTTCCACAGGCCGCTTTCACCGCCCGTTTTCCACAGCCGACCCGTCACAGCACGGGTGGTCCGTTCACAGCGCCGCAGTGAACCACAGCCAGATATGCCGCAGCGCCCGGCAACAGACCCTCCACAGGAGACGGTCGTCACTCGGGCACCGCGGCATTGCTACGTCGTTCGTCGCTGCGTCGGCGGGGCGCCGGACAGCGTCGTCAGGACGCGAGGACCTCGTCGAGCAGGGCCTCGGCCTTGTCTTCGTTGGTGTTCTCGGCGAGGGCGAGCTCGCTCACCAGGATCTGGCGGGCCTTGGCGAGCATCCGCTTCTCACCTGCGGAGAGTCCACGCTCCCGCTCGCGCCGCCACAGGTCACGCACGACCTCGGCGACCTTGATCACATCGCCGGAAGCGAGCTTCTCAAGATTTGCCTTGTAGCGACGGGACCAGTTCGTGGGCTCTTCGGCATACGGTGCGCGCAGCACCTCGAAGACCCGGTCCAGCCCGTCCTGACCAACCACGTCGCGTACGCCGACGAACTCCGCATTGTCCGCTGGCACACGAACAGTCAAGTCGCCCTGGGCGACCTTCAGCACCAAGTAGGTCTTGTCCACGCCTTTGATCTGGCGAGTTTCGATGGCCTCGATCAGCGCGGCCCCGTGATGGGGATAGACCACGGTGTCGCCAACCTTGAACGTCATGTGACAGGTACCCCTTCCGTGGCTATCCATGCTAACACGGGAACGGACCGTTCTGAATGGCGTTTTCGCAGGTCAGGGCATATCTCGGGGCTTGACAACAGCGGCCGGGACGTGCTGCGAGGGGGTCCGGGATGCGGGTATTCGCAGGTCGGAGGGGCTTCTCGGGTGAGCGGAAACGTGCGCGTCACATGCCCGGAAGGTCTCGATCGACAGGCCGAAAGACCCGTTTTGCACGGATCCACATGAGCGAGTTCCGCTACTCCGTTCGGCTGCTCACGGGCCCCTCGGGACCGATTCCGGAATTGATCACCGCCCGGCGGCCGAACAGTGTGATCAATTCCGCGGGGCCTTCACATTCCCTTCGAATACTCCTTTTCGGCCAGGGAAAGCGGCAGGGGATTCGGCGAGGCGGCACCCGAACGGCCGCCCGGGGATATTCCGGCGTGTTGTCGGTGTCCGTTCATGACGGTTGTCGTCGGGTGTTCCGGGTCTCCGCGACGGTTCCGCGCCTCCCTCTGCGGATTCCCCTCCCCCTCACCGACCGCGGCCCCGGACCACGGCCGTCCTCCCCGGGTCGCGCGCGGGCGGGGGGCCCGTGATCCCGCTGGGGGCGGGTCGGGTGCGGCGGCGCGGGGACGGCTCGGTAACCTAGCGGCGCTGACACACCCTTTTAGGGCGGCTTTACGTGCCCGTCGCCATGACGCGTACGCAAGCCCGCCCCAGCCGTCCATCCGCGACCGGGCACGAACGTTCGGCCGCCGTAGCTCGTCAAGGAGATGCCGCCGCCGTGAGCCGCAGCCTTCGACGCGGCGTCCTCGCCGCCACCGTCCTTTCGCTCTCGATCGCCTCGCTGTCCGCCTGCGGGGCCGGGAACGACGCCCAGACGCTGCAGGTCAAGCCGGACAACGCCGCGACCTCCGCGGGCGACATCAAGATCCAGAACGCGTCCGTGGTCACCCAGCCCGACCTGAATGCCAAGGGCCCGGCCGTGGTCACCGCGACGGTGTTCAACAACGGCGCCAAGGACCAGAAGCTGACCGCCATCTCCGTCAACGGCACCGGCCAGTCGGCCAAGCTGACGCCGGCCGGCGGCTCGGCGGGCGCGATCACCGTGCCGGCCGGCGGCTCCGTCGTGATCGGCGGCCAGGGCAACGCCTCGGCCGTGCTCGCCAGCGGCCGGGAAGCCGTCCAGGACGGCAACATCCAGCCGCTGACGTTCAGCTTCAGCTCGGCCGGCAAGGTGAAGCTGGGCGCCTTCGTCGTCCCGGCGAAGAGCTACTTCCAGGGCTACGGGCCGGCCGAGGTGCCGCAGCCGTCCGGCTCGGCCTCGCCGTCGGAGTCGGCCTCGCCGTCGGAGTCGGCCTCGCCGTCGGAGTCGGCCTCGCCGTCGGAGTCGGCCTCGCCGTCGGAGTCCGGCAAGCCCAAGGCCGGTGCGAGCTCCCTCTCGCCCAAGCCGTCGGCCTCGGTGCACGGCGCCCACTGACCCACCCCGAGGGCCCGGACAACGCGTCAGGGGCGCCCATCCCCCCGGATGGGCGCCCCTGACGCGTACTCCGGCGCGCCGCCGCGCGCAGCTCCCCGCGGCGGCCTCCGGCGTCCGGAGAGGGGTTCTCTACGGCTCGAACTTGTAGCCCAGACCGCGGACCGTGACGAGGTAGCGCGGAGCGCCCGGGTCGGGCTCGATCTTGGCCCGCAGTCGCTTGACGTGCACATCGAGCGTCTTGGTGTCGCCCACGTAGTCGGCGCCCCAGACCCGGTCGATCAGCTGCATGCGGGTCAGCACCCGGCCCGCGTTGCGCAGCAGCATCTCCAGGAGGTCGAACTCCTTCAGCGGGAGGTCGACCTTGCCGCCGGAGACCGTGACGACGTGGCGGTCCACGTCCATCCGGACCGGGCCGGCCTCCAGGGCCTGCGGGGTGACCTCCTCGGGCTCGCCGCGGCGGCGCAGCACGGCGCGGATGCGGGCGACCAGTTCGCGGGAGGAGAAGGGCTTGGTGACGTAGTCGTCGGCCCCTATCTCCAGGCCGACCACCTTGTCGATCTCGCTGTCCTTGGCGGTCACCATGATGACCGGGACGTTGGAGCGGTTGCGCAGCTGGCGGCAGACCTCGGTGCCGGGCAGGCCCGGCAGCATCAGGTCCAGCAGGACGAGGTCGGCGCCGTTGCGCTCGAATTCGTCCAGGCCGTCGGGGCCCGTAGCCGCGATGGCTACCTCGAAGCCCTCCTTACGGAGCATGTACGACAGTGCATCGCTGAACGATTCCTCGTCCTCGACGACAAGCACTCGGGTCACGGAAGGACCTCCGGGGCTGGGTGAGCTGGGAGCGGATCGTTGAAGGTCTCGTACGGGCGGTCCTCGTCGTCGAGGCCCTCCGCGGAGAGGTCGTCGGGCCGTTCGCGGTCGCGTACGGCCCCGGCTTCCGGGAGACGCAGGGTGAAGGTGGAGCCCTGTCCCTCAGCGCTCCACACCGTGACCTCCCCGCCGTGCGAGGCGGCCACGTGCTTGACGATGGCGAGGCCGAGGCCGGTCCCGCCGGTGGCGCGGGAGCGCGCCGGGTCCACGCGGTAGAACCGCTCGAAGATGCGGTCCCGGTCCCTTTCGGATATCCCGATGCCCTGGTCGGTCACGGCGATCTCGATCAGGTCGCCACCGGGCGCGGTGATCCGCCGGCCGGCGATCCCGACGCGGGTGCGGGCCGGGGAGTAGTTGACGGCGTTCTCGACGAGGTTGCCCAGGGCCGCGGCGAGCTGGCCGCGGTTGCCCCAGACGCTCAGGTCGGCGGTGCCCCCGGAGGCCATGGTGATCTGCTTGGCGCCGGCCTGCTGGCGGCAGCGGTCGATGGCCTCGGCGACCAGCTCGTCGACGGGGACCGGCTCGGCGTCCTCCAGCGGGTCGTCGTTCTGGACCCGGGAGAGGTCGATCAGCTCCTGGACGAGGTTGGTCAGGCGGGTGGCCTCGTTCTGCATCCGGCCGGCGAAGCGGGTGACCGCCTCGGGGTCGTCGCTGGCGTCCATCACGGCCTCGGAGAGCAGCGACAGCGCGCCGACGGGGGTCTTGAGCTCATGGCTGACGTTGGCGACGAAGTCCCGGCGGACCGCCTCTATGCGGCGGGCCTCGGTGAGGTCCTCGACCAGCAGCAGGACGAGCCGGGAGCCGAGCGGGGCGACCCGGGCGGAGACCGCGAGCGCCTCGCCGCGGCCGGTGCCCCGGCGTGGGAGGTCCAGCTCGACCTGGCGTATCTCGCCGTCCCTGCGGGTGTCCCGGGCCATCTGCATCATCGGCTCGACGGCGAGCTTGCCGCCGCGGACCAGCCCGAGCGCGTACGCCGCGGAGCTCGCCTTGACGACCGCGTCGGCCTCGTCGAGTACCACGGCGGAGGAGCGGAGCACCGACAGGACGGTGTCGACGCCGGGCGGCAGCACCGCGTCCGTGTGCAGCGAGGAGCGGGTGGGCTTGGCCTGGTCGCGTTCGCTCCAGCGGAACGCCAGCATGGCGAAGACGCCGGTGCAGAGCCCGGCGATCGCAGCCACTGCGGCGACGGCCGCGTCCACGTTCATGACTCCAGAGTATGTGCCGGTTCCGACACTCCCCCAGCCTCGCGAGCCGCTGCTCGGACAGCCGTCGCCCAGAGTTCACCGTGGCGTCCGCGCGGGTTCACTCCGGACGCCGGCGCCGTGCGGGCGGCCGCCCCGGAGGCGGTGGCCGGTCGCCCAGAGTTCACCTTGGCGTCGGCACCGGTTCACCCCCGGTGGCCCCGCAGGTCGCGATCCGGCCGCAGGGTGAGGGTGCGGTCCGGGTGACGGGCCGGTGCCGCCCGGGAGACGGCCCGCGCGGACACGGACCGTGAGAGCGTGGACACCGGAACCCTCCCCGGGACCCACCGCCGTACTCCCCCCACCCACGCGACACACGACACCCGACACTCGACGCGAGAGAAGGACACAGATGCGGGACGCGTACCACGAGGAGCTGGATTCGATCGGCGAGGGCCTGGTCGAAATGGCCCGGCTCGTCGGCTCCGCGATCGGGCGCGCCACCACGGCGATACTCGACGCGGACCTGAAGCTGGCCGAGAACGTGATCGCCGGCGACGAGAAGGTCGACGACCTCCAGCGCGACCTGGAGGCCCGGGCGATCGCCCTGCTGGCGCGGCAGCAGCCGGTCGCCACCGACCTGCGGATCGTCGTCACCTCGCTGCGGATGAGCGCCGACCTGGAGCGCTCCGGCGACCTGGCTCAGCACGTGGCCAAGCTGGCCCGGCTGCGCTTCCCGCAGACGGCCGTGCCGCGCGATCTGCACGCCACCATCCTGGAGATGGGGCAGCTGGCGCAGCGCCTGATGGCGAAGGCGGCCGAGGTCATCATCACCAAGGACGTCGACCTGGCGCTCCAGCTGGAGCAGGACGACGACGCGATGGACCTGCTGCACCGCACGCTCTTCCAGCACCTGATGGACGACCGCTGGAAGCACGGCATCGAGACGGCGGTGGACGTGACCCTGCTCGGCCGCTACTACGAGCGCTTCGCGGACCACGCGGTGTCCGTCGCCAAGCGGGTGGTCTACCTCGTCACCGGTGAGCACGCCGACGAGATCGCCCCGGCGACGCCGGTCGAGGGCGCGTAGGTCCGGGGCCGTCCCGGGGCATGAACCTGCCGGGCCGGCCAGGGCGTGAACCTGCCGGGCCGGCCAGGGCGTGGAGGACTTGCCGGGCCGGCCGGGGGCGTGGGGGCCCGCGGCCCGTCCGGTACGTCTGCCCGCTGCGCCACCATGCGCCGTTGCGGTGTGCCTCCGCGCGCCGTTCACGCGCCGTTGACGCGCCTCGGCGCCCGGGCATGCAATGGCTTCAGGTGACCCCTAGGAGGCAATGCATGGCACTCATGGCGGACTCTCCGAACCACGCGTCCCCGCACACCCCGGCGGCCGGCGACCGCCCGCAGCTCCCGCTGCTCGCCGGGTGCAGCTGCGGCCCCGGCTGCAGCTGCGGCTGCCAGTCGGGCGGCTCCTGCCAGTGCGGCGGCGGCTGCTAGCGGCCCTCGTCACGACGGCCCGCACGACAGCCCTACAGCACAACAGCCCGCACGACAGCCCTACGGCACGACAGCACGGAGCCACCCGGGCCCCGGGCCGGCAGTGATGCCGGCCCGGGGCCTGCCGCATGCGACACCGCCCGGATCACACGCTGAGCGTCAGCTGGTGGACCTCGTCCGCCTTGTGCCCGGCGCGCTCGTGGATGCGCTGGACGGCCTCCGCCGAGGGTGCGTCCGACAGGCAGAAGACCTGACCGGAGTCGGTGTCGGCCCAGGCGTGCTCGAACGTCACGCCCTCCTCGTCCTGGATGGCGAGGTCCGCCTGGTGCGCCTCTCTGAGCTGATCGGCCGTGAGGCCCTTCATGTGGTGATGGACGTCCATGAACTTGGGCATCGCTCCGGTCCTTCCCGTTGCGGATGAACACTGCCTGCCCCTCCCCCGGCGCCCCCTTCCATGCTGCCTCCGCACGCCCGGAACGTCCCCCGGGAGGCCGCCCGGCGCTTCGCCCCAACGGCCCGCCGCCGGTTGCGCCGCCGCCCCCGGCCCGGCGAGATGGGATGTATGCAGCCGAGTCAGCCCCCACCGGAAAGCCGTTCCGTACCGCCCGCCGAACGGTCCCACTGGGTCGCGTTCGCCGGCCTCCTGCTGATGCTGAGCGGCCTGTTCGACATCATCAACGGCTTCGTCGCCCTGCTCGACCACGGCTACTACTCCACGACCGCCAACCACGGCAACCGCCTGCTGGTCTTCAACTTCACCTTCTGGGGCTGGGTGTGGATCATCATCGGCGTCGCCCAGATCCTGGCGAGCCTGGGCGTGTTCCTCGGGGTGCGGGCCGCGCGGATCACCGGCATCGTGCTGGCCTCCGCCTGCCTCGTCGGCCAGCTGATCTTCCTGTCGACGTTCCCCTACTGGTCGATCTTCGTGATGGCCATGTCCCTGCTCGTCCTCTACGGCCTGGTCGCCGTCCCCCGCCACCTGCCGGGCGAGCGCGTCTGACGAACTCCCGCCCCCGTGCACCCGTGCACCCGTGCACCCGTGCACCCCGCCCCCCGCCCCCCCCCCGCCCCGTACGCGAACAAGCCCCCTTCCCGCGGAAAACCCGCAGGCAGGGGGCTTGATCGTGTGGGCTTACTTCTTCTTGCCCTGGTTCTTCACGGCCTCGATGGCGGCCTTGGCGGCCTCCGGGTCGAGGTAGGTGCCGCCGGGGGTGACCGGGCGGAAGTCGGCATCCAGCTCGTAGGAGAGGGGAATGCCGGTGGGGATGTTCAGGCCGGCGATGTCCGCGTCGGAGATGCCGTCGAGGTGCTTGACCAGGGCGCGCAGGCTGTTGCCGTGGGCGGCGACCAGGACCGTCTTACCGGCGAGCAGGTCTGGGACGATGCCGTCGAACCAGTAGGGCAGCATGCGGACGACGACGTCCTTGAGGCACTCGGTCTGCGGGCGCAGCTCCGGCGGGAGCGCGGCGTAGCGGGGGTCGTCGAACTGCGAGAACTCCGCGTCGTTGGCGAGCGGCGGCGGCGGGGTGTCGTACGAGCGGCGCCAGAGCATGAACTGCTCCTCGCCGAACTCGGCCAGGGTCTGCGCCTTGTCCTTGCCCTGCAGCGCGCCGTAGTGGCGCTCGTTCAGGCGCCACGAACGGTGCACGGGAATCCAGTGGCGGTCGGCGGCCTCCAGGGCCAGCTGCGCGGTGCGGATGGCGCGCTTCTGGAGGGAGGTGTGCACGACGTCGGGGAGCAGGCCGGCCTCCTGGAGCAGCTCTCCGCCGCGGACCGCCTCCTTCTCGCCCTTCTCGTTGAGGTTGACGTCCACCCAGCCGGTGAACAGGTTCTTCGCGTTCCACTCGCTCTCGCCGTGGCGGAGCAGGATCAGCTTGTACGGTGCGTCGGCCATGCCGTCGAGCGTAATCGAATTCCGGATGCGGCCTTGCCCGGGTCCACGACCTGGTCTTCTGCGTAACGTTTGACGGTTCCCGTCAAATGACTGGCGGGCGGGGCGGGGCGATATGTAGGTTGCGCATGCGGTAGGCGCCACTTACATCTTCGACGGTGGAACGGTCGCCGGCCGCCTCGCACGACGCGCCACGCCACACACCGCACGGCACCGCATCGCACCGCACACCGCTCGGGGGATTTCACTGTCATGCGCACGCCCACTCCGCCCCACGCGCCCCACGCATCCCGCCCGGCCCGGTTGTCCAGGCTCCGGCGGGCCGCCGCCGACAGCGTCTCCGGACTGCCCCGGCAGTTCTGGTGGCTGTGGACCAGCACTCTGATCAACCGGCTGGGCGCGTTCGTCGCCACGTTCCTGGCCCTCTACCTCACCGTCGAGCGCGGCTACTCCGCCTCGTACGCGGGCCTGGTCGGCGCGCTCTACGGGCTCGGCGGGGTGGTCTCCTCCGTGGGCGCCGGGGTGCTGACCGACCGGCTCGGGCGGCGGCCCACGATGCTGATCGCCCAGCTGTCGACGTCGGCGTCGGTGGCGCTGCTCGGCTTCATGACGGACCCGGTCGCCATCGCGGCGGTGGCCGGCGTCGTCGGAATGGCGACCAACGCCTCCCGTCCCGCCGTACAGGCGATGATGTCCGACATCGTCGCCCCCGAGGACCGGGTGCGGGCCTTCTCCCTCAACTACTGGGCGATCAACCTCGGTTTCGCCGTCTCCTCCACCGCCGCCGGCCTCATCGCCAAGCACGGCTATCTGGCCCTCTTCCTCGGCGAATCGACGCTCGTACTGATCTGCGCGCTGGTGGTCTTCTTCAAGCTCCCCGAGTCCCGGCCCGCCACGGACGCCCCGGCCGGACCGCAGGACCCCGGCGCCCCGGGCGCGGCCACCGCGCCGGTGTCCATGCTGACCGTGCTGCGCGACGGCCGCTTCATGACCGTCGTCGGCCTCAACCTCCTGCTGGCCCTGCTCTTCCAGCAGGCGTACATCTCCATGCCGGTGTCGATGGGCCGGGACGGCTTCTCCAGCACGGACTTCGGTGCCGTCATCGCGGTCAACGGCGTCCTGATCGTCCTCCTCCAGATCCCGGTGACCCGCTTCATCGAGCACCGCAGCCCCGCGACGCTCCTCGTCGGCTCGGCACTGCTCGCCGGCTACGGATTCGGGCTGACCGCACTGGCCGGTTCGGTCGCCATGTACGCGCTCGCGGTCACCGTCTGGACGCTCGGCGAGATCATCAACTCCCCGACCCAGATGGGCCTGGTGGTACGCCTCTCCCCCGTGCACGGCCGCGGCCGCTACCAGGGCATGTACGCACTGTCCTGGTCCATCGCCTCCCTGACCGCCCCTCTGCTCGGCGGCACGGTCATCGACCACTACGGCGCGGACACCCTCTGGGCCGGCTGTGCGGCCGTCGGCACGGTGGCGGCCCTCGGCTACGGCCTCCTGCTGCGCAGCCTTCCGGCCGAGACGGCCACGACCACCACGTCCACGTCCTCTTCTTTGGTGTCCGCCGCGTCCTCTTCTTCCGTGTCCACCACGTCCATGTCCTCTTCTTCGGTGTCCACCACGCCCTCTTCTTCGGTGGCCACCACGCCCTCTTCACCCGTGTCCGCGCCGGCGACGGAGGAACCGGTCGCGTAACGCGGCGAGCAGCACGGGCCTTCGTGACAGCCCCGCCCCGAGACCTTTGTGACAGCCCCGCCCCCGAGACCTTCGTGGTAGCCCCACCCCCAAGAGACGTGGCTGCACGGTCGAGCCGGGCGGGGCGTTCCGGGACGCTCGGAGTGCGTACGGACGGGCCGGCGACCGGTCCGGGCGTACCGGTGATCCGACGAGGAACGGCGGGGAGTTGGGCATGCACGAGGGTGCGGAACGACGGGTGGCGCGGTGGGGCGTGGCGGTCGCGGTGCTGGTGACGGGCGGGGCGCTGGCGGCGGGAGGGGTGGCCGCGGTGGCCGGGACGGCACCGGGGGAGGCGCCCCCGACGGCGGCGGCCCGTTCCGCCGGCGCCGGCGGAAGTCGTTCCACCGCGCCCATGACCCTTCCCGCGCCCACCGGCCGCTATCAGGTGGGCACGGCAACCCTGCATCTGATCGACCGCCAGCGGCGTGATCCATGGGGCGGTGGGACGCCGGGGCATCGGCACCGGGAGCTGATGGCCGACGTGCGGTACCCGGCAGGGGCGGGCGCCGGACGGTATCCGCGCGCCGCGCAGATGACACCGCGCGAGGCGGCCGCGTTCGACCGGATGAACGGCTTCTCGGAACACGTACCGCCGGGGAAGGTCGCCTGGCAGGCCACCCGGACCGCGGCGCGCACGGGGGCGCCGGTGGTGGCGCGGCGGCCCGGGCAGCGGCTGCCGGTGGTGCTCTACTCCCCCGGCGCGGGCGATCCGCGCGGGTTCGGCAGCACGCTCTGCGACGAACTGGCGTCCCGCGGCTATGTGGTCGTCACCCTCGACCACACCTACGAGGCGCCCGCGGTGGAGTTCCCGGGCGGACGGGTGGCCCGTAGCGTGATGCTGGCGGAGGTGGCCAAGGCGCAGAAGTCCGGGCGGATGACCCAGCTATTGCGGAAGGTCAGCGCGGTACGGGTGGCCGACACCCGGTTCGTACTCGACGAGTTGGGCAGGCGGGGGGACGCCTCCCCGTTGCCGCGCGGGCTGCGCGGGGTGCTGGACACGGGCGCGGTCGGGATGTTCGGGCAGTCGGCCGGCGGGTTCACCGCGGCGCAGACCCTGCACGACGACCGGCGGATCCGGGCCGCGGCGAACCTGGACGGGGTGATGGGCTACACCCAGCGGGACGACGACCCGTCGCACCCGTCGACGGTCGGCCGGGACGGCGTCGACCGGCCGTTGTTGCTGATGGGGATGGACGGGGACACCCACCACACGGTGGCCTCCTGGGGCGCGGTCTGGAAGCACAGCAAGGGCAGGGCGGGCGCCTGGCTGCGGGACCTGACGCTGCGCGGCAGCCGGCACGCCACGTACACGGACGCGGAGTCGCTGATCCCGCAGATCGCGCGCCAGGTGGAACTGCCGCCGGCCGCGGTGACGAAGATGATCGGGACGGTGCGGCCGGCCCGGGCGGTCGCGGCCCAGCGGGCGTACGTCTCGGCGTTCTTCGACCGGTGGCTCCGCGGACGGGGCGACGGCGGGCTGCTGGACCGGCCATCGGCGCGCTACCCGGAGATCCACTTCGTGCGGTGAGGGCAGGGGCGTCAGCGCGGGGACGACTGTGATGGGAGGTCAGGGCGGAGACGGCAGCGCCGAGACGGCAGCTCGGAGAGGTCAGGGCATTTTTTAGTCGACAGCGGAGAGGTCAGGGCGGAGACAGCAGCGCCGAGACGTGGGTGCCGAGAGCTGAGAGCACGAAAGCCGCCCGGCCGGGCCGCACGAACCGGCCGGGCGGCTGCCCTACCCGTCCGCTCACTCCGGCGACGACGCGTAATGCACGGTCTTCGCCGTCAGCAGGAACAGGTCCGGGCGCCGGTCGACGCCCGCCGGATCGGCCGGGTCGAGGAGCCGGTCCAGGGTTGCCAGGTCCTCGGCGTCCAGGTGGTCGTCGAGGACGTCCCGGTAGCGCTCCAGGGACCGCCGTACGAACTGCCGGGTACCGTCCGCCAGCGGGGCCGGCCGGTCCACGAGGAAGGTCCGGCTCCGGGCGCCGGTGAGCCCCGCGGCCCGCAGCATGCCGGGCCAGTCCTCGACCACCGCCACCGAGCCGGGCAGTTCGTCCCGCATCCGGCCGAAGCGGAGCGCGGTCGCCGCGTCGAGGCGTTCCTGCAGACCGGGACGGCCGAAGCCCAGGTCGCGCGGCAGCCAGCGGGGCGGCAGGCCGCCCTCGACGATGGCGAGGACGCCGCCGGGGGTGAGCAGCCCCGCCAGCCGGTTCAGCGCGTCCTGCTGGTCGCCGACGTGGTGCACGACCTGCCCGGACCACACCAGGTCCGCCGGCCCCAGGTCGGCGAGGCCCGCCGGGAATTCCGCCACCTGGGTCCGCAGCGGTACGCCGAGCCGCCCGGCCCGCTCCCGGGCGCGGGCCAGCAGCTCCGGCGTGCCGTCCACCGCGGTGACCTCGGCCTGCGGGAACAGCGCCGCCAGCCGGCAGGCGGCGACCCCCGGCCCGCTGCCGATGTCCAGGATGCGGCGCGGGTTCAGGTGCTTCAGCTCCTCGAACGCCTGGCGCACGTAGGGGCTGTGGATCTCGCCCTCCAGCTCCAGCAGATCGGCCATCGCGGCCCAGTCGAAGTCGTTGCCGTGGCCGAGGTTGTGGCCATGGTGGTGGCCGTGGTGGTGGCCGTGGTGGTGGCCGTGGTTGTGGCCGTAGTTGTCACCGCTCATCGCTTGCGTCCCTCCAGTTGATGTCCCGTGAGTTCTTCCTCGATCAGATCCGCGTTCACCGCGATCGCCGCCTTGGCCGCGGCCGCGGCCGCGGTCACCAAGTGGGCGCCGGTCTCGACGACGTCGCCGACCACCCGGACGCCCGGCGCCCGGCGGGACGACACCGCTCGACCTCCGAGCGGCCGGCCGCCAGCCGCCAGCCGCCAGCCGCCAGCCGCCAGCCGCCAGCCGCCCCACGCTTCCGCACCTCCTGGGCCGACGATGCGCCTGACTGGGCCGCACCGGCAAGCTTTGTTGCCGCTCCAGCAAGTCGCCACTGCGGCTTTGCGGCGCCGCGCACGTACGCCGCGCACGAACCTGGCCGTCCCACCACGGGGGCATCTCGCCGTAGCGCCTGGCGGCGGGCGTTGTTGGTCGGGTGCGGTGACAGCCCTCCAGACTTCGTCCTCCGGTCTGTCCCCTCCCGTGGGTGGGGGGTGAGAGGCCGGTGGGGGCGAACGAAGCCGGTCGGCTGCGCGCTCGTAGCGCGGTACGTGCGCCGCTCCGACCCGTCCGTGAGCGGGTGGGGGGGAGGGTGGGTGGGGGTGGGGTCCCGTAGGGGAGGGTCGAACAGATCCCGTAAGGGGTGCGTGGGCCCCCTGCGGAGCCTCAACCGACAGGCCGGGGCAGGTATTCCATACACCGGGGGCAACGACGACCAAGCCCCACGTCGGGACACCGACAACGCACGCGACACAACAAAGCGCAGCGCCACGGTGAGCAACACCCGCGGCGCAACAGCCAGGTACGTACGCGGCACCGCACAGCGCAGCGGACCGGCGAGGCACCGCCACGGCGCCGCAGCCGAGTACGGGGAACTAATGGCGCTCGCGCGTAAGCGGAACTAATGGCGCTCGCGCGTAAGCGGGGCCAAGGGCGCTCGCGCGTAAGCGGGGCCAAGGGCGCTCGCGCGTAAGTGGGGCTAATCGCGCTCGCGCGTGAGGTGTGAGAACGCCTCCAAGTTCCGCGTCGACTCGCCGCGCGAAACCCGCCATGCGTACTCCTTGCGGATGGCTGTGGCGAAGCCCAGTTCCAGGAGGGTGTTGAAGGCGCCGTCCGCCGCTTCCAGGACCTGGCCGAGGAGGCGGTCGAGTTCGTCGGGGGTGACCGCGGCGAGCGGGAGTTTGCCGGCGAGGTAGACATCGCCGAGCTTGTCGATCGCGTAACTCACGCCGTAGAGGCGGGTGTTGCGCTCCAGGAGCCAGCGGTGGACGGCGTCGTGGTTCTCGTCGGGGTGGCGGACGACGAAGGCGTTGATGGACAACGAGTGCTTGCCGACGATGAGCGAGCAGGTCGTCGACAGCTTGCGGGTGCCGGGGAGCTTGACGACGTAGGTGCCGTCGGAGGGGGACTCCCAGTCCAGGCCGGCGTCGTCCAGCGCCGTCTCGATCACCCGTCGCGCGTCCGCGGGGCGCACGTCGTCCACCGGCCGCACGTCGTCCACCGGCCGCACGTCGTCCACCGGTCGTACGTCATCAGCCTGGGGCAGGTCGTCAGCCATGGGCCGATCGTAGGTGACGCCGCCGCTCCTGCATCGCCGCGGTGTAGACATCGCCGGTGGCCGCGGCGGCGGTGTCCCAGCCGAAGGACTGGGCGTGCCGGGCGGCGTCGGCGCCCATGCGGGTGGCGAGGTCCGGGTCCTGGAGGAAGCGCTGCAGGGCGCGGGCGTAGTCGGCCGGGTCGTGGCCGGCGACGAGGAAGCCGCTGACGCCGTCGCGGACGGCCACCGGCAGGCCGCCGACCGCGGCCGCGACGACCGGGGTGCCGCAGGCCTGGGCCTCGATGGCGACCAGGCCGAAGGACTCGCTGTACGAGGGCATGACCAGGACGGAGGCGGCGCGGTACCAGTCGGCGAGCTGTTCCTGGCCGACCGGCGGGCGGAACCGCACGAGGTCGGCGATGCCGAGCCGGGCGGCGAGCTTCTGCAGGCCCTCGGGCTTGGCCAGGCCGCTGCCGCTGGGGCCGCCGACGACCGGGACGACGAGCCGGGAGCGCAGCGAGGGGTCCTCGGCCAGCAGGGCGGCGGTCGCCCGCAGCAGGATGTCGGGCGCCTTGAGGGGCTGTATGCGGCCGGCGAAGAGCGGGATGACCGCGTCCTGGGGGAGGCCGAGGCGGGCGCGGGCCGCGGCCCGGCTCTCGGCGATGCCGCCGCTCGTCGGACGGAAGCGGTCGAGGTTGACACCGGGGTGGACGACGGCGACCCGGCCGGGGTCGGCGTCGTAATGCCGGATCAGCTCGTCGGCCTCCTCGGTGGTGTTGGCTATCAGGCGGTCCGCGGCCCGGACGACCTGGGTCTCGCCGATGACCCGGGCGGGCGGCTCGGGGGTGTCACCGACGGCCAGGGCGGCGTTCTTGACCTTGGCCATGGTGTGCATGGCGTGCACCAGCGGGACGCCCCAGCGCTCGGCGGCCAGCCAGCCGACGTGGCCGGAGAGCCAGTAGTGGGAGTGGACCAGGTCGTAGTAGCCGGGGCGGTGGCCGGCCCAGGCCTGCATCACGCCGTGGGTGAAGGCGCACAGCTGGGCGGGGAGGTCCTCCTTGGCCAGGCCCTCGTACGGTCCGGCGTCGACGTGACGGACGAGGACGCCGGGGGCGAGGTCGACGGCGGGCGGGAGGGTGCCCGTGGTGGCGCGGGTGAAGATCTCCACCTCGATGTTGATGGCGGCGAGCTTCTTGGCGAGCTCGACGATGTAGACGTTCATGCCGCCGGCGTCGCCGGTGCCGGGCTGGTGGAGCGGGGAGGTGTGGACGCTGAGCATGGCCACCCGGCGCGGGCGGCGCGGGCCGCCGGGCAGCCGCAGCCGCGACGGCCCCGGGAACGGGCCATGGGGACGGCTGCGGAGCCGGGACACATAGGGGCTCACGTCGAGCTACCTCCTAGCCAGGGCGTGGTGGCACACCACCGACCTGCTGCAACAACACATGCGGGCGATGCATTTCCGTCCGGCGTTCCCTCGTCGTACTTTGCCAAAGCGTGACCATTCGGTGCACGTGACCGATCGCACGTGACCGCGGGGCAAGGGGGGCTCCGGGCCCCCATACTCTCGAAGCCATGCCCCGCCGCCCCGCCCCCGCTCACCCCGCGCCGGCCCGGCCCGTCGGCAGCGCGACCCGCGGGACCACCAACCCCAACCGGCTGCGCCGCATGGACCGCTGGATAGCCGCCGAACACGGTGCCGCGCTGCGCCGCTCGGCCGACCCGGTCGCGGTCGACCTCGGCTACGGCGCCGCGCCCTGGACCGCGGTCGAGCTGCTGGGCCGGCTGCGCACGGTCCGCCCCGACGCCCGGGTCGTCGGCATAGAGATCGACCCCGCCCGGGTGGCCGCCGCCCGCCCGTACGAGAAGCCGGGGCTGGACTTCCTGCACGGCGGCTTCGAGGTGCCGCTGCCCGGCGACCGGAGGCGGGCGCCGGCCCTGATACGGGCCGCGAACGTGCTGCGGCAGTACGACGAGGACGAGGTGGCCGCCGTCTGGCAGCGGCTGTGCGCGCGGCTGGCCCCCGGCGGGCTGCTGGTCGAGGGCACCTGCGACGAGATAGGGCGTCGGCACGTATGGGTGGCGCTGGGTCCCGAAGGGCCCCGCACGGTCACCTTCGCGGCCCGGCTCGGCTCCCTGGAAACCCCCTCCGACCTGGCCGAACGGCTCCCCAAGGCGCTGATACACCGCAATGTGCCGGGCGAGCCGGTGCACGCCTTCCTGCGTGACTTCGACCGGGCCTGGGCGGCGGCCGCCCCGCTGGGGGCATTCGGTGCGCGGCAGCGGTGGCGGGCCGCCGTGACCTCCCTCGCGGCGGACTGGCCGCTGACCGGTGACCCGCGGCGGCGCCGCCAGGGCGAGGTCACCGTGCGCTGGGAGGCGCTGGCGCCGCGCGGGTAGGGGCGGCGGGCCGGTTCGTGCATCCGCGGGCGCGCCCCGGCGCGCCCGTTCAGGCCGTGGTCACACCGCCAGCGGGGTCGCCTCCGGCTCGCGGGCCGCGGCGGTCCGGTCCGCAAGCTCCCGCAGCCGCCGCTCGGTCTCCGAGCCGCGCGGGGCCGTGTACGTGACCAGCGCCTGGTCCGGGTCGGTGGTCAGCCGGAAGCTCTCGAAGGTGATCTCCAGCTCACCGACGTCCGGGTGCCGCAGGCGCTTGGTGCCGCGCAGGCACTCGCGCACCGACTGGGTCTCCCAGATCCGCCGGAAGTCCGCACTGCGCTCCAGCAGTTCGCCCACGACCTCGCAGATCCGCGGGTCGTCCGGGTGCCGGCCGCTGTCGGCGCGCAGATTGCCGACCACCTCGACGGCCTTGTCCTCCCAGTCCGGGTGCAGTGCGCGCGCCGCCGGGTCGAGGAAGACCAGCAGCGCGGTGTTCCGCCGGTCCGGCGCGAGCGCGTCCAGGTCGAAGGCGATCCGGCCGCCGAGCGCGTTCCAGGCCAGGATGTCCAGGCCGCGGCCGACGACCATGGCCGGGACGGTGGTGGCCATCGCGTCCAGCAGCTGCCGGATCTCGGGCCGTACGGTCCGCCGGGTGACCGCCCCGGGCACACAGGCCCCCTCGCTCCGGCGCCGTGGCACGGCGATGTTGCGCAGGTACGTCACCTCGCCGTCGGACAGCCGCAGCGCCCGCGCGACGGCGTCCAGGACGGAGTCGGAGATGGCGGGCGCCCGGCCCTGTTCGATCCGGGTGTAGTAGTCGACGCTGATGCCGGCGAGCTGGGCGACCTCCTCGCGCCGCAGTCCGCGCACCCGGCGGCGGCCGATCCCGCTCGGCAGGCCCAGGTCGGCCGGGTCGAGCGCGGCGCGGCGCGCCTTGAGGAACGAGCTGATCTCGATTTCCGCGTGCAGCATCCGTCCAGTATGCGCCGCGGCCCCGGGTGGGTGGTTCCGCCGGACCCAGGCTGCGACGGGCCTGGTCCGCCCTCCGCCGCGGCGCCAAGGTGGTGCACGCGCCCACTCGGGCAGCGATCACCCACGCACAGACGGCAGGAGCGGTTCATGCAGCGCAGGATCCTCGGCGGCACCGGCATCTCGGTCAGCGAGTACGCGCTGGGCGCGATGATGCTCGGCGCCTGGGGCAACACCGACCACGACGACTGCGTACGGATCGTGCACCGCGCGCTGGACGCCGGGATCAACTTCGTCGACACCGCCGACATCTACGCCGCCGGCGAGTCCGAAGAGATCGTCGGCAAGGCCCTCAAGGGCCGCCGCGACGACGTCGTACTGGCCTCCAAGTTCTTCAACTCCATGGGCCCGGACGCCAACCACGGCGGGGCCTCCCGGCGTTGGATCGTGCGTGCCGTGGAGGACAGCCTGCGCCGCCTCGGCACCGACCACCTCGACCTCTACCAGGTGCACCGCCCCGACCCCGCCACCGACATCGACGAGACCCTCTCCGCGCTCTCGGACCTGGTCCGCTCCGGGAAGGTCCGGGCCGTCGGCACCTCGACCTTCCCCGCCGAGCAGATCGTCGAGGCCCAGTGGACCGCCGAGCGCCGCGGCCACGTCCGCTTCCGCACCGAGCAGCCGCCGTACTCGATGCTGGCGCGCGGTGCGGAGAACGCGGTGCTGCCGACCGCCCAGCGCTACGGCATGGGTGTGCTGACCTGGGGCCCGCTCAGCGCCGGCTGGCTCTCCGGCCGTGATCTGTCGGCCAGTTCCCGGGCCGCCCTGGAAAGCCGGAAGTTCGACCTCTCGGTCCCGGAGAACACCCGCAAGGCCGAGGCGGTCCGCGCCCTGTCCGAGGTCGCCTCCGACGCCGGCCTCAGCCTCCCCCACCTGGCCACCGCCTTCGTCCGCTCGCACCCGGCGGTGACCTCGGTGATCATCGGCCCGCGCACCCTCGACCAGCTGGAGAGCCTGCTGGACGGCGCCGACGTCACCCTCGACGCGGACGTCCTGGACCGGATCGACGCCATCGTCCCCCCGGGCACCGACCTCAACCGCGCGGACAACTACTACCTGCCCCCGGCCCTCACGGACCCGGCCCTGCGCCGCCGCTGACCGGGTGCCGCCGCTGCTCCGGTCCCCGCTCAGGCCAGATGCAGCGCGGCGAGCAACGCGTCGATCAGCGGCCGGTCCCGTTCCTGGGTGAGCCGGCCCCGGGCCTCCTCCGGTGACAGCCACTCCAGCCGGTCGACCTCGGCGGTCGGCGTGAACGCCCCCGCCATCGCCTCGGCGGCCCAGTAACGGACCTGCTTGGGCCGCCCGTTGGCGAGGTAGTACGAGGTCGGCAGGGGGGCGCCGGGGCGGCAGTCCATACCGGTCTCCTCGGCCACCTCGCGGACCGCTCCGGCCAGTGCGCCCTCGCCGCGCTTGAGCTTGCCCTTCGGATGTGACCAGTCGTCATATTTCGGCCGGTGGATGAGCGCGATCTCCAGCCCGTGTTCGGCCGACGGACGGCGGCGCCACAGCACGCAGCCCGCCGCCCGCACCGTCTTGCGGGCATCCGATTCACGGCCGTCCGGCTTACGGGTGTCCTGCTTGCGGGCGTCCGGCTTACGGGCCGGCGGCTCTTTGGGCCCCGTCATCGCTCCACCCCCTGGAGCGCCTTCTCCCGTGACAGCCAGACGCGGCCGAAGGCGTAGCGGGCCGCCTCGACCTGGTGGCGCTGGTCGGCGTGGAGGACGCCGAGGGCGTAGGCGGTGGCCGGCGCGATCCGCGGGGTGCGGGCCGCGGCGGCGGCTGCGGCGGCGGCCTCCGCGGCGTCACGGTGGCCCTCCAGGATCCGGCCCGCCTCCGCCAGGCGCGGGTCGGCGTACTCGGGGACGAGCACCTCCTGGGCGTAACGGTTCAGCCGGAGCAGCACCCGGGCCTGGTGCCAGGGCGCGTCCTGCCGGGGGCCGTCGGCCAGCGCCTCGGCGTTGTACGGCTGTCCGGCGCGGACCAGCGGCAGCACGCCGACCGCCTCGGCGAGCCGGTGCGCGGACTGCTCGGCCAGCGGCGGCAGTGCCTCGGCGGCCGGGACGTCCGCGGCCGTACGCGTCAGCGGCACCTCGGAGGCGAGCACGGCGACGGAGTCGGCTACGGCGTGGAAGCGGGACGAGCCCAGGGCCTGGAGCGCGGCGGAGTGGGCGCGGGTCCGGGCGAGGGTGAGCTGGCGGTCCAGCAGCGCCCCGGCCCGCGCGGCACCCGCCGCGAGGACGGCATCGGCGTCCGGGACGGCGGTGTCGCGCCCTTCGAGGGCGCCGGTGCCGGAAGCCTCCGTGTCACCGGCGCCGGCGGTACCGGCGTCGGCGCCGCGGGCACCGGCGCCGCGGGTTCCGGTGGGGCGGCTTCCGGTGGGGCGGGTTCCAGTGGAGCGGGTTCCGGTGGCCGATTCGGGGCCGCGGTCAGCGCCGCGGTCGGCCCGTACGCCGCGGCCGGTGCGCGGGGCGCGGTCGGTGCCGCGCTCGGGCCGGTCGGTGCGGCCGGTCAGCCGTGTCAGGGCGGCCATCAGCCGGTCGCGGCGGGCCGCGCAGGCCTGCTCGCGGGCCAGCGTGCCGGACAACCAGCCCAGTTCGGTGAGGAGTTGGTCGGCCCAGGCCTCCTCGGTCAGCGGCCGGAAGGTGTGCAGGGTGGCGCTGATCCGGCGGGCGGCGCGGCGCAGCCCCCGGGCGGCCGCGCCGGCGCCCTCGGCGTCCGGGCCGCTCTCCCGGTGCAGCCGCAGACTGCGCAGGAAGTCCGCGGACTGTTGATGGAGATAGCCGGCAAGCACGTCCTCGGCGGTGCGCCCGGAGAGGTGCGGGCCGGCCGCCGGGTCGTCGTACGGCACCGGCGGACCGTACGGTCCGTAGGGTCCGTCCACCACCGCGGCACGGACGCCGGCCGCCACGCCGGGCTCGTATCCGGTGCCGAGGAGACCGGCCGGCCCCCCGGTCCGCTGGTCAGGTCGCTGGGCCACGCCGGCGCCTCCGGGCGTCGATGAGCATTTCCTGTACGTTGCGCAGCGGCGCGCCGTCCGCGTCCACGGCGCGCCGGGTCCAGTCGCCGTCCGGGCCCAGGTGCCAGGAGGACGTGGTGTCCGAGGTACCGGTCTCCAGGAGCCGGTTGAGGGCGGCGCGGTGCGCCGGGTCGGTGACCCGGACCAGCGCCTCGATCCGCCGGTCGAGGTTGCGGTGCATCATGTCGGCGCTGCCCAGCCACACCTCGGGCTCGCCGCCGTTGCCGAAGACGAAGATCCGGGAGTGTTCCAGGAAGCGGCCGAGGATGCTGCGGACCCGGACGTTCTCGCTGAGGCCGGGCACGCCCGGGCGCAGCGCGCAGATGCCGCGCACCCAGATGTCGACCGGCACGCCGGCCTGCGCGGCGCGGTAGAGCGCGTCGATGACGGCCTCGTCGACCATCGAGTTGACCTTGATGCGGACGTACGCGGGCCGGCCCGCGCGCTGGTGCGCGATCTCCTTGGTGATGCGCTGGATCAGGCCGTCGCGCAGGGACTTGGGGGCGACCAGCAGGCGGCGGTAGGTCTCCCGGCGGGAGTAGCCGCTCAGCCGGTTGAAGAGGTCGGAGAGGTCGGCGCCCACCTGCGGGTCGGCGGTCAGCAGCCCGAGGTCCTCGTAGAGCCGGGCCGTCTTGGGGTGGTAGTTGCCGGTGCCCACGTGGGAGTACCGGCGCAGCATGTCGCCCTCCTGGCGGACCACGAGGGAGAGCTTGCAGTGCGTCTTCAGGCCGACCAGGCCGTAGACGACGTGGCAGCCCGCCTCCTCCAGCTTGCGGGCCCACTTGATGTTGGCCTGTTCGTCGAACCGGGCCTTGATCTCGACCAGCACCAGCACCTGCTTGCCGGACTCGGCGGCGTCTATCAGGGCATCGACGATCGGCGAGTCGCCCGAGGTGCGGTAGAGGGTCTGCTTGATGGCGAGGACGTCGGGGTCGGCCGCGGCCTGCTCCAGGAACGCCTGCACGGAGGTGGAGAAGGAGTCGTAGGGGTGGTGCAGGAGGACGTCGCGGGCCCGCAGCGCGGCGAAGATGTCGGGCGCCGAGGCCGACTCCACCTCAGCGAGGTCGCGGTGGGTGCCGGCGACGAACTTGGGGTACTTCAGCTCGGGCCGGTCCAGCGCTCCTATGCCGAACAGCCCGGTCAGGTCCAGCGGGCCGGGCAGCGGGTAGACCTCGGCGTCGGAGATCTTCAGCTCCTGGACGAGCAGGTCGAGCACCGCCGGGTCGATGGACTCCTCGACCTCCAGCCGGACCGGCGGCCCGAACCGCCGCCGCATCAGCTCCTTCTCCAGTGCCTGGAGGAGGTTCTCGGCGTCGTCCTCCTCGACCTCCAGGTCCTCGTTGCGGGTCACCCGGAACATGTGGTGCGCGCGCACCTCCATGCCGGGGAACAGCTCCTCCAGGTGGGCGGCGATGACGTCCTCGATGGGGACGTAGCGCTGCGGGGAGGCCTCCAGGAAGCGGGAGAGCAGCGGCGGGACCTTGACCCGGGCGAAGTGGTCGTGGCCGCTGACCGGGTTGCGGACGACGACGGCCAGGTTCAGCGAGAGGCCGGAGATGTACGGGAAGGGGTGCGCGGGGTCCACGGCCAGCGGCGTGAGCACCGGGAAGATCTGCTGCCGGAACAGGGTGAACAGCCGGGCCTGCTCCTTCTCGGTCAGATCGGGCCAGCGGATCAGGTGGATGCCCTGGTCGGCGAGGTCGGGGGCGATGTCCTGCTGGAAGCAGGCGGCGTGCCGGGCCATGAGCTCGCGCGAGCGGGTCCAGATCAGGTCCAGCACCTCGCGGGGCTGGAGACCGGAGGCGGAGCGGGTGGCGACGCCGGTCGCTATCCGCCGCTTGAGTCCGGCGACCCGGACCATGAAGAACTCGTCGAGGTTGCTGGCGAAGATCGCCAGGAAGTTGGCCCGTTCGAGCAGCGGGGTGGCCGGGTCCTCGGCGAGTTCGAGCACCCGCTCGTTGAACGCCAGCCAGCTGCGTTCCCGGTCCAGGAAGCGGTCGGCGGGCAGCTCGGCGCCGTCCGCGCCCACCACGCCCTGGTCCACGTACGCGTCCGGGTCGGCGTCGAGGTCGGGTTCCAGGCCCGGCACCGTCCCGCGGACGGCGTGCGGCCGGTGCGCGGCGATGGAGCCCACGGACGGCTGGGCCGAAGGGGCCGGGGCCTGCGGGGGCCTGGTGGCCGGCATATCGGACTGGACCTGTGCCTGGGCGCTGGACGGCTGGTTCATGGCCTTATTCTTCCGCGTTCCGGGGGTTCCAGGCGCGTCAGGCGGTGGCGGCGCGAGATGGAGCCTCGGGTGGGGGAGGTTCGGCACAGCGGGCTGCATTCAGCGATGCTCGCAACCGACCCTGAATCACTGGTAACGCGGATGTGGCGCACAGGCAAGCGGGACGCTACGGCGCGGGGCCGGGCCGGTGGCCGAAGCGGGCGGTGCGTTCGGTCGCCGGCGCCACTGTGTCACCCCGCCGTCACTCTGTCACCGGCACCGCGCCTCACGGGAAACAGCCTCAGCCTCCCTCAAGCCAGACCTCATGCGAGGCCGGACCTCATGTGATTCGGCGGGGCGCACCCGATTTTTTCGCACCCGATGTTTTCGTACCCGGTTTCCTCGCGGACGATTTTCTCGCGGACGATTTTCCGTGTCGCGAGGAAAGGGGCACGAAGGGCACACGCGGAAGAAATGGTTGTGTGGCGACCGCCCCCCACACGGAAACCGCGGCCATTCTGCTGCTCAGGACGTGACTGAGGGGGCGGCGCACGCGAGCAGGGCGCCGAGGGGCCTCCGGCCGGCACGAGGAACCGCTCGCCCGCGCCGGCACCTACACCCGGCCGCGCCGGTCAACTGCCGCCCGGCCGACCGGTGTTGGCCGAGGTCAGGTCTCCGACCGGTACATCAGGTCCGTCTCGTGCGTGACGAACCCCATCCGCTCGTAGACGCTCACCGCCGCCGCGTTGTCGGCGTCGACGTACAGCATCGCGGTCGGCAGCCCCTGCCCGGCCAGGTGGCGCAGGCCGACCGAGGTGAGCGCCTTGCCCAGGCCGCCGCCCTGGGCGCCCGGCCGCACGCCGAGGACGTAGACCTCGCCCAGGCCCTCCTCGGCGTGCACCTTCGTCCAGTGGAAGCCGACCAGCCGCCCGCCCTTCTCGGCCAGGAAGAAGCCCTTGGGGTCGAACCACGCCTCCGCCTTGCGGTCGTCCAGGTCGCGCTGGGTCAGCGAGCCCTGCTCGGGGTGGTGCGCGAAGGCCTCCGCGTTCACCTCCAGCCAGGCCGCGTCGTCGGTGCCCGGCTGGAAGGTCCGTACGGTCACGCCCTCGGGCAGCACGGGTTCGGGCAGCTCCAGGTCGGCCAGCGAGCGCCGCATCTGGCGCAGCTCGCGGAACATCGTCAGGCCCAGGGTCTGCGCGAGGTGCCGGGCGGCCGGGTGCCCGCCGTGCGCCCAGACCCGCAGCCGCCGCCCGGACAGCTCCAGCAGCTCGGTGCCGAGCGCCCGGCCGTGCCCGCGGCCGCGGTGCCCGGCGTGCACCACCAGCTCGGCGGCCGGCGCCTCCACCGGGTCGGTGTCCTCCAGCTGGCCGTAGCCGACCAGCAGGTCGTCGCCCGCCTCCGTGTGCGCGTACACCAGCACATGCGCGACACCCGGGCGCTTGCCGCCCCGCAGCTGCAGCCGTCCCTGTTCGGACACCGCGGGCTGCCCGTCCGTGCGCGCGGCCCGTTCGATCAGCTCCAGGACGGCCGCGGCCGTTTCCGGCGCGACCTCGTCGACCACCTGGATCCTGCGGCCGGTCCGGCCCATCTCCTGTGCAGCGTCAGTCATGTGTGCAGCGTACGACCCTGCCGGGGTGTCGCAGCGGTATCAGGGCGCTGCCGCACGGATCCGCCCCGGCGAGCCACACCGGCGCCGCCCGCCGGCCCGCCGGCCCGGCGCTCAGCGGCAACCGTCCCGTAACCCGGCACCCCCTGTTGCGCTACGCGCGTCAACAATAAGCTGCGGTCCGCTCAGGACCATCCAGGAGGGGAACACATGCCAGCGACACCGCAACGGCGGCGCGCCATCAGCAGATTGAGGACCGGTTCGGCCGCACTGGCCGCCGCCGTCGGGATCGGCGTCACCGTCGCCGCCCTGCCGGCCGGGGCCGACACCGTGCACCCGGACCGCGCCGGTCACCCCGGCCGCACCGTCGACGTCCAGCTGCTCTCCTTCAACGACTTCCACGGCAACCTCGAACCGCCGCAGGGCTCCTCCGGCACGGTCGAGGAGCTGCAGCCCGACGGCACCAAGAAGAGCGTGCCGGCCGGCGGGGTCGAGTACCTGGCCCAGTCCCTGCGCACGGCCCGCAAGGGCCACCCCTACTCGGTCACCGCGGCCGCCGGCGACCTGGTCGGCGCCAGCCCGCTGCTGTCCGGGCTGTTCCACGACGAGCCGACCGTCGAGGCCATGAACAAGCTGGGCCTGGACGTCACCTCCGTCGGCAACCACGAATTCGACGAGGGCCGCGCGGAGTTGACCCGCCTGCAGAACGGCGGCTGCCACCCCAAGGACGGCTGCTACGAGGACGGCAAGAAGTTCGCCGGCGCCGACTTCCCGTACCTGACGGCCAACGTCACCGACGAGAAGACCGGCAAGCCGCTGCTCAAGCCGTACACCGTCTGGCGGCACAAGGGCGTGAAGATCGGCTTCATCGGCGTGACCCTCGAAGGCACCCCGGACATCGTCAGCGCCAACGGCGTCAAGGGCCTGAAGTTCCACGACGAGGTCGAGACGATCAACAAGTACGCCAAGGTCCTCAACAAGCAGGGCGTGAAGGCGATCGTGGCCCTCATCCACGAGGGCGGCCTGCCCGCCTCCACCTCGTACAACTACGACTGCGACAGCCCCGGCCCCGGCGACGGCATCTCCGGCCCGATCACCGAGATCGCCAAGCACGTCACGCCCAAGGTCGACGCGCTGGTCACCGGCCACACCCACCAGGCGTACGCCTGCACCATCCCCGACCCGTCGGGCCGGCCGCGCACCGTCACCTCCGCCGCGTCCTACGGCAAGCTCTACACCGACACCGAGCTGACCTACGACCGGCGCACCCGGGACATCGTCCGCACCAGCATCAAGGCGCCCGGTGCGGTCAACCACGTCGTCGACCGCACCCAGCCCAAGGCCGCGGACCTGACGTCCCTGATCGCCCGCTGGAACAAGCTGGCCGCCCCGGTCGCGGGCCGCCCGGTCGGCCACATCGCCGCCGACATCGCCGGCCGCGGCGCGAACGCCCCCGAGTCCCCGCTCGGCGACGTCATCGCCGACGCCCAGCTCGAAGCGACCAAGGCCGCCGACAAGGGGGGCGCCCAGCTCGCCCTGATGAACCCCGGCGGCATCCGCTCCGACCTCGCCTTCAAGGCCTCCGGCTCCGAGGGCGACGGCGTCGTCACCTACGGCGAGGCGTTCACCGTCCAGCCGTTCACCAACATGATGAACGTCGTCGACCTCACCGGCGCCCAGTTGCTGACCGCCCTCCAGCAGCAGGTCAGCGGCCCGAACGAGGCGTCCCCCAAGATCCTCCAGGTCTCCGCGGGCCTCACCTACACCCTCGACCTGACCAAGAAGGGCGCCGACCGCGTCGTCAAGGACTCCGTCAAGCTGAACGGCAGCCCCCTCGACCCGGCCAAGACCTACCGCGTCGCGCTGAACGAGTTCCTCGCCGGCGGCGGTGACGGCTTCCCCGCCTTCAAGGACGCCAAGAACAAGTACGTCGGCCCGTCCGACCTGGACGCCTTCACGGCGTACCTGACGGCTCATTCCTCGGCGTCTTCCCCGCTGACTCCGCCTGCGGCGGATCGCGTCACGGTGGTGAAGTAGCGGGCAGGGGTCCGCAGTAGCCCGCGGGGGCTTGCTCTCGTTTCGTTGTCCAGGCTGGGTTCTTCTCGTGGGCAATACCCCGGTCAGGTAGCACCCCGGCCTCTCCGCCTCACGGCGGAGAGGCCCCGCCGTGAGGAGGAGGCCCGTCCGACGGGCCCGCTCCTAGCGTGCGGGTATGACGAAGACGTTCTGGGCCTACGGGGCCTTCGGGTGGCTCGTGGTGTCGTTCGTGTGGCACGTGTGGATGGGCGTGGACTACCGGGCGGCGATGGGTGCGGAGGACGCCGTGCCGGTGTGGGGGTTCCTCGCCTATGACGGGCTGATCGTGGCGATGTCGGCGGGCGGCGCGGTGGTGAGCCTGGCGGCGGTGCGGCCGTGGGGGCGGCGGCTGCCGGGGTGGCTGGTGACGGTGCCGCTGTGGTGCGGCGCCGGGCTGCTGACCGTACGGGGCGTGCCGGGGCTCGTCGAGGACCTCACGACGGTCACCGGGCTCACCCCGTACGGCCTGCTGGGGCTGGCTGAGCACCCCGCCGACCCGGCGTCCGGGGAGTTCTGGGCGGGGATGGCGATCAACGCCTACTTCTTCGTGGGGGCGGTGCTGATGCTGCCCCTGGCCGTGCTCCACCAGCGGGGGCGCGCAACGGTGACCGAGCCCCGCGGCGGGACGGCCCGGGCACGGGGGCGGCGCCGCACAGCGCAGCGGACCGGTCAGGAGAAGTCGGCCGCGTGATCCCGGGCCCACTGGGCGAAGGTGCGGGCGGGACGGCCGGTGACGCGTTCGACCGCGTCGGTGACCGGGAAGGCCGGGGCGTCGACCGTGCTGCCGAACATCCGGATCAGTTCCAGGGCCGCCTCCTTCGGGAAGTGCGGACCGGACATCGCCTCGGCGGCGGCCTCCTCGCTGATCTGCTCGACCCGGGTCTCGCGGCCGATCGCCCGGCCGATCTCGGCGACCTGGTCGGCGACGGTCAGCGGCTCGGGGCCGGTGACGAGGTAGGCCTGGCCGGCGTGGGTGCCGGTGCGGTCCTGGAGGGCGACGGCGGCGACGTCCGCGAGGTCCGCCTCGTGGACCGGGACGCCCTGGGCGCCCGGGTGGGCGTCGCGGACCACTCCGGTGTCGCGGATCGCCGGGGCCCAGGCCAGGGCGTTGGTGGAGTAGTTGCCGCCGCGGACGAAGGTCCACTCCAGGCCGGAGTCGCGCACCGCGCGCTCGACCGTGGCGTGCATCCGGGCGATGAAGTTGTCCTCGTCGGCGGGGGTGTCGGTCACCGCCATCGAGGAGTTGAGGACGATCCGGCGGACGCCGGCCTTGGCGGCGGCCTCGACCAGGGCGAGCGCGGCCCGGTCGCCGCCGGCCGCCAGGTTGAGGAAGAGGGCGTCGGCGCCGGCGAGGAGGGGTACGAAGTCGGCGGCGGAGCCGGTGAGATCGGCGCGTACCACCTCCGCCCCGTCGGGCAGTTGGGCGCGCTCCGGGTCGCGGGTCAGGGCGCGTACGGCGGCGCCGTCCGCGAGGAGCCGGCCGACGAGGCTGCGGCCGATGTTGCCGGTTGCTCCGGTTACCACGATCATGGGGGCCACCTTCGGGAAGAGTGCGGGAGTGTGCGCGGGAGGAACCTGAAAAGCGCGTCGGGCCGCCGGGCGGCGGCACGCTGACGGTAATTCAGCAACAGTGCGCGGCGCGGCGGAATTTCCTCAGCGGCGCCACGACAAGCGTTGCGTATCCGACATACCTTCGGTAAGACTTGCGTTCGAGGGCCCCGATCGTGGTGGGATGTGCGGATGCGAACCCCCACACGCATATCTTCACCCTCGCCCGAGCCCGCCGCCTCGCACCACCCCCACACCCCCGTCACGAGCGGCGCCCAGGACGAACCCACCGGCGACACCAGAAGGCTTCCTCCCATCAACCCGTATGCCGATCTGGCGGCCCTCGCCGATCCCGAGCCCGATCCCGCCGCGGAGAACGACGAGTACGGGTACGCCGGCACCACACGCCGTCGCACGTACCTCAACGAGCGGGACGACAGCGACGATCCGCTGGGCCTCGGGCTGCGCTCCGACGAGGACGACGAGGAGGCCTGGTCGCGGCCCAACCACCGCCGCGCCAAGCGCGGGATCAGCCGCTTCGCCGCCGTTCCGATCGCCGTGAAGCTGCTGGTCGCGGTGCTGGTGTGCACCGCGTTCCTCTCCCTCTTCGACCGGTTCGCGGTGCTGTACGCGCAGGACAAGGCCGCGGAGAAGCTCAAGGACGCGCTGCATCTGAACGCCACGCCCGAAGTCGACATCCAGGGCTTCCCGTTCCTCACCCAGGTCCTGGACAAGCGCGTCGACCAGGTGAAGGTCACCATCCCCGACCTGGCCGCCGACCGGGTCTCGCTGGCGAAGTTCGAGGCGACCGCACGCGACGTCCGGCTCGACGGCGACCTGCCCAGCTCCATCAAGGGCGCCACGATCGGCTCGATGCACGGTGACGTGCTGCTCGCCTTCGACGACATGAACCGTGAACTCGGCGCGTCCCAGGTGAAGTTCAGCGAGCTGGGGCACGATTCGGTGCGCGCCGTGGGGCAGTTGCCGATCGCCGGGCACGAGCTGCGGGTCCAGGCCGAGGCGCGCATCCGGCGGGCCGGCGACCGCGGGGTGTCCACCGACATCAGCCGGATGCGGCTGGACATCGGCGACGTCGCCGTCTACCGGCCGGGCACCGGCAAGGAAGAGGGCCTGCGGCTGACCCGCAAGGCAGCCGCCGAGCTCAGCCGGCAGGCCGCCAAGGTCAAGGCGATGCTGAGCATCCCGGCGATCGCCCAGCGGATCGGCATCCCGAAGAACTACCTCGACGAGGCGCTGCGCAGCGACGACAAGCTGCACGAGCTGACCGGGTCGCCGCGCTTCGTGCACGAGCTGATGAAGGTCAACCTCGTCGACGTGGTGGTGGACCACCCGTGGCTGCTCCAGAAGGTCGGCATCGACCCGAAGGTCCTCGGGGCGCTGAGCGGTCTCACCAAGCCGCAGCTCGCGGACCGGCTGTCGCTCTCCTTCCAGCTCCCCAAGACCCCCGGTGACGTGCGACTGCGCAACATCTCCGTCGAACGCGACGGCATCCGGGCGGAACTGTCGGGGCGCGAGTTGCCGTTCGGGGACGCGGCCGGGAAGAAGGAATGACGTAGGCGGCGGACCGCTCAGCTCGCCGCGGGGGGCTCCGGCGGGCCGGGCGGCGGGGTCGGGCTCCCCTGCGGCGGGGCCGGCCGCGCGGGCGGCGGCGTCGGTGCGCCCGGCAGGGTCAGGACCGCCTCGGTGCCGCCGAGGTCGGCGGAGCGCAGCCGTACCGCGCCGCCCGCCTGCTCCGCCGTGCGGGCCACGATCGACAGGCCCAGTCCGCTGCCCGGCAGGCTGCGGGCGGACGGCGAGCGCCAGAACCGCTCGAAGACGTGCGGCAGTTCGTCCTGCGGGATGCCCGGGCCGTAGTCGCGCACGGTCAGTTCGCCGCGGTGCAGCCGGACCTCGACCGTGCCGTCCGGCGGGCTGAACTTCACGGCGTTGTCGAGCAGGTTGACCACAGCGCGCTCCAGCGAGGCCGCCTCGGCGCGTACGTACCAGGGCTCGACGTCCGCGGTGAGGGTCAGCGACGGGCCGCGCAGCCGGGCCCGTTCCAGCGCCGAGCCGACGATCTCGTGCAGCGCCACGACCCCGACCGCGCTCTGCCCGGGCTCGGGCTGCCGGGACAGCTCCTGCAGATCGCCGATCAGCGCCGCCAGCTCGCCCATCTGCGCCTTCACCGACGCCAGCAGGGCCTCCTTGTCCGCGGCCGGGATCGGGCGGCCGGACTGCTCGCTGCGCACCAGCAGGTCGATGTTGGTGCGCAGCGAGGTCAGCGGGGTCCGCAGCTCGTGGCCGGCGTCCGCGATCAGCTGCTGCTGGAGGTCGCGGGAGGCGGCCAGCGCCGCGGTCATCGCGTTGAAGGAGCGGGACAGCCGGGCGATCTCGTCCTCACCGTCCGCCGGGATGCGGATGGCGAGGTCCTGTGTGCGGGCGACGTGCTCGACGGCGTCGGTGAGCCGGTCGACGGGTTTCAGTCCGGCCCGGGCCACCCACAGGCCGGCGGTCGCCGCGCCCAGCACGCCCACTCCGGCGACCACCAGCAGCACCAGCGCGAGCTGGTTGAGCGGGTCGGTGACCTGCTTCATCGGTACCGCGACGGAGATCGCCAGCCGGTTGCCCGCGGTGTCGGTGAGCGGCCCGACGAACGGCTTGGTCGACACCCGCATCTCGGCCCCGTCCTGGGCGCGGGTGGTGTGCTCGGTGCTCGCCAGCCGCCGGGCGGCCACCGCGGTGTCCGCGCGCTGCGGCGGGATCGGCGACTTGTCGGGCGAGGTGCAGACGTAGCCGCCGGCCGACACCAGCTGGACGGTGTACGGGGTGGGCGGGAAGTGCACCCCGTCCGGGCTGTTGCAGTACTCGCTGAGCGCCCGGACGTAGCCGGCGTCCACCTCGACGCTGCTGAGCTGCGTGTCGAGCTGTTCGGTCAGCCGGTCCCGGGTGATCAGCCAGCAGGCGGCGGCCGAGAGGGCCACCGCGAAGGCCACCGCCACCGCCGTGAGCATCGCCAGCCGGGAGCGCAGCGGCAGCCGGTGGAAGCGGGCCATCGGCCCCGGACGGGTCGTGCTCATTCCGCCCCGCCCTCCGCCCGCAGGACGTAGCCGACCCCTCGCACGGTGTGCACCAGGCGCGGTTCGCCGCCCGCCTCCGTCTTGCGGCGCAGGTACATCACGTACACGTCGAGGGAGTTGGAGGTCGGTTCGAAGTCGAAGCCCCAGACGGCCTTGAGGATCTGTTCGCGGGTGAGGACCTGCCGCGGGTGCGCGAGGAACATCTCCAGCAGGGTGAATTCCGTGCGGGTCAGTTCGACCGGCCGGCCGCCGCGGGTCACCTCGCGGGTGGAGAGGTTCATCCGCAGGTCGGCGAAGCCCAGCGTCTCGTCCTCCGCGGGCTGCGCGCCGGCCGCCGCGTAGGAGCTGCGGCGGAGCAGGGCGCGGATCCGGGCGAGCAGTTCGTCGAGTTCGAAGGGCTTGACGAGGTAGTCGTCGGCGCCGGCGTCGAGGCCGGTGACCCGGTCGCCGACGGTGTCGCGGGCGGTGAGCATCAGGATCGGTACGGTCACCCCGCTCGCCCGCAGCCGGCGGGCGGCGGTCAGGCCGTCCATGCGGGGCATCAGGACGTCCAGCACGATCAGTTCGGGGTCGTAGCCGGCGACCTTCTCGACGGCGTCCAGACCGTCGACCGCCTCCTCGGTGCCGTACCCCTCGAAGACGAGCGAGCGCCGCAGCGCCTCGCGGACCGCGGGCTCGTCGTCGACGATGAGGATGCGGGCGGGATGGTCACCGTGCTCGGCGGGGCTCATGTGCGTGGGTACCTCGGCTGGATACGGAAACGGACGGCTGCTCTTCAGCCTGGCACGGCGCGCGGCGATCCGGGGAGCGACGCGGAGCGTCTCCCGCAGGGGTGGCTGGTCGGTGGGGGCGCCTCCCGGCGGTAGCCGGGGCGGGGGCGGGCGCGTCAGACGCCGCTGTTGCTTCCGCCGCTGCCGCCGCCGCGCAGCGAGTCGAGGTCGGCCTTGACGGTGTTGATCGGGATGGCGAAGCCCAGGCCGACGCTGCCCGCGGTGCTGCTGTTGGCCGAAGTCGGCGAGTACATCGCGGAGTTGATGCCGATGATCTGGCCCTGGAGGTTGATCAGGGCGCCGCCGGAGTTGCCGGGGTTGAGCGAGGCGTCGGTCTGTATCGCCTTGTACGAGGTCTTCGAGGAGCCGGTGTCGCCGTTGTACTGGTTGCCGCCGAACTCGAACGGCCAGCCGCCGCGGTCGTCCGGTGCCCCCTGCCGGCCCCGGCCGCCGTTCTCCTTGGGGACGGTCACGTCCCGGTTGAGGGCGGAGACGATACCGCTGGTCACCGAGCCGGTCAGGCCCTCCGGCGAGCCGATCGCCACCACGCCGTCGCCGACCGCGATCTTGTCGGAGTCGCCGAGGGAGGCCGGGGTGAGCCCCTTGGCCCCCTGGACCTTGATCAGTGCCAGGTCCTTGTCGGGGTCGGTGCCGACGACCTCGGCGGTCTTCCGGCTGCCGTCGCTGAAGGTCACCCGGACCGTGTCGGCACCGGCGACCACGTGGTTGTTGGTGATGATCTCGCCGCCGCTGGTGAGCACGACGCCGGAGCCGGTGGAGACCCCGTCCGTGGTGCGCGCCTTGATCTCCACGATCGACGGGCTGACCGCCTTGGCCACCGCCGAGACGCCGCTGCCGCTGTTCTTGCCGGCGTTGACCAGGGGGGTGCCGACGGTGTTCTGGGCGGCGTGCGTGGTCGCGCCGGCGATCAGTGCCGCGCTGCCGCCCCCGATGAGGCCGGAGGCGAGCGCGACCGCCGCGATCAGCGCGACCGGCTTACGGGCCCGTCGCGGCGCACCCGCCGCACCTGCCGCCTCGCCCTGCCCGGGTGTGTACGGGGGCGGCGGCGGGAAACCCCGCTCGGACCCGTGGGCGAACTGCCGGGCGTACTCCTGCTGGTGGATCTCATCGCCGCTTCGGCGGTAGCTGTCGGTCATGGTGATGACTGTGCGGCCGGTGGATGAGAACCGTCTGAGAACACCGTGAGAGACCCGGCAGAAGTAGATATGCCGGGCATAAAGGCGTCGGGTGCGGCGTCGGGTGCGGTCAGCCGGCGCAGCCGCACGACCGCCGGACGACCAGCCGCGACGGGAACTGCCGCAGCCGCTCGCGGCGGGAGCCGACCACCCGCAGCCCGTCGTCCAGGACCAGGTCGACCGCGGCCCGGGCCATCGCCTGGCGGTCCGAGGCGACGGTGGTCAGCGGCGGGTCGGTGAGCCCGGCCTCCTTGACGTCGTCGAAGCCGGCCACCGCAAGCTCGCCGGGCACGTCGATACGCAGCTCGCGGGCGGCCCGCAGCACGCCGATGGCCTGGTCGTCGGTCGCGCACATGATGGCCGGCGGCCGCTCCGGCCCGGCCAGCAGTTTCAGCGCGACCTGGTAGGCGTCGTAGCGGTTGTAGGCGGCCTGGTAGTAGTGGCCGTCCGGGGAGCGGCCGGACTCCAGCATGGCCCGCCGCCAGCCCTCGACGTGGTCGGTGACCGGGTCGCCGGACTTCGGGGTCTCCTCCGTGCCGCCGAGGAAGGCGACGTACGGGTGTCCGTGCTCCAGCAGGTGCCGGGTCGCCAGCTGGGCGCCCCAGATGTCGTCGGTCATCACCGCGACGTCGTCGATGGCGTCCGGCCGGCGGTGCAGCAGCACCACCCGGGCGTCCCAGGCGTCGATCTCGGCGGCGGCGTGCTCACTGGGGCCCTGGCTGATCAGGATCAGCCCGGCCACCCGCATGCCGAGGAACGCCCGGAGGTAGTGCACCTCGCGCTCGTCGAGGTAGTTGGCGTTGCCGACCAGCACCATCTTTCCGCGCTCGGCGGCGGCCTGTTCGACGGCGTGCGCCATCTCCGCGAAGAACGGCTGCCGGGTGTCCGGCACGATCAGGCCTATGAGGTCGGTCCGGCGGGACGCCATCGCCTGCGCGACGCGGTCCGGCCGGTAGCCGAGCTCCTTGATGGCGGCGAGCACCCGCTCGCGCGTGGCCGGGGCGACCGGCCGTGGTCCGTTGTTGATGACGTAACTGACCACGGCGGTGGACGTCCCCGCCAGTCTTGCCACATCATCCCGCGTCACCTTGGCCACGCGCGGCAGTCTACGCGGGTGGTCCTACCTGCGGGCAGGCCGTGGGCCTGCGGAGTCCGCGGTGGCGGCGACCGCCGGGTCCGGGCCGTCGCCGTCTCCCGTGGTGCGGGTCCGCGCAGCGTCCGCCGTACGGCCGGAATCCGCGTGCTTCGTCCCGTTCGCCCCGTCGTCCTTGGCCTTGCCGCCGTTCTCCGCGGAGCGCTCGGGCTTCTCGGGGGTGACGAAGCGGTAGCCGACGTTGCGGACCGTGCCGATGAGGGACTCGTGTTCGGGGCCGAGCTTGGCGCGCAGCCGGCGGACGTGGACGTCGACCGTCCGGGTGCCGCCGAAGTAGTCGTAGCCCCAGACCTCCTGCAGGAGCTGGGCGCGGGTGAAGACCCGGCCCGGGTGCTGCGCGAGGTACTTCAGCAGCTCGAACTCCTTGAAGGTCAGGTCCAGCACCCGGCCCTTCAACTTGGCGCTGTAGGTGGCCTCGTCCACCGACAGGTCGCCGTTGCGGATCTCCATCGGCCCGTCGTCGGTGGTGATCTGCTGGCGGCCCATCGCCAGCCGCAGCCGCGCCTCGACCTCGGCGGGGCCGGCGGTGTCCAGCATGACGTCGTCGACGCCCCAGTCGGCGGTGACGGCGGCCAGGCCGCCCTCGGTGACGACCAGGATCAGCGGGCAGCCGGGGCCGGTGGACCGCAGCAGCTGGCACAGGGAGCGCACGTGGGGAAGGTCACGGCGGCCGTCGATCAGTATGACGTCGGCGCCGGGGGTGTCGATGAGTGCCGGGCCCTCGGCCGGGGCCACCCGCACGCTGTGCAGCAGCAGCCCGAGCGCCGGGAGCACCTCCGTGGACGGCTGGAGTGCATTGGTCAGCAGCAGGAGCGAACTCACCTGCGACCACCTACCCGGTTCTCGGGGTGTTGCATCCTCTTCTGCTCGCGGTCCTGCCTGCTTCGCTCGCCCATGACGTCTGGTTCCTCCTCGGTCCCTGCGACGGGGGCTTCTCCCGGCTCGGCCGGGGTGTCTGCGGCTCTGCTTCGTACGGGTCTCACAGCCGCGCGGAACGCGGCTGAAAGCACAAAAGGACCCGGGGGCGACGCTGCCCGGATCCTTCTTGCCCAGCAGAATAGCTCAGATGAGTGCCGGACCCGAGGCCGATTTTGCACGTTCTTGTGTTCTGTCGATCACTTCGAGTGGTCATCGCGTGTCCTCGTTGACGGCCACCGGGCTCCGGATCACGGTCTGCCGAATCCCCTGAACGGCCCCGCGCACGGGCGAGTTGGCGGCCCCGGAGAGCCCCCGCCGGGACCCCCGACCACCGTCCTCACCAGCACTGCGTCCGGCCCCCGGAGCGCTTCGGGCCGACCGCGGGATCGTCCCGGTATGCGGACATGATCTGACCACGTACCGGGACACGGCATCCCCGACGCCCGTCGGCGGGCGGCCGTTCCCGGGGCCGGGGAGCGCACGGGGAGCGCACGGGTGCGCGTACCGGCACACCTCCCGCGCTTCAGTCGTCGGTCCCGCTGCCGTCCTCGACCGGCTCCTCCTCCGAGGGCGGCCGGTGGTTGTCGATCTGGTGGTGCAAGCGGATCGCGGCCTCGCGCAGCTCATGCCATTCGTCGGCGTCGGTGAACAGCGGCGGATAGGTCCGGCCCTGTCCCAGCTCGCGCAACTTGGCGAGCGCGTTCTCCGCGCCGCTCAGCGCGAGTCCCAGCGCCCTGCGCTGATCGGCGATCCGCGCCCCGACGGGACGGTCGTCCGGCGCCCCGGCGTCCTGCCCCGCCGCGGACCCGGTCGCGGACTCCCCCTCGTCCGCCCGCTCACCGGGCCGCGCCCCGGCCGGGCCGGCCGGCGGGGGCGTGGGCGGCATCGAGTCCGCGATCGTCTTGCGCGCCCTGGCCTCGTCCGACGCGTAGACGACGTCCCAGGGCAGCAGCGGCACTTCGTCCCCGCCGTGCCGGCGGATCCGGTCCGAAGCCGCCAGGTCCACCGCGACGTGCTGGTAGGTCCCGTCCCCCGCCGCCTCCTCGGGCAGCCCGAACTCCTGCCGTGAACCGGCGTTGCGCGGCAGCCGGCCCGCTTCGAACCGCTGCGCCGCCAGCGCCAGGGTCCACAGGCCGAGTTCGTTGCCCTCGGCGGCCAGGCCGCCGACGACGAGATGGGCATCGGCGCGGAAGGGCACCTTCCCCGGCTCCCGGCGGGTGCCCAGGGCCGACCCGACGTTGCTGGTGATCAGCTTGTCCGCGATCAGGGCCGTACCGCCGGCCAGGGCGAGGGTGCAGCGGGCGTTGACGTCGCCCTTCAAGGCGGGCGCCACCAGGCTGGTGAAGTCCTCCGTCGGCACCGGGATCCAGCCGCCGGACAGCACGGCCTTGCACAGCACACCGCCGTTGCTCCAGGCCTTCCGGGCCTGCTTGACGGCCGCCTTCTTCTCCGCGCGCCACGGCTCGTCCACCACCGGGCCCAGGAGCCCCGCATAGCCCTTGGCGGTCATCCGCCGCTCGTTCTTGATCTCCTTGGCCCGCCCGCGCAGCTCGGCGTAGAGCTCCGCCCGGGTCAGCACGTGGAGGAGGTAGACGGCGCGCCACAGCGGCGTCCCGGGGATGCCCGGGTCGCGGAAGATGGCCGGGGTGTCGGCGGCCGGGCGGCGGCCCACCGCGAGCGCGTACACCTCGCCCAGCTGCTCCTCGTTGCCCCACTCGCGCGCCCGGGTCTGGACGACGAGCTTGAGCGCGCGGGTGGCGACCTCCAGGTTCTGGGCCGCCGCGTCCCACGGTTTGAACTCCACATGCACCGACGCGAGGATCGAGCGCAGCGCGTCGTCGAAGACATCGGCAGCAGGCAGCATGCCGCCTTCGTGTGCCTGTGTTCCCACGACGATGTGGGCCGGCACCACATACGTCTGCGCGATCTGGATGGCACGCAGCGAGGGCACCACGCCGCCCGACTCCCTGACGAATTCCTCCCGCAGCAGCTCACGCCGCAGCTCCCGGCCCAGCGCCCACCGCTGGGTCCGCGACTTCAGCGGCTCGTTGGCCGGCTGCTTGCGCTCGGCGAGCAGCGCCTCGGTCGCCGCCTCGGCCGCTGCTTCCGTCGTGGCTCCCGAGCCGGCCATCACCTTCCAGGCGCTGGCCAGCCGGGTGATGCCGTCCCTGGCCACCAGCGCGTGCACCGGCTCGGTGCCGTCGGTGAAGGCGATGACGACCGGGTGCACGATCAGCGCCCGGGTCACCCGCCGGGCCAGGATCGACTCCTCGTAGGAGTTGATGTTCAACGTGGCGTGGACGGTCTGCCAGATGTGCTGCCGGAGATGGGCGAGGTCCCGGTACTCGTAGCGCAGGATCGCCTGCGGCCGCCCGTCCGCGTCCATGCCGGTGACCTGGGGATCATCGACGTCCAGCACCTCCTGGCCGGTGCGCGGCTGGATGCCCGGGAACAGCTCGGTCAGCCACACCCGCGTGTGCACGGAGCGGAGGGTGGCACCGTCGACGTGCTCCTCCAGGAGCAGGCTGCCGTCCGAGCCGCCCGGCTGCCGCAGTTGCACGGCGACCAGTCCCGGGGCGACCGACGCGCGCGCGACCGCGTGCCAGGCGTCCTCGGGGAGCGAGGCCAGCGCGCTCTCCTGTCCGGCCTTCACCAGCTTCATCCGGTCGTCGACGTGCGAGGCGCTCGGCAGCTCCCGCGCGACGTCGGACACCACGACTTGTTCCTTGCCCCACTCCACGGTGATCGGCGCGCGCGCCTCGGACTTCGACATGAACCCTCCGTCGTTCTTCGCTGGTTGCGGACCGGCCGGCACGGGTCACCGCGCGGTGGGGCCGTCGGCCCACGGCAGGGTGGCGGGAAACCAGTCCTGCATGAACTCCCGCTCCGGGCGCTTGGCCACGCTCTGGTAGGCGGCGTACGCGAGCAGGTCGGCGGCCTGCAGGAAGTAGTTGATACGGGCCGACTCGAAGAGCGGGACGCCCTTGATGCGGCGGTCGTGCGCGGGCAGCTCGTGGTAGGCGTCGACCAGGCAGGTGTCGGTCCCGTCGCCGTCGACGATCACCACACCGTATTCGTCCGCGGCGGCGAGTTCGGCGTTGATCCGGGTCAGCCAGGCGCGCTGGAGGGCCGGGCGGTCGCGTCCGTAGTCGTCGGTCTCGCGGTAGACGGCGGTCACCCGCGCCCGGGGGATGCCGGCGACGGTTTCCAGGCCGCGGCGGATCACCCCGCGGCAGTCGGCCAGGTGGGCGGCGCGGGCCGCGCCGGTCAGCCCGGGGCGGTAGAGGTGGCGGCCGCGGCCCGCGGCGAGGTCCTGGGCGTGCAGCGAGGCGTGGATCGGCAGGCGCAGGGCGGGGTCCTCCTCCAGGGAGGCGCGGAACCGCAGCAGCTCCTGTTTGGCGGCCGCGAGGTCGTCGAGGTGGACGGACAACGAGGCGAACGCCGTGATCGTGCGGGCGTCGCCGGCATCGTCGCCGTAGATGATCCGCAAGGGCGCGGCGGACTCCTTGGTGGCCATGAAAAGCCGTCTCCCGTACCGGGCCGCATTGAGGCGCCGTGCGCACGCCATCGTCCGCACCCTCTTGGCATGGAGCGTTCCCTCTCACCACGCGCACGTGCAGCGCGGCAGCGAGCGTCCGGGTACGCGCTCCGCGGCGGATCAGGCCTCATGGGAGGCACCACTCACCCCGAGCAGCAGCCGTCGCCCGTCGGCTCCCCTACGGGAACCCCCCTGCGGGCAGACGGCGTCCAGGACGATTCCCGGACCCCGTGCAGCACATCGTCGCCGTGCGTGACGTGTTGACCACACCATAGCGGCGCGCCCGTATGACCTACACATAAATCCGCAATCCCCGGGGGGAGTTGGGTTTACTCGCAGGTCATACGGGCGCGGATGCGGTAGAGGAGCGACCGGCGCGCGGCCGGGTCAGTCGGCCTCCGCCACCGCCTCGGCGAACTGGGCCGCGTACAGCCGGGCGTAGGCCCCGTCGGCCGCCAACAGGGCGTCGTGGGAGCCCTGTTCGACGATGGCGCCGTTCTCCATGACGAGGATGGTGTCGGCGTCCCGGATCGTGGAGAGGCGGTGCGCGATCACGAAACTGGTGCGCCCGGACCGGAGTTGGGCCATCGCGTGCTGGATGAGGACCTCGGTACGGGTGTCGACCGAGCTGGTGGCCTCGTCGAGGACCAGGATGGCCGGCTCGGCGAGGAAGGCCCGGGCGATGGTGATCAGCTGCTTCTCGCCGACGGAGACGTTGTTGCCCTCGTCGTCGAGGACGGTGTCGTAGCCGTCGGGGAGGGTGCGCACGAAGCGGTCGACATGGGTGGCCTTCGCGGCCGCCACGATCTTGTCCATCGGCGTGCCCGCCGGCGCGCCGTAGGCGATGTTCTCCGCGATCGTGCCGCCGAAGAGCCAGGTGTCCTGGAGGACCATGCCGATGTGGGCGCGCAGCTCCTCGCGGGACATCGCGGCGATGTCCACGCCGTCCAGGGTGATCCGGCCGCCGCGCACCTCGTAGAACCGCATCAGGAGGTTGACCAGGGTGGTCTTGCCGGCGCCGGTCGGGCCGACGATGGCGACGGTCTGGCCGGGGTGGACGGCCAGCGACAGGTCCTCGATCAGCGGCTTGTCCTCGGCGTAGGAGAACGACACGGACTCGAACTCGACGTGGCCGCGGACGCGTTCGGGGCGGGCCGGCCGCTCCGGGTCCGGGTCCTGCTCCCGGGCGTCGAGGAGTTCGAAGACCCGCTCGGCGGAGGCGACGCCGGACTGGACGAGGTTGGCCATGGAGGCGACCTGGGTCAGCGGCTGGCTGAACTGGCGGGAATACTGGATGAACGCCTGGACGTCACCGATGGACAGCGCCCCGGAGGCGACGCGCAGCCCGCCGACCACCGCGACCAGCACGTAGTTCAGGTTGCCGATGAACATCATCGCGGGCTGGATGATGCCGGAGATGAACTGGGCCCGGAAGCCGGCCGCGTAGAGCGCCTCGTTCTGCTCGCGGAAGAGCGCGGCGGACTCCTTCTGCCGGCCGAAGACCTTGACCAGGCTGTGGCCGGTGTACATCTCCTCGATGTGGGCGTTGAGCTTGCCGGTGGTCTTCCACTGCTGGACGAACTGCGGCTGGGCCCGCTTGCCGATCTTGGTGGCGACGACCACCGAGACCGGGACGGTGACCAGCGCGACCAACGCCAGCAGCCAGGAGATCCAGAACATCATGGCGAGCACGCCGACGATGGTCAGCAGCGAGTTCACGATCTGGCTGAGGGTCTGCTGCAGCGTCTGCTGGATGTTGTCGATGTCGTTGGTGGCCCGGGAGAGGACCTCACCGCGCTGCTGCTTGTCGAAGTAGCTGAGCGGCAGCCGGCCGAGCTTCTCCTCGACCTGCTCGCGCAGCCGGAAGACGGTCCGCTGGACGACCTTGGTGGCGATCCGGGCCTGGACGAACCCGAAGAGCGAGGCCCCGGCGTAGATCAGGGCGGTCCAGAGCAGGACCGTGCCGACCGCGCCGAAGTCGATGCCGTGGCCGGGCACGAACGGCATGGCGCCCAGCATGTCGGCCAGCCCGCCCTGGCCGTGCGCCCGCAGCCGGGCCACGGCCTGCGCCTTGGTGATCCCCTCGGGCAGCCGGCGGCCGATGATGCCGGACATGATCAGGTCGGTGGCGTGGCCGAGGACCTTGGGGCCGACGACGGTCAGCGCCACGCTCGCCACGCCCAGCAGCAGGGCGACGGACATGATGCCGCGCTCGGGCCGCATCTGGGCCAGCAGGCGGGTGCCCGAGCCCTTGAAGTCCATGGATTTCTCGGTGGGTTGGCCGCCCATGAAGCGGGCCGGGCCGGCCGCCGGGGCCGGCCCTCGTCTCGGGGCCGCCGTGGGAGTCCCCTCGGTGGCCGCCGGGGCGTCGGCGCGGGTGGCCGTCCCCTTGTCCGCGGTGGTCACGCCGCCTCCTGCTCGGTGAGCTGGGAGAGCACGATCTCCCGGTAGGTCTCGTTGTCGGCCATCAGCTCGGTGTGGGTGCCGGTGCCCACGATGCGGCCCTCGTCCAGCACCACGATCCGGTCGGCGCCGCGGATCGTGGCGACCCGCTGGGCGACGATCACCACCGTCGCCCGGTCGGTCTCGCGGGCGAGCGCGGCGCGCAGCGCGGCGTCCGTGGCGTAGTCCAGCGCGGAGAACGAGTCGTCGAAGAGGTAGATCTCGGGCCGGCGGACCAGCGCGCGGGCGATCGCCAGCCGCTGCCGCTGGCCGCCGGAGACGTTGGAGCCGCCCTGCGCGACCGGCGCGTCCAGACCGCCCGCCATCCCCTCGACGAACTCCCGGGCCTGGGCGATCTCCAGCGCGTGCCACAGTTCGTCGTCGGTGGCGTCCGGGTTGCCGTAGCGGAGGTTGCTGGCCACCGTGCCGGAGAAGAGGTACGGCTTCTGCGGGACCAGGCCGATGGCCCCGGCCAGGGTCTCCGGGTCGAGGGTGCGGACGTCCTCGCCGTCGACGAGGACCGTGCCGCCGGTCGCGTCGAAGAGCCGGGGCACCAGCCCGAGGAGGGTGGACTTGCCGCTGCCGGTGGAGCCGATGACGGCGGTGGTCTCCCCGGGGCGGGCGGTCAGTGAGATGTCCTTGAGGACCGGCTGCTCGGCGCCGGGGAAGCGGAACTCGACGTTGCGGAGCTCCAGTTCGCCGCGGCGGCGCAGGGTGGTGACCGGGTGCTGCGGCGGGACGACGCTGGAGTCCGTGCCCAGCACCTCCTGGATGCGCTCGGCGCAGACCTCGGCGCGCGGCAGCATCATGACCATGAACGTCGCCATCATGATCGACATGAGGATGTACATCAGGTAGCTGAGGAAGGCCGTCAGCGCGCCGATCTGCATCCCGCCGCTGTCGATGCGCAGCCCGCCGAACCAGACGACGGCCACGCTGGAGAGGTTCACGATCAGCATGACCAGCGGGAACATCATCGACATCAGCCGGCCGGCGCGGAGCGAGACGTCGTAGAGGTCGGTGTTGGCCCCGGCGAAGCGCTCACGCTCGTGCCGGTCCCGGACGAAGGCGCGGATCACGCGGATGCCGGTGATCTGCTCGCGCAGCACGCGGTTGACGGTGTCGATGCGCTCCTGCACGCCGCGGAAGAGCGGCCGCATCCGGCGCACGATCAGTGAGACGAGGATCCCGAGGGCCGGGACGATGGCCAGCAGGAGGCCGGACAGCGGCACGTCCTGATTGAGGGCCATGACGACGCCGCCGACGCACATGATCGGCGCGGAGACCATCATCGTGAACGTCATCAGGACCAGCATCTGGACCTGCTGGACGTCGTTGGTGGTACGGGTGATCAGCGACGGGGCGCCGAAGGCGCCGACCTCGCGGGCGGAGAAGGACTGCACCCGGTCGAAGACCGCGGCGCGGACGTCCCGGCCGAGGGCCATGGCCGTGCGCGCGCCGAAGTAGACGGCACCGATGGCGCAGACGATCTGCAGCAGGGTGACGGCGATCATGAAACCGCCGGTGCGGAAGATGTAGCCCGTGTCCCCCTGCACGACACCGTTGTCGATGATGTCGGCGTTGAGAGTGGGGAGGTAGAGGGTGGCCAGGGTCTGGATCAGCTGGAGCAGCACGATCAGGGTCATCGAGCGCCTGTAGGGCCGCAAATGCGCCCGCGCGAGTCGTACCAACACACAATGAGCCTAAGTGAACACTTGCCTTCGGCAATCGATTTTCCGGAAGGCCGCCGGGAGCGGGACGAAAGCCGTCACCGGCACCCGTCCCGGACGGCCGCGGCCGCCGCGTACGCCATCATGGAGGCGGCAACGACGGGGCCGCCGCCACCGAGGGCGGTCCCCCGACCGACACGACGAAGAGGCCGCCGTGACAACAACTGGCACCGTGCGCTACTGGGCCGCGGCCAAGGCCGCCGCGGGCACGGCAGAGGAGCCCTATGCGGCGGCGACGCTCGCCGAGGCGCTCGACGCGGCGCGCGCCGCGCACGCCGCGAACCCCGAGTTCGCGCGCGTGCTGATGCGCTGCTCGTTCCTGGTGGACGGCGATCCGGTGGGCACCCGTGACCACGCCCTGGTGCCGCTCGCCGAGGGCGGCACCGTCGAGGTCCTGCCGCCGTTCGCGGGAGGGTGAGCAGCCGATCATGAGCGAGCACCAGCCGCAGGGCCACCACCCGTACCAGCCGCACGACCCGTACGCCCCGCAGGACGCGTACGCCCTCCAGGACCCGTACGCCCCCCAGGACCCCTACGGGCAGCCGGGGCCCTACGCCCCGCAGGACGCCTACGGGCGGCCGGCCCCGTACGGGCAGCCCGAGCCCTATCAGCAGCAGTACGGCGGGCACGCCCCTTACGGGCAGCCGGGCCCCCCACCGGCCGCCGCACCGCACGACCCCCAGGCCGCCTACGGCGACCCGTACGGACAGCCCGGATACGGACAGCCCGGATACGGCCAGGACCGGCCCGGGGCCGAGCCGCCCGCGCCCGCCGCGCCGCTGCCCGACCGGCAGCCGGCCGCGACCGCCACCATGGCGGCCGCCCCGCCCTCGCTGCCCGACGCCCCGCTCAAGCCCAACCAGCGCGCCCGCCTGGAGGGCCGCTCGCCGATCATCCCGCCGGGCATCCAGCCGGCCGCGCTGACCGCCGTACTGGCGCTGCTGCTGGCGCTGACCGCGCCGCTGGCCCGGCCGGTGCTCGCGGTGCCGGTGGTGCTCCTCCAGGCGGTCACCGCGGCCGGCTGGTTCCGGCTGAACGGCATGTGGCCGGCCCGCCAGGGCATCGCGCTGGCGTTCCTGGCCGGGCTGGCCACCGACGCGGCGCTGCTGGCCACGGACCCCGCGAGCGCGCCCCTGGTCGGCATCGGCACGCTCGGCGTGTGGTGCCTGCTGGTCCTGATCCTCCAGCTGCGCAACCGCAGCAGCGCGGACGAGCGGATGTACGCGCTGACCGCGGGCCTGACCTCGACCGCACTGGCGGTGCTCGCGGCCGGCCACCTGGCCGCGAACCCGCACGCGGTGGTCGTCGGCGCCGCCGCGGTCGGGGTGGCCACGCTCGCCCGGGCGCTCCCGCTGCCCTCGTTCGTCTCGGTGGGGATCTCCCTGGTGGCCGCGGCCGGCGCCGGGATCGCGGCCGGCCAGCTGACCGGCCTGGGCACGTCCGGGGCCGTGCTGGGCCTGGCGGCCGGCGGCTGCGCCCTGATCGGCCTGCGGGTGGCCAGCTACGACTACCCCTCCCGCTTCGTCCACATGACGGCCGGTGTGGCCCTCCCCCTGGCCCTCGCCGCCCCCGCGGTGTACGTCCTGGGCCGGGCCCTGGGCTAGCCGGAACGGAACCCGCGCCGATCCGCAGCGGCGGCCGCACGGCGAGCGCTTCTCGCGCCCGCCCGCGGCCGCCGCTCCCCTTTGGGGGAGGGGGTCGTTTAGGGTCTCCCCACCGGGCAGACCCAAGGTCTGTCCGGCGCGCAGGCAGGGGGCCTGCGCGCCGAGCGACGGGCCGGCCGGGCAGTGCCGGCCCAGTGTGGGGGTAGTGGTTCGATGCGTGCACTGAAGGTGCTGCTGGTCCTCGTGGTCATATTCAGCGGGCTGTTCGTGGCCGCCGACCGGGTGGCGGTGAATCTCGTCGAGGACAAGGCGGCGGAGAAGATCCGCAGCAGTCAGGGGCTCGACCGGAACCCGGAGGTCACCATCAAGGGCTTCCCGTTCCTGACCCAGGTCGCCGGGCGCGATCTGCAGGAGGTGGACGCCGAGCTCGGCGGGATCGAGGCCCGCGCCGGCGGGCACGCGCTGCGCATCGACAAGCTCTCGGCGCAGTTCCACGACGTGGCGCTGACCAGCGACTACATGTCCATCGAGAGCGCGGCCACGGCCACCGGCAACGCCCGGATCACGTATGCGGACCTCACCAAGGCCGCGGGCGCTGACGTGAAGATCAGCTACGGCGGGGAGAAGAACGGCCGCAGCCAGGTCAAGATCTCGCCGAAGCTGCCGCTCCTCAGCTCGCTGGACGTGACCGGCTCGATCACCATCGTCCACGGCGACACCGTGCGGCTGCGCGCCGACGGGCTGCCCGCGATGTGCCGGGCGCTGCCGGGCTGCGAGGCGAAGGTGCGGGCCCAGACCGACCACGACTGGAAGCTGGACCAGCTGCCGGGCAATCTGAAGCTGGACAAGGTGGCGACGCGGGCCGACGGGCTGTCGATCTCCGCCTCCGGCACGGACGTCAAGCTTCCCGGCTGACCCGGGCGCCCCGCGAGCGGGCCGCCCCACCGGCCCGCCGCCCGGACCGACCCCCCGGCGACCACCCGGCCGTCCATTTCCTGAGACGCCCGGGTCCGAACGCCAGACCCCCCACCCTCGGACGGCCTCCGGCACCCGGGCCGGACCTGCCCGTTCCGGCCACGCGTCCCACATCACGGACAGACGCGTCTCGCCATTTGACACGCCGGTGACATGCCCGGCTCCGCGTCCCTACGATCGGTGCCATGCAGAGCGCATTGAGCCGTTCCCGTCCGCGGGGACTGGCGGTCCTCACGAAGCGGCGGGCAGTGGACCTGTGCCGCGTCGCCGCCATGCTCTGTCGCCCTGTCTGACGGGTACGCCCCTCCCCCAAGCTCCGCGAGAGCACGGGGTGTTCCCTCGCCCGGCCGGCCGGCCGCTCCGGCCGAATCCCCCGCGTGTCCCCCGCACCGCGCCGCTCCGGCGCCCCGACGATCGTCATGGGCCGTCCGGAAGCCTCCGGCGCGCGCCCGGCGTACCCGCGTGCCACTTCCCCAACCGCCCCCGTAACTGCCCCGGAGGAGAAGAACATGAGCCGTAGCGACGTCCTCGTGGACGCCGACTGGGTCGAGGCCCACCTCGATGACCCGAAGGTCGTGATCGTCGAGGTCGACGAGGACACCTCGGCCTACGACAAGAACCACATCAAGAACGCGGTCCGGATCGACTGGAAGCAGGACCTCCAGGACCCGGTCCGCCGTGACTTCGTCGACCAGGCGGGCTTCGAGAAGCTGCTCTCGGCCAAGGGCATCGCCAACGACGACACCGTCGTCCTCTACGGCGGCAACAACAACTGGTTCGCCTCCTACGCGTACTGGTACTTCAAGCTCTACGGCCACGACAGCGTCAAGCTGCTCGACGGCGGCCGCAAGAAGTGGGAGCTGGACTCCCGCGACCTGGTCGACGGCTCCGAGGTCCCCCAGCGCCCGGCCACCGAGTACAAGGCCAAGGCCCAGGACACCTCCATCCGCGCCTTCCGTGACGACGTCGTCGCCGCGATCGGCGCCAAGAACCTGGTCGACGTCCGGTCCCCCGACGAGTTCAGCGGCAAGCTGCTCGCCCCCGCGCACCTGCCGCAGGAGCAGTCGCAGCGCCCCGGCCACGTGCCCAGCGCCCGCAACATCCCGTGGTCGAAGAACGCCAACGACGACGGCACCTTCAAGTCGGACGAGGAGCTCAAGGCCCTCTACGAGAAGGAGTCGGTCGACCTCACCAAGGACACCATCGCCTACTGCCGGATCGGTGAGCGCTCCGCGCTGACCTGGTTCGTGCTGCACGAGCTGCTCGGCCAGACCAACGTCAAGAACTACGACGGCTCCTGGACCGAGTACGGCTCGCTGGTCGGCGTCCCGATCGAGCTCGGCGCCAACAAGTAAACAAGGCTTCTTCTCCCCCGAACCCCTCAAGGAAGTACCCCATGTGTGGAGCACAGGCCGGCGGCCCGGACGCCTCGACCATCAAGCCCGGTGAGACCACGATCCAGGGCAGCGTGACCCGCGACGGCCAGCCCGTCACCGGTTACGTCCGACTCCTGGACAGCACCGGCGAGTTCACCGCCGAGGTTCCCACCTCCGCGACCGGACAGTTCCGCTTCTACGCGGCCGAGGGCACCTGGACGCTGCGCGCGCTCGTCCCCGGCGCCACCGCGGACCGCACCGTCGTCGCCCAGAAGGGCGGGCTGGCGGAGGTCGCCATCGCCGTCTGACGGCGACCCTTGTCCGTACCTCCCGTACGGGCGCGAGGGCCGCACCCCCGAGGCTTGGACGCCTTGGCGGGGGTGCGGCCCTTCGCGCTGCTCCGGCCCGGGCGACCGGGCCGCGGCCCGGCTTCTTTCCGGTCCCCCGCGGACTTACCGTGGAAGCGTGGACACGCACCGCCGGTCGCCCGTAGAGCGCCGTCACCGCCGGTACTTCGTGCTGATGGGCGCCTGTCTCGTGCTGTTCGTACTGGCCTGGGGCGTGGTCCGGCTGTGGTCGGTGCCGGTCGCGGTCGGGATGTGCGTGGTCGCCATGGTCATCCCGCCGGTCGCGGCGATCATCGGCAACCGCCGCGAGCCCGGCGAACGCTGGTGGGACGAGTCCGGCGACCCGGAATCGGACCGCTGGTGGCGGGAGCTCGACGACCGCGGCGACGACAAGCACCCGCGGTAGTCCTCCCCCGGCCCGCCGGGCGCGGCCGGGGCACCCGGTCGGTACGCCGGCGCACCGGGGCTCGTACACCAGCGCCCGTACACCAAGGTCAGTACAGCAGCGCCCGTACACCAGGGTCAGTACACCAGCGCCTGCACGTCGTCCGGCATGATCTCGCTGACGAAGACCTGGGCCCCGGCGATGCCCGCGCCCTCGATCAGGTCCTTCTGCTCGATGTTGCGCCGGGCCGCGCACTGCGTGCAGACCGTGATCGCGCCGCCGCCCGCACGGATGCCGTCGATCAGCTCCGGCAGCGGGGCGGCGTGCGGCAGCTCGAACTCCGCCGCCCGCCCGGGCAGCGCGAACCACACCGATTCCCCGGTCAGCCACAGCGACACCTCGACGCCGCTGGCCGCCGCCACCGCCGCCACCGTGAACGCCTGCGAGCACCGCTCGGGCGCATCCGCCCCCGCCGTCACCTTGATCACGAGCTTCTTCGCCATGGGGCAAGAGTAGGCGCGGGCGGGCGGGAGACCTCACAGCGCCGTGGCCCAAGCCGCCGACTAGACTCGCAAGCGGTCCGTTAGTCCCTCACTCCGTCCAAGGAGCGCGCCCGTGCTTGAGGCATTCTTCACCACCCTGCTGGTTCTGGTCGCCGTCGGCGTGATCGCGTTCGCCGGTCTGACCTGGGCGAAGCTGTACCAGGGCCAGCGCTGACGCACGCGGACACCCCTTTCCCCTCTCTACAGATCGCCTGAGCTCTCATGATCGAGATCCCCTCCGACCTGAACCCGGCCCTGGTGCCGCTCGCCTTCCTCCTCGGCAACTGGGAGGGCGCCGGCGTCGCCGACTTCCCCGGTACCGAGAAGTGCAACTTCGGGCAGGAGGTCACCTTCTCCCACGACGGCCGTGACTTCCTGGAGTACACCTCGCACAGCTGGGTGCTCGACTCCGAGGGCAAGAAGGTCCGCCCGCTGGAGAGCGAGAGCGGCTACTGGCGCATCGACGCGGACCGCAAGGTCGAGGTCGTGATGATCCGGGACCAGGGCGTCGTCGAGGTCTGGTACGGCGAGCTGGCCGACCAGAAGCCGCAGATCGACCTGGCCACCGACGCCATCGCACGGACCGCGTCGGCCGGCCCGTACAACGGCGGCAAGCGGCTCTACGGCTACGTCAACAGCGACCTGATGTGGGTCGGCGAGAAGTCGACCCCGGACGTGCCGCTGCGGCCGTACATGTCCGCGCACCTGAAGAAGGTCGCCGACCTGAAGGAGTGGGCCGAGAGCCTGCCCGACGACATGCCGGACGGGGTCTCCTTCTTCAACCCCGACGGCACTCCTTACCAGGGCTGACCTGCCCGCACGAAAAACGTGACGCGCCCCCGCGGGAAAGTCCGGTGAGAGTCCCGCGCTGACCCGCAACGGTGAGTGGAAGCCCCTTCCGCACGTCCGGTAGCCCGCGGCGGCGCACGTTCCGCACCACTCGCCGTGGACTGCGGGGGGACGCCGCGGGGTGCTGACGGTCGCCCTGCCGGCGGGCGCGGTCCTGCTGGCGGGGTGCGCCCGATGTGGGTCGACCTGGCGTGGGCGGGCCCGGCCTCGTGGGTGCTGCCGGCGCCCGTCGAACTGCCGGTCGGCCGCCCGGCGTCCGGGAAGGTGACCGATGCGGTGCGTACCCCGCTGCCGTACCTCCTCCTACACTGGCGGTGTGGTGACCACCGACTGGCAGAGCGACCTCCGCAAGCGCGGGTACCGCCTGACCCCACAGCGGCAGCTCGTCCTGGAGGCCGTGGACAGGCTGGAACACGCCACCCCGGACGACATCCTCACCGAGGTGCGCAAGACGGCCGGCGGCGTGAACATCTCCACGGTCTACCGGACCCTGGAGCTCCTGGAGGAGCTGGGCCTGGTCAGCCACGCCCACCTCGGCCACGGCGCGCCCACGTACCACCTCGCCGACCGGCACCACCACATCCACCTGGTGTGCCGGGACTGCACCGAGGTCATCGAGGCGGATCTGTCGGTGGCCGCGCCGTTCACCGCGACGCTGCGCGAACAGTTCGGCTTCGACACCGACATGAAGCATTTCGCGATCTTCGGCCGGTGTGCGGACTGCCGCGCCAAGTCCGGCGGGGACGAGGGCTGAGGCCACCCCGGCGGAAAGCCTCGAACGCGTCGTAGGCTGGCCCCATGCTGCGACAATCACCCGTCAGCCCGCTGCTGTCGCTGCCCGGCGCCGTCCCCGCCGAGGCCCCCGACGAAGGCGTTGCCGCGCACTACGGCGACCTGTTCCGGGAGCAGCGCGCCCTCGCCGACGGCACCGGCTTCGTGGACCTCTCGCACCGCGGCGTGGTGGCCGTCAGCGGCCCCGAGCGGCTGAGCTGGCTGCATCTGCTGCTCACCCAGCACGTCAGCGAACTCCCGCCCGGGCACGCCACGGAGGCGCTGATCCTCTCCGCGCACGGCCACATCGAGCATGCGGTGTACCTCGTCGACGACGGGGAAACGACGTGGATGCACACCGAGCCGGGTGGCCAGGAGGCGCTGATCGCCTACCTGGAGAGCATGAAGTTCTTCTACCGGGTCGAGATCGCCGACCGCACCGACGACATCGCGGTGGTCCACCTGCCGGCCGGGTCCATCACCGAGGCCCCCGAGGGCACCGTCGTCCGCGAGACCGCGCACGGCCGTGATCTGTTCCTGCCGCGTGCGGAGCTGTCGGCGTTCGCGGACGCCCACGGCCCGGCGATCGGCGTACTGGCGCTGGAGGCGCTGCGCGTCGAGGCGCACCGCCCGCGGCTCGGCCTGGAGACCGACCACCGCACCATCCCGCACGAACTCGGCTGGATCGGCACCGCCGTCCACCTCCAGAAGGGCTGCTACCGCGGTCAGGAGACCGTCGCCCGGGTCCACAACCTGGGGAAGCCGCCACGCCGGCTGGTCTTCCTGCACCTGGACGGCAGCGAGGTGCACCTGCCCCCGCACGGCGCCCCGGTACGCCTGGCCGCCGACGGCGAGGAGGGCCGCCAACTCGGCTTCGTCACCACCTCGGCCCGCCACCACGAACTCGGCCCCATCGCCCTGGCCCTGGTCAAGCGCAACGTCCCGGTGGACGCCGCCCTCCTCGCGGGCGGCACCGCGGCGGCCCAGGAGGTGGTGGTGGAGCCGTAGGGGACGCCGGCGACTGCGGGGAGGACGCCGGGGATACAGGGACGCCTGCGGGGACGCCGGGGCTGCGGGGACTGCGGGAGCTGCGGAGGGGGAGCTGCGGGGGGGAAAGCCGGTGGGGAGCCCGGGAATACCCGCCCTGGCCCGCCACTTCCCGGAGTACCCGCCCTGCCCCGCCGCTGCCGGGAGTACCCGCCCGCCCCTCAGACCTCGACCAACACCGTGAACGGCCCGTCGTTCGTCAGCGAGACCTTCATCTGCGCGCCGAAGCGGCCGGTCTCCACGTGGGCGCCCAGCGCGCGCAGCTGGGCGACGACCTCGTCGACCAGTGGTTCGGCGACCGGGCCGGGGGCCGCGGCGTTCCAGGTGGGACGGCGGCCCTTGCGCGCGTCACCGTAGAGAGTGAACTGGCTGATCACCAGCAGCGGTGCCCCGGTGTCCGAGCAGGACTTCTCGCCCTGCAGGATCCGCACCGACCACAGCTTGCGGGCGAGCTGTGCCGCCTTCTCCGGGGTGTCGTCGTGGGTGACGCCCACCAGCACGCACAGCCCTTCCCCGACGATCTCCCCGACCGTCTCGCCCGCCACGTCGACGCGGGCGCCGTCAACTCTCTGCACCACGGCTCGCATACCCGCCATCATGCCGGGCGGCGCCGCGGCTTCGGACAGCCGTGCCCCCACGGGGGCCGTTCGGGTGCCATGGCCCTGCAGAAGGACCGCACAGAGTGGCACGATGCGTGCACGTGGTGCGTTTCATGGACAACATGCCCTGGACGCGGCCCGGACGAGGGGACGGAACCATTCATGAGCACTGCCGGCGCCGGACAGACACCCGGTCCCGTACCGAGCGCCCGTACGACATCGACCGCCCGAACGACACCGAGTGCCCGTACGAAACCGGCCGAACCACCGGCACCGGCCGCCACCGCGTCCGGCACCGGGCGGCCGGCACCCGCTGCCCCGGCGGCCCCCACCGCGTCGACGACCGCCACCACCGCATCCCCCACCACCTCCACCACAGCCACCACGACGACCACGGCAGCGGCTCCCGGTGAGCCGGCCGGCACCAAGGACGGCCCCATGCTCCAGGCAGGCCAGGCGCAGCACCCCCGCCCCCCGCAGCAGCGCGACCGCTGCCGCCCGGCCACCACACCCGATCTCTCCGGGCTGGGGCTGCCCGAGCTGCGCGTCGTACGCCGCGACTCGCAGCAGGAGGAGGCCGATCTGAGTTATCTGCGGCGGCTGCTGCAGGGCCGGATCGACATCCTGCGGGCCGAGATCGCCCGCCGTAGCGCCCAGCAATCCCCGCTGCTGGACCGGCTGCCGGAGATCCTCACGGACCTGCCGTCGCGGCACCGCTCGTCGGCCCGCCACGTGACGCTCGGCACGCCGCACAGCGAGGAGTACCGCAGGATGGCGGACGAGATGCTCGGCGAGGTGGAGTTGTCCGACCTCACCGCGCGCACCGACCAGGAGCTGCACGAGGCGATGGGCCGGCTGATCCGCTACGAACGCCAGGTCTCGCAGCGCCGCCAGTCACTGCAGCGCACCACCGACGAATGCAGTGCGGAAATCGCCCGCAGGTACCGTGAGGGCGAAGCGCAGGTAGACGACCTGCTGTCCTAACGACAAGTAGACGACCTGCCGTCCTGACAGGCCACGAGCCTCCCGGGCGCGGGTCGGTCCCGTCCCCGTCCGGAAGGCCGCCGATGACCTCGTCCTCGCCCACCCCGATATCCGTACCGACCCCCCGCTCCCCGGAGACCGTCTCCCCCGTCCTCGTCGAGGTCGTGCGCTCCGGTTTCGTCGAGGGCCGGCACCGCGGCTCGCTGGTGGTGCTGGCGGCGGACGGCAGCGTCGAGACGGCGCTGGGCGATGTGGCCGCACCGGTCTTCCCGCGTTCCACGAACAAGCCGATGCAGGCCGCGGCCGTACTGCGGGCGGGCCTTGAGCTGTCCGGCGAGCGGCTGGCGCTGGCCGCCGCGAGCCACTCCGGCGAAGCCTTCCACCTCGATCTCGTCCGGACCATGCTGGCCGAGCACGGACTGACCGCCGACCAGCTCCAGACGCCGCCCGACCTGCCGCTGGACCCGGAGGAGGCGGAGTCCTACCTCGCCGCGGGCCAGGTCCGCGACCGGCTGACCATGAACTGCTCGGGCAAGCACACCGCGATGCTCGCCGCCTCGGCGGCCAACGGCTGGCCGCTGGCGTCGTACCTGGACCCGGCGCATCCGCTGCAGCAGCTGGTGGCCGAGGCCGTGCACGGTGCGAGCGGCGAGGACGTCACGCACGTCGGTACGGACGGCTGTGGCGCCCCGCTGCTCTCCCTCTCCCTGACGGGCCTGGCCCGGGCCTTCCGGCACTTCGTCCTGGCGGACCCGGGCACGCCGGAGCGGCAGGTGGCGGACGCGATGCGCGCCCACCCGGAGTACGTCGCCGGCACCCGCCGCCCCGACACCTGGCTGATGCAGGAGCTGCCCGGCACCCTGTCGAAGATGGGCGCCGAGGCGGTCCAGGCGGTGGCCCTGCCGGACGGCCGGGCGCTCGCCTTCAAGATCGACGACGGTGCCGGCCGCGCCCTCGGCCCGGTCCTCGCCCGTACCCTCCGCCTGATGGGCGTCGACGCACCGGTGCTGTCCCGTCTGGCGGAGGTCCCGCTGCTGGGTGGCGGGGCCCGGGTGGGCGAGATCCGCGCGGCGTTCTGAGGCGGCGTTCTGACGCGGCGTTCTGACGCGGCGGGCCGGCGCCGACTGCCCTGAGGTGGCGCCGGCGCCGGGTGCGCTGGCGCTGCCGGACGGGCGGTGGCCTGCATAAAGTGGCGATGACAGTGCAGGAACAGGTCCGGGAACAGGTCCGGGAACAGGTCCGGGAACAGGTTCAGGAACAGGTGCAGGGACAAGTGCAGGGCCAGGTGCAAGGACAAGTGCACGCGGGTGCCGCGCAGGTATCGCACGTTCATCCCGCACTGATCAGGCACGTACCACCCACGACAGCAGGAGGCCGGCGACCATGAGCGACGCGAATTCCCAGCCGCAGGGGCCCGAGTCGATCGAGCATGCACATGACCCCGAGGTACTGCAGCTCGCGTCCAAGGTGTTCGATCTGGCGCGGCACGGAGACACCGACACCGTCGCCGCGTACGTGGACGCCGGCGTGCCCGCCAACCTGACGAACGACAAAGGCGACTCGCTCGTGATGCTGGCGGCGTACCACGGCCACCCGGCCACGGTGGAGGCGCTGCTGCAGCGCGACGCCGATCCCAACCGCCCCAACGACCGCGGCCAGACGCCGCTGGCCGGTGCGGTGTTCAAGGGCGACGACGAGGTCGTCAAGGTGCTGATGGCACACGGGGCCGACCCGTCGGCGGGCGCACCGTCGGCGATCGAGACGGCGCAGATGTTCCAGAAGACGGAGCTGCTGAAGCTGTTCGGGGCGGAGTGATGGGGATGGAGTGACGGGGGGAGTGACGGGGGAGTGACCGGGGTGGGGCGTGAGCGGGGAGGGAGGGAGTGAGCGAGGTGGAGTGACTGCCGCGGGGCGATCGGCGGGGAGCGATCGGCGTGAAGTGGTCTCGGCCCGGATGCCGTTGCGGTGCCCGGGCGGCCTCCACGGCAGCGGGCAGTGGTCTGCGGGACGGCGATCCGGCGACGCTTGACCTCAACTTTGCTTGAGGTCCTAGCGTCGGGTCCTGACGACGAATCCCGCCGTCCACCGACCCGGCCACCCCGCCACGGAGGACCCGCATGTCCGAGCACACCTACCGCCTCGCAGTGATCGTCGCCAGCACCCGGGAGGGCCGGTTCGCGCCCGTCGTCACGAACTGGTTCACCCGGCAGGCGGAGACCCACGCCCATGTCGACCTCGACGTGATCGATCTGGCCGAGGTCCGCCCGTACGAGCTGCGCCACGGCAGCGAGGAGTACGAGTCCTTCGCCAAGCGCGTGGAGCAGGCGGACGCGTTCGTGGTGATCACCCCGGAGTACAACCACTCCTTCCCGGCCCCGCTCAAGCACGCCATCGACCTGCTGTTCCCGCAGTGGCAGGCCAAGCCGGTCGGCTTCGTCTCGTACGGCGGGATCTCCGGCGGTCTCCGCGCCGTCGAGCAACTGCGCCTGGTCTTCGCCGAGTTGCACGCGACGACCGTGCGCGAAACGGTGAGCTTCGCGCTGGCCGGCAACCTCTTCGACAACGAGGGCCGGCTGCACGACCCGGCCCCCGCCGAAAAGGCCGCCGCCGCCCTGCTCCGCCAGCTGGAGTGGTGGGCCCTGGCCCTCCGCGAGGCCCGCACGACGCGCCCTTACGGGGGCTAGGAACGCCGGACGAGGCCACGCCCCCGAGGGAGACGTCACCACTCGGGGCCTCCCCCGGGCCGTCCGGGCTATCCGGACTATCCGGGCTATCCGGGCTATCCGGTCTCGGGCTATCTGGGCCATCCGGGCTGTCTGGGCTCCGCTTCAACGTATGGGCCCCTGAGAGAATCCTGATCGAGATTCATCGATCACCCATCGACCACCCCGGCCTGGATACTTGCTCCCATCAGAGAACGTCCGCGGCGCGCGCCGCGTCAGGGGGCTGCAGGATGAACGCACGCAACAAGCCGTACGAATGCGGGCTGGATGCCGCGGTGGACGTCATCGGCGGCAAATGGAAGGTACTGCTGCTGTGGGCGCTGGCCGAGCGCCCACAGCGGTTCGGCGAACTGCGCCGGAGCCTGCCGAAGATCACCGAGAAGGTCCTGACCCAGCAGCTGCGCGAGCTGGAGGCCGACGGCATCGTGCACCGCGAGACCTTCGCCCAGGTGCCCCCGAGGGTCGAATACTCCCTCACCGAGGCCGGTCGCTCCCTCAACGAGGCACTGGCCCCGCTCGGCGCCTGGGGCACCACCCATATGCCCCACCTGGCGGCCACCTACAGCCAACGGCACCCGGCGTAGGGCGCGTTGGGGCCGCCCTGGCCGCTCCACCCCACCAGCGCGATCCGCACCCCGTTCGTCACTCCGCCCCCGAGTTCGTCACTCCGCCCCCCACGGCGCGATCCGTACCGCCTTCGCCACTCCGCCCCCCCACAGCGCGATCCGCATCGCCTTCGCCACTCCGCATCACCGGGCGGATCCGCGTCCCGCGCCTGTCACTCCGCGCCACCGAAGCAATCCACACCCCCGAGCCGGTCCCTCCGCACCGCCGTGGCGATATGCACCCGCATCGCGCACGGAATCCGTCCGTCCGGCAGGGCCAGGGCCGCCGCCTCCCGCTCGAAGCGGGCACGGAGTTCCGCGGTGACCACGGGGTCGAGCGGCCCCAGCTCGTAGAAGCCGCCCACCGTGGCCCAGACGCGCTCCAGCGGCCCGGTCAGATCGATCCGTACGGTCTCCCAGCGCACGGGCCCGAATCCGGCCGGCCCGAACACCGCGTCGAATCCCTCGCGGCTCCGCAGCCGCCGGTCACCGAACGAGGGAATCCGCTCGTCGGCGGGGGCGGCCGCGAGCAGCGGCCGGGCCACTCGCAGGAACGCCGCATACGCCTCGCCCCCGGCCGCACCACCGCCCAAGGCGACCGCCAGCGTGCCGCCGGGCGCCAGCACCCGTGCCACCTCGGCCGCGACCTGCTCGGCGTCACCCATCAGCATCAGCGCCATATGGGACACACAGCCGTCGAATCGACCGGTCTCGTAAGGAAGTTGCTGGGCGCGTCCGGCCCTCAGATCGGCTCGATCGACACCGGGGCGGCGGCGGGCCAGCGCCAACTCCTCTACGGACAGGTCGAGTCCGGCCAGTGCACGGTCGGCGCGTCGCCCGCGCTCGGCGAGCAGTGCGAGCAACAGCCCGTCACCGCAACCGAGATCCAGCACCCGTTCGCAGGCCGCCACCCGGTCCCGGAGGATCTCGTAGCTCGACCGCCCGTCCTCGGCCCGGCCGTGCGCCATCGCCCGTACGGTCACCGCGGGGTGCGCCGCGTGAAACCCCTGCAAGAACGCTTCCTGCTCCCGAACCGTCGACATCCACCGATCGTAGACACGCCTCCGGAGGTACGGGTGGGGGCGGATACAGGGCCCGAGCGCCCAAGCCGAAGCCCGGCCCCGCCCGGCCGCCTGAACCACACCGCCGACCCGACAGCAGCAGGTCTCGCCCCGACAACCACCCGGGCAGGTCTCGGCTCCGGCAACTACCCGGGCAGGCCTCGCCCCGGCAACCACCCGGGCAGGCCTCAGCCCCGGTTGGACCGGAGCAGCCCCGTGCTAGCCCCCTGCGGCCCCTCCCGGCCGCCGGCGAGCCCCTCCCGACCACCAACTGGCCCCCTGCCCGCTGCTGGACCCCCTGGCCACCGGCTCACCCCTCCCGCCCGCCGTCGAGGCTCTCCCCTCCACCACTGGGCCCCTCCTGACCGCTGGCCCCCTCCCGACGACTGGCCCCCTCCCGACCACTGGGCCCCTCCCGACCGCTGGCCCCCTCCCGACCACTGGGCCCCTCCTGCAACGACCAGCCGTTGCCGTCGGGGTCGGTGAAGTAGACGAACGAATTCCACACCCCGCCGGGCCCGTCGGCCAGCGCCCCGTCCTCCACATGCAACACGGGGCTCGCCGCCACGCCCCGTTCAACCAACTGGGCCCGGGCCGCGGCAATATCGGAGACCACCAACTGGAGCCCCTGCACGGAACCGGGCGGTACCTCGGCGACCCCTCCCCCTGCCCCGATGACGATCGAGCACTCCGACCCGGGCGGGGTCAGCTGCACGATGCGCGCCCGGTCGCCGACCGAGACATCGTGGTCGACGGCAAAGCCCAGCTGCTCGCTGTAGAAGCGCTTGGCCCGCTCCACATCGGCCACCGGCACCGGTACCAATTCGAGCTTCCAGTCCATGGCACGCCGCCCTTCCGGCACCACGACGCACGAGCAAGCACCCGCCACACGCAGCACCCACGACCACCCGCACCAAGCGCCCCGGCAACAGAGCACCCTGCGACAGAGCACTCTGCGGCAGAGCACTGCGCAACCGAGAACTCCGCGAGCGAGAACACCGCGACACAGAACTCAGGAGTCCGCCACGGGATCTGCTGCGAGAAGTCCGTTGCAAGAAGTGTAGGGAGCGGACGGCGGACCTGCGCGGCGCGCGCCAAGACAGACGACCGTTGACGGAGTGAGTGCTCACTCCGTACCGTCGAAGGCATGACCCCCCAACCTGCACGCCGGCGCGCACCCGGCATGAGTGTGGAACAGCGCCGGGCCATGATCGTGGCCGCCGCGCTGCCGTTGGTGGCGGAGTACGGTGCGGCCGTCACCACCAGCCAGATCGCCCGCGCCGCGGGCATCGGAGAGGCCACGATCTTCCGGGCCTTCAAGGACAAGGACGAGGTGCTGGACGCCTGCGTCCGCGAGGCGGTCAGCACGGACCACGTCCTGCGCGAACTGGCCTCGGTCTCCCTGGACGAACCGCTCGCCGCCCGGCTGACGGAAGCGGCCGAGGCGCTGCGCGCCCATATGGAGCGGATCGGTACCGTCGTCGGCGCCCTGCACGCCTCCGGCCACCCCCGCAGCCGCGGCCGCGAGCCCGGCGCCGTTGCGCCGGAGACGGGGGCCAGGACGGACGGCCCGTCGGAGGACCCCCGGGCCCGCTCCGCCGCCGCACTCCGTCAGGCCGTCACCGAACTGATCGAACCGGATCGGGATGCCTTCCGCCTGGCCCCCGAGAAGGTCGCCGGTGCCTTCCTGGGCCTGCTCTTCACCCGCCTCCCCACCCCCGTCTCAGAGGCCGACACGCCCCTCACCAGTGAGGAACTCATCGCCGTCCTCCTCCACGGCACCCTCACCCACCCGGGCCACGACACATAACCCCGCCGGGCCCGACCCGGCGCCACCCCACCCGGCCCCGCACACGACGCCCCCCCAGATCGCCGACGACGCACCGTCACGCCCCGGCCACCACGACGGACCGCCAGCCCGGGCTACGTCGCGTGCCCGCGCCGCGACCCCAACGAACGCCCCCGCGCAGCAGCGACGAACGACCGGGCCCCGCAACGACGAACGGCCACTTCCGGCAGCGACGAGCCACCGCGCCCGCCGGCCCCCGACCACCAGGAGCCCCCTATGCCCGTCACCCTCAACCACACCATCGTCCCGGCCGCCGACCACCGGACGGCCGCTCGCTTCTTTGCGCAGGTCATGGGGCTGGAGGAGCTCCCGCTGGCCGGTCGGCTGGGGCACTTTGCGCCGGTTCGGGTCAACGAGACGCTCACCCTCGACTTCATGACCGTGCCGGACGCCGAGGGCCATCATCTGGCCTTCGACGTGGACCCCGAGACGTTCGACGGGATCCTCTCCCGCATCGAGGCGGCCGGCATCCCTTACGGCAACGACCCCGCCACCCCGGACAATGGCCGCACCGACCACCCCCTGTGCCCCCGCGGCCTGTTCTTCGCCGACGACTCCGGCAACCTCTACGAGGTGATGTCGCCCGCGTAATCGGCCTGCGAAGCCACCCGGCCCGGCCCGGCCAACCCACCCTGGCCAACCCACCCAACGGGCCCACCCACCCAACGGGCCAACTTGCCCAACCGGGCCAACTTGCCCAACCGGGCCAGCTTGCCCAACCGGGCCACGAGGACCGGCCTGCCGGGGTGGCCCGCCCCGGAAGGCCAGTCAGCCGTTGGCCGGTCAGCTGTTGATCAGTCAGCTGTTGACCAGTCAGCCGTTGACGAAGCCCATGCTCACCTCGTCGTACCGGGTCCCGGCCACCCGGCCGGCCGGGGCCGCGGCGTCGATGGCGGCAAGGTCCTCGGTGGACAGCTCGATGGCGAGTGCCGCGACGTTCTCCTCCAGGTACTTCTGCCGACGGGTACCGGGAATCGGCACCACGTCGTCCCCGCGGTGCTGCACCCAGGCCAGCGCGAGCTGCCCGGCAGTGACTCCCTTCTGTGCGGCGAGTTCGTTCAGCTTCTCGACGATGGCCAGGTTCTGCTCCAGGTTGCCGTCGGCGAACCGCGGCTGGGTCCGGCGCACATCCGTCTCCGCCAGCCCCTCGACGCTCGTGTAGCGGCCGGTCAGGAAGCCGCGCCCCAGCGGCGAGAAGGGCACCAGCCCGATCCCGAGCTCCCGGCAGACCGGCGCGACCTCCTGCTCCAGATCCCGGGTCCACAGCGACCACTCACTCTGCAGCGCGGCGATCGGGTGCACCGCATGTGCCCGTCGCAGCGTTGCCGCGCTCGCCTCGGACAGTCCCAGATGACGCACCTTGCCGGCCGCGACCAGCTCGGCCATCGCCCCGACGGTCTCCTCGATCGGCACCTCGGGGTCGACCCGGTGCTGGTAGTAGAGGTCGATGTGGTCGACCCCGAGCCGGCGCAGCGACGCGTCACATGCCTGCCGTACGTACGCCGCGTCGCCCCGGATCGCGGTCGGCTCGCCCAGCCGGTTGGCGAATCCGAACTTCGTCGCCAGCACGACCTCGTCCCGCCGCCCGGCGATGGCCCGGCCGATCAGCTCCTCGTTGTGCCCCGCGCCGTAGAAGTCGGAGGTGTCCAGGAACGTGACGCCGAGGTCGAGCGCCCGGTTGATGGTGGCGATCGACTGCGCGTCGTCCGACTCCCCGTAACCGTGGCTCATCCCCATACACCCGAGTCCCTGCGCGGATACCTCCAGCTCACCGAGCCGGCGCGTGGGAATGGTCGTCGTGGTCATAGTGCTGCTACCTCCTGGACGGGCTGGTCAAGCGATCAATCCCGCCCTGGACGGTAGGAGTTGGAGTGCGCTCCAAGTCAACTCGCAGATGTGCTGACCAGTCCTGACCTCAGCCCGTCAGCCTTCACGCGCAAGCCTTGGTCCGTCAGTTCCCGCGCGTCAGCCGGCGCCCTCGGCTATGGCGCGCAGGGCCTGGCAGTGTGCGGCGAATGCGGCGCGGCCGTCGGGCGTCAGGGCGAGCCAGGTGCGTGGGCGCTTGCCGACGTAGCCCTTGGTGACGGCGACATAGCCGGCCTTCTCCAGGGTGGAGACCTGGCGCGACAGCATCGAGTCGCTCACCTCGACCGTATCGCGGACGAAGGCGAACTCGGCCTTGTCGGCGGCCGCCAGGGTCGCCACGATGGAGAAGCGAACGGGCGCGTGGATGACCTCGTCCAGACCGTGCCTCGGGTGAGCCCCCTGGGGCAACTGCCGCGAGACGCTCACCGGCGGGCCTCCGCGTATCCGCCTATCAGCCCCGGAAGGGCCACCAGGACTGCTCCCGCGACCCACCACGCCGTGACGCCCTGGAACCAGATGAGGCCCGGCGCCAGCACTGCGGCGTAGAGCAGTGCCCAGGCAGTGATCAGGCCGGCGTGCCAGCGGCCGAAGCCGCGCCGGGCGACCCGCTGCCGGGCCGCGTACACCGAAAGCCCACCCACGGTGGCGCACCAGAAGACGCTGCCGACCGCCGTTCCGTAGGGCTGCCCCAGCAAGCCGAGGGCAAGCACCATCATCCCGGCCCCACAGCCGTAGATCACCTGGTAGCGGACGTACCACTTCGTGCTGGCCCGGACCGTACTGCTCAACTCCTGTGCGCGGGCCAGCGCGGCCGTCGCGGCCTCGGCTGCGTGTACCTGCTCCGGCATATTCGTCATGCCAGTCCCCCCTGACGTTTCCGACGTTGCGGCGTTCCCTTGATTCGCCGTCGATCAGCCGTTGCAGCCGTTGCTTCGTCGCTGGTTCCCCTCGCTGGTTCGCCCCCCCGCGACGGTCGCTTCGGCTGCGTGTTTTCAGAGTGCCAAGGACTTTCCGATCTGACAAGTACTTTCCTGAAAGTCAGTTCGGATGGGTGACATCCACTCACACGCCGTCAGGTACTCTGTGCCGTCCCAGCCGTGGAGCAACCCAGGAGGTGAGACCGATACCCCGCCAGTCCAGGCAGGCGCGCCCGTCTCCCGTCCCCGTGGTCCACCGCCTCAGGTGACCTACCGGCACAGGTGAGCCAGGCCCGCCCTCGGCGCCCCGAAAGGCTCACCACTCATGCCGTCACAGCACTTGTCACGCCCTTCCCGCCTCTCCGGCCCCGCAGGTTCTTCGCGTCCCTCAGGTCCTTCACACCCGTTGTCAGCACCCTCATCGCGCCCTGACACCACATCCCAGGGCATGTGCCACGGCCCGGCGCCGGACGTCGTCGCCAGATTGCGGGCCGCCGGCTGCGTCTTCGCCGAGGACGAGGCGGCGCTGCTGCTCGCCACCGCCCGCACCTCCGACGAGCTCGCCGCCATGGTGGAACGCCGCACCCTCGGCCATCCCCTGGAACACGTCCTGGGCTGGGCGGAGTTCTCCGGACTGCGGATCGCCGTCGACCCAGGTGTCTTCGTACCGCGCCGCCGCACGGAGTTCCTCGTGGAACAGGCGCTCGGCCTGCCGCGCCGGTCCGTCGGCCCGGAGCCCGGGGCGCGCCGGCGGCCCACCGTGGTCGTCGATCTGTGCTGCGGCTCCGGAGCAGTGGGCGCCGCACTGGCCGCCGGTCTGGGCCCGGTCGAGCTGTACGCGGCCGATATCGAGCCCGCGGCGGTGCGCTGCGCCCGCCGTAATGTCGGGCCCGTCGGGGGCCAGGTCTACGAGGGCGACCTCTTCGACCCGCTGCCACCCGGACTCCGTGGTCGCGTCGACGTCCTGGTGGCCAACGTGCCCTACGTACCGTCCGAAGAGGTCGGGCTGCTGCCGGCCGAGGCCCGCGAGTACGAGCCGCTGGTGGCGCTCGACGGCGGGGCGGACGGGCTCGACGTACTGCGCCGGGTGACCGGGGCGGCGCCGCAGTGGCTGGCGCCCGGTGGGCATCTGCTGGTCGAGACGAGTGAACGGCAGGCGGCCCGGGCCGTCGAGGCGTTCACCGGTGCGGGGCTGCTCCCGCGGATCGTCCGCTCGGAGGAACTGTACGCCACGGTGATCGTGGGGACGCGGACGGGCTAGCGGGCCGGCGGGCTGCGTGGGGGGGGCGGCAGCGCAGGCGGCGCGGTGGCGGTGGCGGTGGCGGTGGCGGTGGCGGTGGCGTCCTACGGAACCGGTGACGGGACTCCGGCGGGAAACCGTCGGGGCAACCGGCGGGCGCTCCGAGGGGACACCCGGCGGGAACTTTGAGGGAACCCCGGTGGGTGCTCTGATGGGCAACCGGTGCGCAACCAGTGGGAAATGCGGTGGGGAGTCGGTTCGGTGGCGTCCTATCGTGACGCCATGTCTCCTTCGATGGCTTCGATGAGCTATGACCGCCACTGTTCCGAAATCATCGCCCAGACCGCCCTGTTGACGTCCCACGTCAAGGGAGCCGCGCTGTCCACCCCCGTTCCCGCCTGCCCCGGATGGAACCTCGGTCAGCTGCTGCGCCATCTCGGCGAAGCGCATCGCTGGGTGGAGACGATCGTACGGACCCGGGCCACCGGGCCGGTCTCCGAGGAGCGGCTCAACAACGTCTCCGACGCGACGGACCAGGACCCGGCCGAACTCGCCGGGTGGCTCACGGAGGGCGCCGGGCACCTGGCGGACGCATTGCGGACGGCGGGCCCGGAGGCCGCGGTGTGGACCGTGGCCCCCGGTGGCACGCCGGTGTTCTGGGCCCGCCGGATGACCCACGAAACGGTGGTCCACCGCGCGGACGCGGCCTTCGCCGTCGGGGCGGACTTCACCGTGGACGACGAGGTCGCCCTCGACGCCCTGGACGAGTGGATGAGCTTCGGCCACCTGCCGCCCGTATTCGAGACAAGGCCGGACCTGCCCGCCCTCCTGGCCGGCGGCCGGGCCCTGTGCCTCCGGGCCACCGACACCGCCCCCGAAGCCGGCGCGGAATGGCTGGTCCGTCTGGACGGCGACACGCTCGTCTCGCGCCGCGGCGGGGGCCCGGCCACCGTGACCGCCCAGGGCCCCCTGTCCGACCTCCTGCTGTTCGTCTACGGCCGGCGGTTCGCCCCCGGCGGCCCCCACGCCCCAGGCGGCCCCGGCGGCTCCGGCGGCGGCGTCGAGGTCCTCGGCGACCAGGCGCTGCTTGACGCCTGGCTCGACGCCACCAGTTTCTGGCTCAAGGAGTGAGCCCGCCCCGGCCCGCCCGGGACGCCTACCGGACCCCGGTCGCCGCGCTGCCCGCCGTCTCAGGTCACTGGTCCGGCACCGCCTCGCCCACCGCCTCCGCTTCGATGACGGAGGACATGGCGCGGGTCGAGAGGACGCGGTGGAGGCGGAAGCCGGAGCGGGTGAGGAGGTCCTCGAACTCGGCGGCGGTGCGTTCCCGGCCGCGGACGACCATGAGCATGACGATGTCGAGGGCGAGGGCCGGGTGCGGGGAGCCGTCGGCGGGCAGGACCGCGTCGATGACCAGCAGCCGCGTGCCGGGCGTGACGGCGTGGCGGACAGTGCGCAGGATGCGCAGGCAGTCCTCGTCGGACCAGTCGTGCAGGATGTTCTTGAGCAGGTAGAGGTCCCCGCCCTTCGGTACGGCCGTGAAGAAGTCGCCGCCCTCCGTGCGCCAGCGGCCGGCGAGTTCTTCGGTGTCGAGCAGGTGGCCGGCGACGGTCTCGGGCCGGTCGAAGAGGACGCCGTGCAGGCCCGGGGAGCGGGTCAGGGCCTCACGGAGCAGGCCGCCCCGGCCGCCGCCGACGTCCACGACCGTGCCGCTGTCGGGGAAGGGGCAGGCGACGGCGATGTCGTCGTTCGCCTGGCCGGTGCGCGAGGTCATCGCGGCGTCGAAGAGACGGCTCTTGTCGGGCGTGGCGGACAGGTGGCTGAAGAAGGGGAGGCCGTAGGCGGTCTCGAAGCCGGGCTCCCCGGTCCGCAGGGTGCCGGGGAGGTTCTCGGCGGACCGGCGGAACATCTCGTCGGTGAACAGCAGGGCGGTGGCGCGCTGGGAGCCGGGCACGTCGGCGCGCAGGCCCGTCCCGCTCTCCGTCAGGGCGAACGCCCCGTTCTCCTCCCGGAACAGCCCTCTGGTGGCGAGCATCCGCAGGATCCGGCGCAGGGGTACGGCCCGGGTGCCGGAGCGTTCGGCCAGGTCCTCGGCGGTGCGCGGGCCGTCGGCCAGGAGGTCCGCGATGCCGTGCACGAGGACGGCGCGCACGGCGTCGGCGTATATGTGCCCGTACATCAGGTCCTGCAGCGGCGAGAAGCGGGGACCGACGGCGGGGGCGTCCGGACGGGTGTCAGGGGTGGTGGCCAAGGGTTCACTCCTGTCGTGGTGACGTGTCGGCACATCTCTATTGTCGAGAATTTGCCCTGGTCACGGGCGGTTTCGGGAGACTTGGCACACCGCGTGCGACCGCCGGAGGGCTATGGACGAAACCCCGACGGCCTCTCCGTCCCCTCCCCCGGGCGGGGGCCCGCCCGGTACCCCTCCGGACCCCCGCCCGGACCGTCCTACGGGCGTGCCGCGGTGGTTTCCGGCCACCCGCGGCCCCGCGGCCCCGGGGCCCCGTCTTTCCTGGCACGCCCCGGTGGCTCCCGGCACGCCCCGCCGACCGCGCAGGGGCGCCCCGCTCAGCCCCCCACGTACTCCGCCAGATGCTCCCCCGTCAGCGTGGCGCGGCCGGCGACCAACTCGGCCGGCGTGCCCTCGAAGACGATGCGGCCGCCGTCGTGGCCGGCGCCGGGGCCGAGGTCGACGATCCAGTCGGCGTGCGCCATGACCGCCTGGTGGTGCTCGACGACGATGACCGACTTGCCGGAGTCGACGAGCCGGTCGAGCAGGCCGAGGAGCTGCTCGACGTCGGCCAGGTGGAGGCCGGCGGTCGGCTCGTCGAGGACGTAGACGCCGCCCTTCTCGGCCATGTGCGTGGCCAGCTTGAGCCGCTGCCGTTCGCCTCCGGAGAGGGTGGTGAGCGGCTGGCCGAGGGTGAGGTAGCCGAGTCCGACGTCGGAGAGCCGCTGCAGGATCCGGTGCGCGGCCGGGGTGCGGGCCTCGCCCTCGGCGAAGAACTCCATGGCCTCGTCCACCGGCATCGCGAGCACCTCGCTGATGTCGCGGCCGCCGAGGTGGTACTCCAGCACCGACGCCTCGAACCGCTTGCCCTCGCAGTCCTCACACGTGGTGGCCACGCCGGCCATCATCGCCAGGTCGGTGTAGAGGACGCCGGCGCCGTTGCACGTAGGGCAGGCACCCTCCGAATTGGCGCTGAACAGGGCCGGCTTGACGCCGTTGGCCTTGGCGAACGCCTTGCGGATCGGGTCGAGCAGTCCGGTGTACGTCGCCGGGTTGCTGCGCCGGGAGCCGCGGATCGGTGCCTGGTCCACCGAGACCACCCCCTCCGCGGCCGGAATCGAGCCGTGCACCAGGGAGCTCTTGCCGGAGCCCGCGACGCCGGTGATCACGCAGAGCACCCCGAGCGGGATGTCGACGTCGACGTCCTGCAGGTTGTGGACCGACGCGCCCCGGATCTCCAGCACCCCGTTCGGTTCGCGCACCGACTCCTTCAGAGCGGCCCGGTCGCCGAAGTGCCGGCCGGTGAGGGTGCCGCCGGTCCGCAGCCCTTCGACGGTGCCCTCGAAGCAGACGGTGCCGCCCGCCGTACCGGCGCCGGGGCCGAGGTCGACGACGTGGTCGGCGATCGCGATGACCTCCGGCTTGTGCTCCACGACGAGCACCGTGTTGCCCTTGTCGCGCAGCCGCAGCAGCAGACCGTTCATCCGCTGGATGTCGTGCGGGTGCAGGCCCGCGGTCGGCTCGTCGAAGACGTACGTGACGTCGGTGAGCGAGGAGCCGAGGTGGCGGATCATCTTGACGCGCTGCGCCTCACCGCCGGAGAGCGTGCCGGCGGGCCGGTCCAGGGCGAGGTAGCCGAGGCCGATCTCGACGAATGAGTCGAGGGTCTGCTGCAACGCGGTCAGCAGCGGCGCCACCGAGGGCTCCCGGAGTCCGCGCACCCAGTCGGCCAGGTCCCTGATCTCCATCGCGCAGGCGTCCGCGATCGAGATCTTCTTGATCTTCGAGGTGCGGGCGTGCTCGGCGAGCCGGGTGCCGTCGCACTCGGGGCAGGTGGTGAAGGTGACCGCACGCTCCACGAACGCCCGGACGTGCGGCTGCATCGCCTCCTTGTCCTTGGACAGCATCGACTTCTGGATGCGCGGGATCAGGCCCTCGTAGGTCATGTTGATGCCCGCGATCTTCATCCGGGTCGGCTCGCGGTGCAGGAGGTCGTGCAGTTCCTTCTTCGTGAACGTGCGGATCGGCTTGTCCGGGTCGAAGAAGCCGGACTCCGCGTACAGCCGGGAGTTCCAGCCGCCGCCGGTGTAGCCGGGGATGGTGAACGCGCCCTCGTTGATCGACTTGCCGTCGTCGTAGAGCTGGGTGAGGTCGAGGTCGGAGACCGCCCCGCGGCCCTCGCAGCGCGGGCACATGCCGCCGACCCTGTTGAAGGTGACCTTCTCCGCCTTCTTGCCGCCGCGTTCCACCTTGATCGCGCCGGACGCCGAGACCGAGGGCACATTGAAGGCGAACGCCCCGGGCGGGCCGACATAGGGCCTGCCGAGCCGGCTGAAGAGGATCCGCAGCATCGCGTTGGCGTCGGTGGCGGTGCCGACCGTGGAGCGCGGGTTGGCGCCCATCCGCTGCTGGTCGACGCTGATCGCGGTGGTCAGACCGTCCAGGACGTCGACCTCGGGCCGGGCGAGGTTCGGCATGAAGCCCTGGACGAAGGCGCTGTAGGTCTCGTTGATCAGGCGCTGCGACTCCGCGGCGATGGTGTCGAACACCAGCGAGCTCTTGCCCGAGCCGGAGACGCCGGTGAACACCGTCAGCCGGCGCTTGGGGATCTCGATGCTGACGTCCTTGAGGTTGTTCACCCGCGCGCCGTGCACGCGGATCCACTCATGGCGGTCGGCAACGTGCGGCGCCGGCGACTGCGGGTCCGTCCTCGGGGCCATGCTCATCGGTGTCTCCATCTGCTGGAACTGCGGAAACGGCTGGATCTGCTGGACCCGCCGGGCTCGTGGCTCGCTCGGCCGGCCGGCCGCCGTGCAGCTCACGCTACGGGCGGGCGGCAGGCCACGCTTCTTCTTTCCTGACCGGTTCCGTGGGCCTTCGGCCCGGAGGTGCGAGGCCATGCCCCTGCAGGCCTCTGTCTCAAAGGTCGGGGATCCCGACGAGGCCGCGGCACGGTGGGCACCGTTGCCGAAGATGGGTGCGGGGAAGCCGGTGCACCGGCCCCGTGCGGACCGGTGGCGCGTGCACCAGCCCCGTGCGGACCGGTGGCGTGTGCACCGGCCCCGTGCGGACCGGTGGCGGGTGCACCAGCCCCGGGCCACTTTTGCTAGCGCTTGCTTGCAATAGTTAGCACGGCGAGGCACCATCGACGTATGGCATCACTCAACGTCGGCAATCTCGGCGAGTTCCTGCGGGAGCAGCGGCGCACCGCGCAGCTGAGCCTGCGGCAGCTCGCGGATGCCGCCGGGGTGTCCAATCCGTACCTCAGCCAGATCGAGCGCGGACTGCGCAAGCCGAGCGCGGAGATCCTCCAGCAGCTGGCCAAGGCACTGCGGATATCCGCCGAGACGCTCTACGTCCAGGCCGGAATCCTGGATGAGCGGCGCGGACTGGACGGGGTCGAGGTGCAGACCGCGATCCTCACCGACCCGGCGCTGAACGAGAGGCAGAAGCAGGTCCTGCTGCAGATCTACGAGTCCTTCCGCAAGGAGAACGGACTGGTCAGCCGCGAGGACCGGGCAGCGGGCGGCCATGAGGACGGACGCGAAGCGGACTCCCATGAGACCGAGGCCGACGACGGCCCGCACGCCACCTGAGCAACCGATTCGTTCCAGGAGGAACCACGTCATGGCCATCAACACCGATGAGCTCCGCAAAGTCCTGACCGACACGACCCCGCTCTACGCCGTGGCCGGCACCATCGATCTGGCCGCCGAGAAGCTCGGCGAGGTGCCGCAGCTGGTGGAGCGGATCCGGGCCGAGGCGCCCAAGCGCTTCGAGTCCGTCCGCAGCACCGACCCCAAGGAGGTCCAGGCGCTGGTCACCAAGCAGGCCAAGGACGCCCAGGAGAAGCTGGCCGACCTGCTGGAGTCGCTCGACGGCGACTTCAAGAAGTTCCGCGACCAGGCGCAGGAGCTGGCGCTGCAGGGCGTGGGCCGGGTCGCCGAGACCGCGGTGCGGGCCCGGGAGGGCTACGAGGAGCTGGCCGAGCGCGGCCGGGGCGCGGTGGCGACCTGGCGCGGTGAGATGGCCGAGCGCACCGAGGACGTCGCGGTGGCGATCGAGCCGGACTCGGTCCCCAAGTCCGCTGCCAGGAGCAGCACCGCGAAGACCGGTACGGCCAACGGCTCCAAGACGGAGAGCAAGGCCCGCCCCTCGGCCAAGGCCACCACCTCGGCCCAGAGCAAGTCGGCCGCGGCGAAGAAGCCGGTCGCACAGCGCAAGCCGGCACCGGCACCGGCACCGGCGAAGAAGAGCACCCCGCCGTCCGCGAAGTGAGCGTACGGCCGCGCACCGCGCGCTGAGGCGCGGATCACGGCCGGGGCCGGGCACACACTGGCGTGCCCGGCCCGTTGTGCGGGTACGGTGGGGCCGCACGGGCGGCAGTCAGCGGCCCCCCGGCCCCGGCGGGCCGGCAGCCGGACCACACGGCACCAGACCACACAGCAGGCGAACGGGCGGAGGACGGCGTGCTGATCTACGGGTTCCAGTCGATTCTGAGCTGGGCGCAGCTCGCCCTGGGCATTTATGCCGCCGTGATGCTGATCGACGCCGCGGTGCGCCGCGAGGACGCCTACCGCGCGGCGAGCAAGCAGACCAAGGGTATGTGGCTGATCTTCCTCGCCCTCGCCACGGCGCTGCTGTTCATCCTGCCGGTGATGTCGTTCCTGCCGATCATCGGCGTGATCGCGGTGATCGTCTACACCGTCGACGTCCGGCCGGCACTGCGGGCGGTCTCCGGCGGCGGGCGCGGGCCGCGGCGCGGCGGCTCCAGCTCCGACGGGCCCTACGGGCCGTTCAACGGCGGGCGCTGAGCCCGCCCCCGGCCGCGTCCCGCCCCGCTCAACGGCCGACGCCCCGGTTCAGCCGATCACCGGCGGTCCAGCAGCAGCACGGCCACGTCGTCCGTGAGCTCGCCGCCGTTGAGGTCGCGTACCTCCCGGACGGCCGCGTCCAGCAGGGCGTCGCCCTGCAGCCCGGACTCCATCTGCCGGCCGACGAGCTCCGCCATGCCCTCCTGGCCGAGCCGCTGGTTGCCCTCACCGATCCGGCCCTCGATCAGGCCGTCGGTGTACATCATCAGGCTCCAGGAGCCGCCCAGCTCGACCTGGCGGCGCGGCCAGCGGGCCTCCGGCAGCAGGCCGAGCGCCGGGCCGCCGCATTCGTACGGCAGCAACTGCGGGCGTTCGCCGGCCCTGGCCAGCAGCGGTGCGGGGTGGCCGGCCAGGCACAGCCCGGCGCGGCGGCCGTCCGCGGAGATGTCGACGGTGCACAGCGTCGCGAAGATCTCGTCGTCCGCGCGCTCGTGTTCCAGCACCTTCTGGAGGGTGGCGAGCAGCTCGTCGCCGCAGAGCCCGGCGAAGGTCAGCGCGCGCCAGGCGATCCGCAGCTCGACGCCGAGGGCGGCCTCGTCCGGGCCGTGGCCGCAGACGTCACCGATCATGGCGTGCACGGTGCCGTCGGCGGTGCGGACGGTGTCGTAGAAGTCGCCGCCGAGCAGGGCGCGGCTGCGGCCGGGGCGGTAGCAGGCGGCGAACCGCAGGTCGGAGCCGTCCAGCAGCGGGGTGGGCAGCAGTCCGCGCTCCAGGCGGGCGTTCTCCTGGGCGAGCATCCGCGACTCGGTGAGCTGGCGCTGGGCGAGGTCGGCGCGTTTGCGTTCGACGGCGTAGCGCACGGCGCGGCTGAGGACCGCCCCGTCGAGCTCGTCGCGGAAGAGGTAGTCCTGGGCGCCGACGCGTACGGCGTCGGCGGCGCGCTCGGCGTCCGTCTCGTAGGTGAGGACGAGGACGGCGTGCGAGGGGGCCATCCGCAGGACGTCGCGCAGCATGCCCAGGGCGTCGCCCGCGGGGGTGCCGCCCTCGCCCGCGGTGCGGTCGGCGGGTTCGGCCGGCGGCAGGTCGAGCAGGATGCAGTGCACGTCGTCGGTGAGCAGCCGCTCGGCCTCGGTGAGGTTGCGGGCGGTGCGCAGCCGCACCTTGCGGCCGGCCCAGTCCCACATCTCGGGGACGTGGCTGTTGGGGTCCTCGCCGATGAGGAGCAGGGTCAGGCCCTGCGGAGCGGGGACGTGGTCGGCCGAAAGTCGCTGTTCGATTTCCGGGGCGTCCGGGCCCCGGTGCGTCGCGTCCCCCGCGCCCGGCGCGCCGGCGACCCGGGCGGTCCGCGCGCAGGCGGCGTCCACCGGTCCTGCCTGCTGCGGCAGCACGACCGTCCGCTGGTGCGGTACGGGTACGGGCATCGGTCTGCTTCCTTCCCTCCCCCCGAGGGGCCCATGGGGCGCCGACCGGCGCGCCACGGTGCCCGGCTCTCCGCGCTTCGGTCTCTCGAACGGGCGCGCGGGCACTGACAGGCGACCATAGCGGCAGAACGGAGCGGTACGGAATGGCCGCCGGCAATCGGCCATCGTCATATGCCGCGGCCGATAAGCCATTTGACCTGGACCGGGAGGAATGCGGAATGACGAATATCACCCCGCATGAGTGCATTCGGCGACAAGCCGGCAACTCTCGGAGAGGAAACAATCCGGTCATTTATCGCGGACGTGATCCGCGTCATGGTGTCGCGGGTCACCGTCCGGCCGGACCACTCCGAGGATCGGCATCGAGCCGGCCCCGGTGATCGTCACCTGCCGGCCGGGCCGCGGGGCGTGCACGATCGCGCCGTCACCGAGATACATCCCGACATGGCTGGCATCGGAGAAATAAATGATCAGATCGCCCGGCCGCATGTCCCGGAGGGCGACGTGCGGCAACTGCCGCCACTGCTCCTGCGAGGTCCGCGGAATGGTCCGCCCGGCGTGCTGCCAGGACCGCAGGGTGAGCCCGGAGCAGTCGAAGGTGTCCGGGCCCTCGGCGCCCCACACGTAATCCTTGCCGAGCTGTGCGGTGGCGTAGGAAATCGCCTTACGGCCGGCCGCCGACGCTTTATCGCTGATCTCGTCCAGTACGCCCGAGTCGAGCCACTTCTGCTGCTCCCGGAAGGCCGCTTCGTCCTCCAGCTTCTGCAGCCGGGCCTTTTCCTTCGCGGCCAGCCGGGATTCCAGCTCCTTCGCCGCGTCGATCTTTTTCTCGATGTCCTTCCGGGCGCTTTCCTTCTTCTTGCGGTTCGCCTCCAGCCGTTCCCAGCGGTCGGTCGCGGCTTTCGAATAGTTCTGCAAATCGCCCTGCAGCCGGCCGAGTTGACTGATCACGCGTTTGGCGGCCAGCTGGCCCTTGCGGGCCAGGGTGGCGTTGTCGAGGAAGGCTTCCGGGTCGGCGTTGAGCAGCAGTTTCGCCTCGGCCGGCAGTCCGCCGCCGCGGTACTGCGCGCTGGCCAGGGCGCCCGCCTGCCGCTTGAGGGCGGCCAGATCGTGCTGGGTGCGGTCGATGGTGCGGGCCAGCTCGACGATCTCCTTCTGCTGGCGTTCGACCTGCTCCTTGGCGGCGTTGTAGGCGTCGGTGGCCTGCTCGGCCTTGCGGTAGAGGGCGTCGATCTTCTTGCGTACGTCGTCGAGGTGGCGGGCGCCCGCGTCCGCGTCGTCGGCGTCCCGTCCGGAGCCCGCGGGCGGGTCCTTCGGGTCGTCGGCGTACGCGGTGGACGCCGTGGCGCCCAGCAGGCCCGTGACGCACAGGACGACGGCCGTGCACACCGCCAGCCGGCGGCCCGTGACGGCCGGCCCGCCCGCTTCCTCCCGCAGACCTGGTACGCCCGGTACGGGCCTTGCCCCCCGTACGCCCCGAACGCCCTGCCGTGCCCCCTGGCTCCCCACCAGCCACCTCCGGTCGTTCCGCACCGATTCGCGTCGCTCTCCGGCGCGGATGCTGCCATACCGGCCGGTAATTCAACAGAGCGACGGGCCCTTTAGTACGGGTGGGCGAGCACTTCTTTCCACGCACCCAGCCGATGGCCGAGGTTCACCCTGCGTTCACTCCCCTCCATCGGCGGCTTCACTTGATCTGCCTAATTTCGGCCGTACCGAGTGCGCGTCACGCCCGGAAGGCAAGCGCGACACGGATAGGACATGCCCAAGCCGCACCCCCACGGCGGTCATCACACACCTCACCACTCGCACGCCGACGACGCGGCGCGCCCCAGGAAGGAATTCCCGACAGTGAAGCTTCAGCGCAAGAACCGGGTTCGCGCCCTCGCCGTTGGCGCTCTCGCCGTCTCCGGTGCCCTGGCCCTGACGGCGTGCGGCTCCGACGACACCACCGGCGGCAGCGGTGGCAGCGGTGCCGCCAAGCCCGCGAACATCAAGTGCGAGGGCAAGGGCAAGCTGCTGGCGTCCGGCTCGTCCGCGCAGAAGAACGCCATGGACGTCTGGGTGCAGAACTACTCGGGCGCCTGCAAGGACACCGAGATCAACTACCAGCCGACCGGCTCCGGTGCCGGCGTCACCACCTTCCTGCAGGGCCAGACCGCCTTCGCGGGCTCCGACTCGGCGCTCAAGCCCGAGGAGATCACCAAGTCCAAGCAGGTCTGCAAGGGCGGCCAGGCCGTCGACCTGCCCATGGTCGGCGGCCCGATCGCGGTCGGCTACAACGTCCCCGGTGTGGACAACCTGGTCCTGGACGCCCCGACCCTGGCGAAGATCTTCGACTCGAAGATCACCAAGTGGAACGACGCCGCGATCAAGAAGCTGAACCCGGGCGCCAAGCTCCCGGACCTGAAGATCCAGGCCTTCCACCGCTCCGACGACTCGGGCACCACCGACAACTTCACCAAGTACCTCAAGGGCGCCGCACCCGGCGACTGGAAGCACGAGCCGGCGAAGAAGTGGGAGGGCACCGGCGGCCAGGCGGCGTCCGGCTCGGCCGGCGTCTCCTCGCAGGTCAAGCAGACCAGCGGCGCGATCTCCTACTTCGAGCTGTCCTACGCGACCTCCGGCAAGATCCCCACGGTCAAGCTGAACACCGGCGCGAAGGCGCCGGTCGAGGCCACGGTGGACAATGCTTCCAAGGCCATCTCCGAGGCCAAGCAGGTCGGCAAGGGCAACGACCTGGCCCTGCAGCTCAACTACACCACCAAGGCCGAGGGCGCCTACCCGATCACCCTGGTGACGTACGAGATCGCCTGCGACAAGGGCAACAAGGCCGAGACCCTGCCGGCCACCAAGTCCTTCCTGACCTACGTCTCCAGCAAGGACGGCCAGGCCGCACTGAAGGCCCTGGGCTACGCCCCGCTGCCCACCGAGATCGCCGACAAGGTCCGCGCGACCGTCAAGACGCTCTCCTGACAACCCCGGGTGGCGGCCCGACCGTCACCGCACGGCCGACAGGGGTCCTTCCACAGGGCCCCTGCCGGGCCGCCACCCGTCCGGTGCACCGCCGCGCCTGGAGTCCCCCTCGGGACTCCGCAGACCGGAGAATTCATGACTTCTGCTTCTTCCATAGCCGACAACCCGCCACCACCGGGAGACGCGCGTTCCGCCGTCTCGGGCAAGGCGGTCCGCCCCGGTGACCGGATCTTCCTCGGGCTCTCCCGGGGCTCCGGCGTCGCCCTGCTGGTGATCATGGCCGCCATCGCGGTCTTCCTCACCTACCGGTCCGTGCTCGCCATCTCCGGCGACAAGGCCGACTTCCTCACCACGTTCGACTGGAACGCCACCGGCACCGAGCCGAAGTTCGGCATCGCGGTGCTCGCCTTCGGCACCGTCGTCAGCTCGGTGATCGCCATGCTGATCGCGGTCCCGGTCGCCGTCGGCATCGCGCTGTTCATCTCGCACTACGCCCCGCGCAAGCTGGCCTCGCCGCTCGGCTACGTCATCGACCTGCTCGCCGCGGTGCCCAGCATCGTCTACGGCCTGTGGGGCGCGCTCTTCCTCGTCCCGCACCTGACCGGCCTCTACAGCTGGCTGGACGACTACCTCGGCTGGACCGGGATCTTCAGCTACTCCCAGGGCGCCCCCCGTTCGCTGTTCACCGTCGGCATCCTGCTCGCGATCATGATCCTGCCGATCGTGACCAGCGTCAGCCGCGAGGTGTTCCTCCAGGTCCCGAAGATGCACGAGGAGGCCGCGCTGGCCCTCGGCGCCACCCGCTGGGAAGTCATCCGGATGGCAGTGCTCCCCTTCGGTCGCTCCGGCGTGATCAGCGCCTCCATGCTCGGCCTCGGCCGCGCGCTCGGCGAGACCATGGCCGTCGCCACGGTCCTCTCGCCCAGCTTCCTGATCAGCGCCAGCCTGCTCGACCCGGGCGGCGGCACGTTCGCGCAGAACATCGCCAGCAAGTTCAGCGAGGCCGACCAGTTCGGCCAGGACGCCCTGATCGCCTCCGGTCTCGTCCTCTTCGTGATCACGCTGCTCGTCAACGGCGCGGCCCGCCTGATCATCGCCCGCCGCAAGGAGTACTCGGGAGCCGCCGCATGAGCGTGATGACGGACCACCGTACGGTCGCCAACGGCGGCAACCCGCTCCCGGTCTCCCTCAAGCAGGCCCGGCTGCCCCGCTGGACCCCGCCGGTGCTCGCACTGGTCGCGGCCGGCGCCGGCGCCGGCATCGGGCTGGCCGCCGGACTGGGCAGCACCGTCCAGTGGGGCCTGATCGCCGCCCTGCTCTTCATCGCCGGCACCTTCGTGCTGTCCGCGGCCGTCGAGGGCACCCGGCAGGCCAAGGACCGGCTGGCCACCAGCCTGGTCTGGGTCGCCTTCCTGCTCGCCGTGATCCCGCTGGCCTCCCTGCTGTGGGAGACCGTCGCCCGCGGCATCAAGGTCCTGGACGGCTACTTCCTGTCGCACTCGATGGGCACCCTGCCGGACGCCATGCCCGGCGGCGGCATCTACCACGCGATCATCGGCACCCTGGAGCAGGTCGGCCTGGCGACCCTGATCGCCGCGCCGGTCGGTCTGCTCACCGCGATCTACCTCGTCGAGTACGGCCGCGGCCGGCTCGCGAAGGCCGTCACCTTCTTCGTCGACGTGATGACCGGCATCCCGTCGATCGTCGCCGGCCTGTTCATCCTGTCCGTGTGGATCCTGATCCTCGGCTTCGGCCCCTCCGGCTTCGCCGGGGCGATGGCGCTGGCCATCCTGATGATGCCGGTCGTGGTCCGCTCCACCGAGGAGATGCTCAAGCTCGTCCCCAACGAGCTGCGCGAGGCGTCGCTGGCCCTGGGCGTCCCCAAGTGGCGCACCATCCTCAAGGTCGTCCTGCCGACGTCGATCGGCGGCATCACCACCGGCGTGATGCTCGCCATCGCCCGCATCACCGGAGAGACCGCCCCGGTCCTGCTCCTGGTGTGGGGCGCGAAGACGATCAACAACAACCCCTTCGAAGACGCCCAGCAGTCGCTCCCGCTGTACGTGTTCCAGCAGTGGCAGCAGGGATCCGAGGCCTCCTACGACCGCGCCTGGGCCGCGGCACTGGTCCTCATCGCCTTCGTCATGATCCTCAACCTGGTGGCCCGCGGCATCGCCCGCTGGAAGGCCCCCAAGTCCGGCCGCTGACCAAGCCCGGCGACAGAAAGAAGCAGTGATTTCCATGGCCAAGCGAATCGACGTCAGCGGCCTCTCCGCGTACTACGGCAGCCACAAGGCCATCGACGACATCTCGATGACCATCGAGCCGCGCACGGTGACCGCCTTCATCGGCCCGTCCGGCTGCGGCAAGTCGACGTTCCTGCGCACCCTGAACCGGATGCACGAGGTCACCCCCGGCGGCCGCGTCGAGGGCAAGGTGCTGCTGGACGACGAGAACCTCTACGGCACCGGCGTGGACCCGGTCGCGGTCCGCCGCACCGTCGGCATGGTCTTCCAGCGCCCCAACCCGTTCCCCACGATGTCGATCTTCGACAACGTCGCGGCCGGGCTGCGGCTGAACGGCTCGTACAAGAAGAGCGAGCTGAAGGACATCGTCGAGAAGTCCCTCAAGGGCGCCAACCTCTGGAACGAGGTCAAGGACCGCCTGAACAAGCCCGGCTCGGGCCTCTCCGGCGGCCAGCAGCAGCGGCTGTGCATCGCCCGCGCGATCGCCGTCGAACCGCAGGTGCTGCTGATGGACGAGCCCTGCTCCGCCCTCGACCCGATCTCCACCCTCGCCATCGAGGACCTGATCGGTGAGCTGAAGGAGCGCTTCACGATCGTCATCGTGACGCACAACATGCAGCAGGCGGCGCGGGTCTCGGACCGTACGGCGTTCTTCAACCTCGCGGCGGTCGGCCAGCCCGGCAAGCTGATCGAGATCGACGAGACCGAGCGGATCTTCTCCAACCCGTCGGTGCAGGCCACGGAGGACTACATCTCCGGCCGCTTCGGCTAGGCCGGGCTCCCCGGGGCGTGCCCCGGCCGACGCCCCCTGAGCGTCCTGCGGTGCTGCATGGCGGTGCCACCGCAAGGCGAAGGGCCCGCCCCTCCTTCCCGGGGGGGGCGGGCCCACTGCGTGGTGGTGGCCGGTGCGTTCTCCGGCCGGTGCGTCAGCCGAAGGCCAGCCGGATCAGCCAGTACGCGACCGCCGCGACCAGCGCCGCCGCCGGCATCGTGATGAACCAGCCCATCACGATGTTCTTGGCGACGCCCCAGCGGACCGCGCGCGAGCCCTTCGTCGAGCCCACGCCCATGATCGCCGAGGTGATGACATGGGTCGTGGAGATCGGGGCGTGGAACATGAACGACGCGGTGTACATGACCGACGCCGCGGTGGTCTCCGCGGCGAAGCCCTGCGGCGGGTCCAGCTCGATGATGCGGCGGCCGAGGGTGCGCATGATGCGCCAGCCACCCGCGTACGTACCGAGCGACAGGGTGATCGCACAGGCCAGCTTGACCCAGATCGGGATGGCCGCGTTCTTGTCCTCGACGTCGGCGATGACCAGGGCCATGACGACGACGCCCATGGTCTTCTGCGCGTCCTGCAGGCCGTGCCCGAGCGCCATGCCGGCGGCCGAGACGGTCTGCGCTATGCGGAAGCCCCGCTTGGCCTTGTGCGGGTTGGACCGCCGGAACAGCCACAGGATGACGACCATCACCAGATAGCCGAGCACCAGGCCGATCACCGGCGAGATGAACATCGGCAGGACGACCTTCTCGATCACCCCGGACCAGATCACCTCGGTCCCGCCGGCCAGCGCGGCGCCGACCATGCCGCCGAACAGGGCGTGCGAGGACGACGAGGGCAGCCCGAAGTACCAGGTGACGAGGTTCCAGACCACCGCGCCGAGCAGCGCGGCGAACAGGATGCCCATGCCCTGGTCGCCGTGCGGGGTTTCGATCAGCCCTTCACTGACCGTCTTGGCGACGCCGCTGCCCAGGAAGGCACCGGCGAGGTTCATCACCGCGGCCATCGCCAGGGCGGCCCGCGGGGTCAGCGCCCGGGTCGAGACCGAGGTCGCGATCGCGTTCGCCGAGTCGTGGAAGCCGTTGGTGTAGGTGAAACCGAGCGCGACCGCAATGGTCACGATGAGCGCGAAGGTGTCCATGGCTGAGGGCTCAGGACTCCTTGACCGCGATGGTCTCGACCGTGTTGGCGACGTGCTCGAACGCGTCCGCCGCCTCTTCCAGGATGTCCACGATCTGCTTGAGCTTGAGCACCTCGATGGCGTCGTACTTGCCGTTGAAGAGGTGCGCGAGCAGCTTGCGGTGGATCTGGTCGGCCTGGTTCTCCAGGCGGTTGACCTCGATCCAGTACTCGGTGAGGTTGGACATCGTCCGCAGGTTCGGCATGGCCTCGGCGGTCAGCTCCGCCGCCCGCGCCAGCACCTCGATCTGCTGCTCGATGCCCTTGGGCAGCTCCTCGACCTTGTACAGGACGACCAGGTCGACGGCCTCCTCCATGAAGTCCATGATGTCGTCGAGCGACGAGGCGAGGTTGTAGATGTCCTCGCGGTCGAACGGCGTGATGAACGAGGAGTTCAGCTGGTGGAAGATCGCGTGGGTCGCGTCATCTCCCGCGTGTTCGGCCGCGCGCATCCGCTCGGAGATCTCGGTCCGCGCGGAGGCGTCCGCCCCGAGCAGTTCCATCAGGAGCTTCGAGCCCGTGACGATGTTGTCCGCGGAGGCGGCGAACATGTCGTAGAAGCTCGTCTCCCTGGGGGTCAGACGAAAACGCACGTGAAATCCTCGGGGTGCATCGGATTCGGTCGAGTTGATGCTAGGCGCATCATCCAGCCACTGCTAACCGGCATTCCTTCAGTGTCGCGCATCGGGCAGCATGCTCTGCACGGGGTACCACGAGTGCCCGCAAAGTTCGTTACTATATACCCACCAGGGGTATATGGATCGCCTAGATACCACGGGAGACGGCCATGACGACCACGGACGCCGAGCCCCCCGGCAGCGCCGCAGCCGCCGCGGCCGGGCACCCCGCGCAGCTGAAAACCGACCTCCGAGGCACGACCCGGACCGTGACCGATTCCGCAGAGACTCCCCCTGCCCCCGGCGCCCACGGCTACGCACAGCAGAAGGACGCGCACATCAAGCGACTGCGCCGCATCGAGGGCCAGATCCGCGGACTGCAGCGGATGCTCGAAGAGGACGTCTACTGCATCGACATACTCACCCAGGTCTCGGCGAGCACGAAGGGCCTGCAGTCCTTCGGTCTCCAGCTCCTGGAGGAGCACCTGCGGCACTGCGTCGCCGACGCGGCGGTCAAGGGGCCCGAGGCCATCGACGCCAAGGTGCAGGAGGCGACCAAGGCCATCGAGCGGATGCTGCGGAGCTGACCGCGGACTATCCCCGGCCGGCGCCGCCGGACGGCTCGCCACCGCCCCCGTCCTCGTCCGCCTCCACGTCCAGCACCTCGTCGATCCGGTCCGGGCTGAGCCGGTCCTCGCTCGCGGCCGCCGCCGCGATCATCAACTCCCCGGTCAGGTCGATCTCCACGAGGGCGACGGGGTCCCAGGCCGTCGGATGGCGGTGGCCGGCCACGGACAACACCTCCTCCTCCGGGCGCCTCGCGCGCGTACGGTGGTACCGCCAGCGTAAGGACGGGCCCACGCTGCGCGCATGGCACGGAAGGACCATTTCCGCTCCCGGCGACCGGGCCCCGGGGGGCTCTCCGGCTACGGTGCCGCGGAGGCGATCTTGCCGGCGTAGATATCACGCCGGTCCGGCAGGCTGACCGCGACGGGCGCGCCGAATCCGGAGAGTGCGGTGATGGAGGTCACCGCCGCCCCGTCGGGCGCACCATTGGCGAAATGGAAGGATTCGCGCACCTTGCGCAGCCGGCCCGCCTCGTCCAGATACACATCGAACGGCACCGCGCCGGTGGTGAACCCCTTCTCCGCGGCGACCAGCGCCGGCCTCGTCCGCGCCGAGGCGGCCCGCGCGGCCACCGCGATGTCCGTGGTGCCGCGGTAGTGCCGCACCAGCACGCCGTCCAGCCGCTCCTCGCCCTGGTACGTCACCTGCCGTGCGCCGCGCAGCAGTTCGGCCGCGGCGAGCGGATCGGTGGCGCCGCCGGTGACGAGGTTGCCGTCGGTCAGCGAGGCGGTCTCCACCCGCACCCACTTGTCGGCGGGCACCCCGGCCCCGCGGTTCTTCATGTACAGCGCGCCGGGCGCGAGGATCTCGGTGATCGGCTGGCGGCCCTCGCCGGGCCGGCCCGCCGGGTCCGGGAGGACCACGACGAGCCGTCCGGTGCCGGTGGTGAAGTCGTAGCCGCCGGTGCCGCGAATGGCGACGCGGGTGCCGCCGCTGTCGGTCTCCATGGCCGTACGGACCCGGGCCGAGCGGGCCCGGAGCAGGGCGTCGGCGCTGCCGCGGACCCGGTCGGCGGCCGCGGCGGCGGACCGGCCGGCGGGCTCGTGGTCGTCGGCCGCGGCGCCTTCGGAGGAACAGCCCGCCGTCAGCAGTCCGACCGCCAGACCCGTCCCGCACGCCAGGGCCACGGCGGCCGTCCGGCCGCCCCGCCTGTCCTGCACCACCATCGCGTACGAGCCCCCTCGGCCGCCGTCTTCGGGGCCGGCCTGGCCGGCCGGTCCGCTCGGGAGGGTCCGACGTCCCGCCCGTCCGCGCCTGACGTTCCGTCGACCGATCCGTTCAACGACCGTTGAGGGGGCTCGTCACGCTGGCGACATCCGGGGCGCGTAGCGTTGTGCTCGTGCCCGACCGAGCGCTGCATACGACCTCCACCACCGAACGCGGTTCCTTCTGCACGGCCCGCTGCGCCTGCGGCTGGCGCGGGCCGGCCCGGCGCGCCCGCTCACAGGCGCGGACGGACGCGGCGCGGCACCTGACGGAGGCCGGCGACGGGACCCGCCCCGACCACCCCGTGGAATGAGGGAATCCGTTCCTGGAACCCCCAACGCCCCTCACGCATCTGCCTAGTGAGGGAAGTAACAGCGGTCCCGTGACCGCCCCGCGGACGACCAGCCGGACCACCGGCGGACGGGGCAGGACCGTTCGACATCGAGGGGGATCCATCCCAGTGAAGCGGCGCACACTCCTGCAGACCGGCGGCGGACTCGCGGCGACCTCGGTCGTCTGGGCCACCGGTTGCGACAACAAGAGCGGCGGGACGGGCGCAGCCTCCTCCTCCGCCGCCGCGGCCGGCTCCGACGCCGTGCAGACCAACGCGGCCTCCGCGCCCGCGCGGATCGCCGCCGGACGGGCCACACCGGCCTCCTGGACGGCGCTCGGCAAGAGCCTGGACGGCAAGCTCGTCCGCGCCTCGGACGCCGCCTACGCGGCCGCCCGGCGGCTCTACAACACCCGCTACGACGGTCTGAAGCCGTCGGCGATCGCGTACGTCAAGCACCCGGCGGACGTCGCCGAATGCCTGGCGTTCGCCCGGCGGTACGGCACCCAGGTGGCCATCCGCAGCGGCGGCCACTCCTACGCGGGCTGGTCCAGCGGCAACGGCAAGCTCATCGTCGACGTCTCCGCGCTGGCGAAGGTGGGCGCGCCGTCCGGCGGCGTGACCCGCATCGGCGCCGGCGCCAAGCTCATCGACGTCTACCAGGGCCTGGCGGCGCACGGCGTGACGATACCCGGGGGCTCCTGCCCCACCGTCGGGATATCCGGCCTGACGCTCGGCGGCGGCCACGGCGTGGTCTCCCGGGCGTACGGGCTGACCTGCGACAGCCTGGTCGGCGCGACCGTCGTCACGGCGGACGGGAAGACCGTCGACTGCGACGCCAAGCAGCACGCCGACCTGTTCTGGGCGCTGCGCGGCGCCGGCAACGGCAACTTCGGCGTGGTCACCGAGCTGCGCTTCCGTACGCATCCGGCGCCGCGCGCGGTGATGGCGTACATCACCTGGCCCTGGGCCAAGGCGGCGAAGGTGGTCGCGTCCTGGCAGAAGTGGGGGCCGGTGCAGGCGGACGAGATATGGTCCGCCTGCCACCTCGACGCCCGGCCCGGCGGCACCCCGGCGGTGTCGGTGGCGGCGTTCTCCCTGGGGTCGTACGGCGACCTGAAGAACGCCGTGGACCGGCTCGCCGACCAGGCGGGCGGCCCCGGCCCGGCGTCCACCGTGCACCTGACCCCGATCGGCTATCTGGACGCCATGGAGACCTACGCGGGCTGCTCGTCGAAGACCTCCGCGCAGTGCCACATGCCGGGTTCGCTGCCCGGGCACACCGGCAGCGGCCAGCTGGGCCGCGAGACCTACGCCGCCCGCTCGCACTTCTTCGACCGTTCGCTGTCGGCGACCGGCATCCGGACCCTGATGGACCAGATCGAGCGCGGCGGCCGCCAGGGCGTCGCCGGGAACGTGGCGCTGACCGCGCTGGGCGGCGCGATCAACCGGGTGGGCCGCACCGACACCGCGTTCGTGCACCGCGGATCGCGGTTCCTGGCCCAGTACTTGACGTCCTGGCCGGCCAGTGGTTCGTCCGGCACCCGCACAGCGTGGCTGAATTCGTTCCACGACGCGATGCGCCGGTACTCCTCGGGCGCCGCGTACCAGAACTACACCGACCCGAACCTGACGAACTGGAAGACCGCCTACTACGGGGCGGCCGCCGGGCGGCTCGCCGAGGTCAAGAAGACCTACGACCCGCAGCGGCTGTTCAGCACCTTCCCGCAGGCGCTCTGAGACCGCCGGCGGGCATGCGGACGGCCCGGCCCCGCGTGGGGTCCGGGCCGTTCGCATCCGCCAGGTCTTCGTTCCTGCACGGGAACCGGGCCGGCGGGCCGTCGGTCAGGCCGCCAGGTCCTTGTCCCGCGCCTTGGGGCCGCGCGGCAGGGCCGGCCCGGATGCCACCACCCGGCTGCCCTCGCCGTCCTGGCCCGGACGGCCGTCCGCCGGCACCCCCGGCGCCCGGATGAGCCAGGAGGCCTTTGAGCGGCCGATCGCGGTGGTCAGCGGGACCAGCAGCGCCTGGGCGAGCGGCGCGAGCAGCAGGGCGACGGCGGTGCCCAGCGCGAAGCCGCCGATCACGTCGGTGGGGTAGTGGACACCCATGTAGACGCGGCAGAAGCCCTCCGCCAGCGCCAGCGCGATGCCGATCAGGCCGTAGGTGCGGTGCGCGATGAACAGTCCGACGCCGACCGCCATGGTCAGCGTGGCGTGGTCGCTGACGAACGAGAAGTCGCTCTTGCCGGGGATCAGCACCGCCAGCCCGGCGTGGTCCTTGAACGGCCGGGGCCGCTCGACGAACTCGCGGATCGGGATGTTGGCCAGCAGCGCGATGCCGGCCGCCAGCGGTGCCCACACCAGGCCGGCGACGGCGGGCGCGGCGCCCGGCCGGCGGCGGGCCGACCACCAGGCGATCAGGCACAGCACCGCGAGGGCGGCGATGATGCCGTACTCGCCGATGTACTCCATGGCCTTGTTGACCCAGTGGGGCGCGTCCTTCGCGAGGCCGTTGATGCCGTCGAGCACGTCGACGTCGGGGTTCGGCCCCTCGAATGCGAGTCCAGCCATCTACCGCGGCCCCTTATCTTTCGCGCGCGCGTGCGCCGTCCGTGTGCTGCCAACCCCCGTGGTCGTCGAGCGGGTGCTGCTGCGAGCTGCTACGTCCCCACGCCTAGGAAACGTGACGGCCGCCCCGGGCGTTCCACTCTCCACCGGATGATCACCAGGACGTTATCGAAGCTTGACTCATCACTGCAGTTCAGGGCCCTATGTTCACGCAGCGTTCGCGGCGGGGAGCGCTTTTGCGCCATCCGAGGTGACCCGGGTCGCCCCGATGTAGTCCGGTGTGTCGATCTTGTCGAACCGGATCACCGCCCCGGTGTACGGCGCGTTGATCATGTACCCGCCACCGACGTAGATCCCCACGTGGTGGATCGAGCGCGGATCGTTCAGGTCGTACGCGAAGAACACCAGGTCCCCCGGGAGCAGCTCGCTGCGCTTGGGGTGGGGACCGGCGTTCCACTGGTCGTTCGCCACCCGCGGCAGCTCGATGCCCACCGAGCGGTACGCGGCCTGGGTCAGCCCGGAACAGTCGAACCGCCCGCCCTGCGCGGCCGTCCCCGTCCCGCCCCACAGATACGGCCTGCCGAGCTTGTCCTGGGCGTAGTAGATGGCCCCGGCGGCCTGCCGGGACGGCGCCACCGGCCCGCGCGGCGCCTCGAAGCTCTTGGCCAGGGTCGTGATGGTCTTCACGTAGTTCTGGGTCTCGCGGTACGGCGGGACGCCGTTGTACTGGATGACGCGGTAGGCGCCGGCGTTGTAGGCGGCGAGCATGTTGTGCGTGGCGTTGCCCGGCGCCTTCTTGACGTAGCTGGCCAGCTCGCAGTCGTACGAGGCGGCCGACGGGATCGCGTCCTCCGGGTCCCAGACGTCCTTCCTCCCGTCACCGTTCCCGTCGATCCCGTGCGTCTGCCAGGTGGCCGGGATGAACTGCGCCATGCCCTGCGCGGCCGCCGGACTCTGCGCCTTGGGGTTCCACCCGCTCTCCTGATAGAGCTGCGCGGCGAGCAGCGCGGGACTTATGGCCGGGCAGAGCGTGCCCCACTTCTGCACCAGGTCCTGGTACGCGGCCGGCACCGCCCCCTTGGCCAGCCCGAGTGCCCGCCCGCCGACCCCGGCCAGTCCGGCCGCCGCCATGTACGTACCGATCACGAGCAGCCCGAGCAGGAGCACCAGCCCCGTCCCGAGCCCACCGGCCACCCAGAATTTCCGCACCCCCCAACCCTCCCCCATTCAGGCCCGGTTCACTGCCTTTTTCCGGCCGTGCGCTGCGCGTCGCGCGTCACAGCGGCGGCACACCGGTGGCATACCGGCGGCACAGGGGGCGCGCCGCCCGGACCCGGCCCCGCACGCCTGAGCCCCTGCCCGCCGCACCGATGATCATTGCTCACGGTTATCCCTCGTGATACACACAGTGAGACCCGTCGGCTCAATGGGTGGTCCGCACCCGCACGTACACGCCACCCCCATGGGATCCGTCGAAGAAAGGCGTCAAGTCGACTTCTGACGGCGTCTTTGTCAGCGAAGATAGAGGGCGAAGAGAGCGGCCGACCTGCGCCGGCCGGCGCAGCGGCATTTTTCAACAACTACCCATAAAGGGCGGTGAGTTCACACATGGCGCAGATGTCACACATGGTCCTTGCAGCCGAAAAGGGCGACATCACCACCATCATCGGCGGAATCGCCCCGGACTGGGGCCCGTTCGGAAGCCTGGGCAACGAGGCCCGCGTGATGGTCGAAGTGGTCATGGCGGTGGCGATCCTGCTGTGCCTCGGCATCGCGATCTGGGGCGCCGCCAAACAGCGCATCGGCGCCACCGCGCTGCGCGACACCTTCAGCGCCGAACAGGGCAAGGGCCTCATCGTGGCCGGCCTGACCGGCGTCTTCATCATCGGCTCCCTCGGCACGCTGTTCACGATCGTGTACGGGATGGCGGTGTAGGGCGCGGGGCGGCGGGAGGCGAGGGCCGGGCGGGAACCTGGGGCAACGTCAGGACAAGCCCAGGGCAAGGCCAGGGACCGAGGGGACGGCGAGGCAGCAGGACAGCGGGGCAGTGGGGCGGGAAACCGGCAGGCGTCCGCCCCCTCCTCACCCGCCCTCCCGCCCCCACCCCGGCCTCCGCCCCTGGGCGCACCCGGGCAGGCGTCGTCCGTCCCCGCGCCGCTCCCCTGCGCCCCCGCCCGTCCTCTCTCCGCCGTCCCGTGCCCCCGCCCGCTTCCACCCGGCCGCACCTCCCCTGCGAAGGCCCCATGCTGACGCCCACTCACCCCGGCCCGCCGGGCCCACCGCGCGCCCTTCGCACACCCGCCACCAGCGGGCCGATTGGGCTGACCGCAGGACGGGGACAGGTGGATCCGGGGGAAGGAAGGCCCGAAAAGGCGCAAGAGGGCGACGGCCGACGCGGAGCGAGGCGATGAGTACAAATAACCCACAGTCCCCCATTCGCCTCCGCGGCCACGCATCTGAGGAACCGTCACCGTGAGATGTACTCGTATCCCTGCGCCCGAGCTGCCGCCCGCGCGGCTACGGTCATATGTGGGCGGCACAACGACGGCACGGACGGCGACCGGGGTCAAGGCAGAGGGGGCACAGGGGCGATGAGTCTCAGCGACGACGGAGGCTACGGCGGCGACGGCCACCGCGGCCCCGAGACGGGCCAGACCCGCACCAGACTTCCCGACAGCGGCGGCGACCCCTACGGCCCGGGGCGCCGGCCCCGGAGCGGGCTGTCCAGCCGCAACCTCATCACGGTCGTCGGCGTGATCGTCCTGCTCCTCGCGGCCATCGCCTTCGCGAACCGCGGCGGCAGCGGCAGCGCCGGCTCCGACACCTCCGGCGACTCCCCCAAGAACGCCCCCGGCCCCGCCCGCCCCACCTCACCCACCGGCACCAAGCCCGTCACGACGAAGAACGGCGGCATCGCCGCGGGCTTCCCCAAGACGGAACAGGGGGCGCAGTCGGCGGCGGCGAACTATGTGGTGGCGCTGACCAGCGACGGGATGTACAACGCCGCCAGGCGGCAGGAGATCATTCGGACCGTGTTCGCGCCCTCCGTGGCAGCGTCGCGCGCGAAGATCCTCAACAAGGAGTACACCGATGCCGCGTCCCTCGGGCGGGTCGGCCTCAAACCGGACGGGACCGCCCCGAAGGGCATGACGTTCGTTTCCCGCGCGAACCCGGTCGGCGCAAAGGTCGAATCGCTCAAGGGCGACACGGCGAAGGTTTCGGTCTGGTATTCCGCCCTCTTCGGGCTGGCCGGTCCGCAGTCGCAGAATCCCGTAACGGAGAGCTGGCTTACCAACACATTCGAGATGAAGTGGACGGGCGGGGACTGGAAGGTCACCAACTCCACGCAGAAGGACGGCCCCGCTCCGATCGGACGCGACCAAGCTGCCGCATCGGCTGAGGACATGACCAAGGCGGTCCAAGGCTATGGAGGTTTCACCTATGCCCGGTAAGCCCAAGCATCGCCGTGCGCTCTCAGTCGCCGCCGCGCTCGCGGGCGTACAAACGATTGCGCTCGCCCTGGCCACGCGCGCCATGGCCGCTCCATCGCCGGGACCGGGCGGCAAGAAGTGCGACCTCCTCAGTGGTCCATTCGCTCACTCTTGCAAAGAGGGCAACCAATCCGGAGGGGACACGACCCCTCCCAGCCCGTTCGACAACAACCCCCTCGACCCCCTCGAATCCCTCGCCAAAGGCTGTGCCAAAGCCGCCGCGTGGATCGTCAACAAGTTGTCCGACGCCGTGAACGCCACCTCTCAGGTGGACTTCACCAACGCGGCGTTCCTGCGGCAGTACGCCGTCGTGTTCGCCGCCTCGACCGTGCTCACGCTCGTGCTGTGGCTGCTCGCCGTGGCCAAGCGGGCGGTGCGTGGGGTGCGGCTGACGGAGGCGATCAGTGAGGCGGTCGGGTTCCTGTGGCTGACCGTGCTGGCGTCGGCGTTCACACCGTTGATCCTGTACACGGTGGTGTCGGCCGCGGACGGGGTCACGGCGATCATCGCGAAGGGTACGGGCGCGCAGACCGACACCTTCTTCGGGTCGTTCTCGCAGGCGCTGACGAAGGGCACCGACATCGGCGGCGGGCCGATCATGCTGATCGTGGTCAGCCTGGTCTCCGTGCTGGCCGCGGGTGTGCTGTGGCTGGAGCTGGTGATCCGGGCCGCGCTGCTGTACGTCGGCGCGCTGCTCGGGACGGTGGTGTACGCCGGGCTGGTCGACAAGAACATGTGGGGCCACGTGCGCCGCTGGGCCGGCATCATGATCGCGGTGATCATGGTGAAGCCGGTGATCGTGATCGTGCTGGGCATCGCCGGGGCGCTCTCCGGTGACAAGGGCCCCAACGCCATCTCGGCGGTGGTGTCCGGCCTCGCCATCATCCTGCTGGCGATCTTCGCGAGTGCGGTGATCTACCGGTTCGTCCCGGGGTTCGGCGACGAGATCGCCGCGTCGCGGAACAACCGGATGAGCCGGGGCGCGGAGAACGCCGCCGCCGCGGTGCTCAGCTCCCCCGCCGCGCTGGTCTCCCAGGGCATCAAGACGCACAGCACCCGCCGCTCCGGCGGGGACGGCGGCGGCCAGGTGCAGGGCGCGCAGGGCGGCCAGTCCCGGTCGGCCGACGCGGTCTCCGGCGGCGTCGCCGCGCACAGCTCCCGCACCGGCGGCGGCGCCCCGTCCCCCGCCGCCCCCGCGCCCCGTACGAATCCCGGCCCCGGCCCGAGCAGCAGCGCCCGCACCGGCAAGACAGCAGGAGGTGAGGGGCGTTGAGCACGCAGTCCCACCCGATCGCGCCACGTCGCACCTATCTCATCGGCCGCGCCCGGCCGAACGCGATCGTCGGCAAGAACCGCGAGACCGGCGAGATCGCGCTGATCATCGCGGGCGCGTTCCTCGGCATGATGTGCGGCCTGCTGGTCCCGATGCTGCCGTTGCGGATCGTCAGCCTCACCGGCTTCCCGATGCTGGGGCTGGCCGCCGTCTACGTGCCGTACAAGGGCCGTACGTTCTACCGGTGGTTCGAGATCCGGCGCAGCTTCCGGCGCACGGTCCGCAAGGGCGGCGCGGTCTACCGCTCCGGCGCGGCGGAGGCCGGCACCCGGCTGGACGGCCGCGAGGTGGAGATCGGCCCGCCGCCCGGCATCGGCCGGATCAACTGGCTCAGCGCTCCCTTCGGGCCGGACGAGATCGCGGTGCTGCTGCACGCCGACCGGCGGACGGTCACCGCCGCCATCGAGATCGAGGGACCCGGCGTCGGGCTGCGCGACAGCGAGGACCAGGAGGCGCTGGTCGACCGGTTCGGGACGCTGCTGAAGCACGTGGCCAACGGGGACGGCTTCGTGACGCGGCTGCAGATGCTGGCGCGTACCCTCCCCGCCGACCCGGACGCGCACGCCAAGGACGTCGCCCAGCGCGGCGACCGGAACTCCCCGCAGTGGCTGCAGGACTCCTACGACCAGCTGCAGTCGATGGTGTCGACCAGCAGTGAGCAGCACCGCGCGTACCTCGTCGCCTGTATGCACTACACCCGCGAGCTGGCCTCCGAGGCGCACACCATGGCGCGGGCCGCCCGGATGCACCAGGGAGGGCTGCTGCGCAAGAAGCTCGACCGGGACGCCGGGCTCGCGGTGGTGATGGCCCGTGAGCTGACCGACATCTGCGCCCGGCTCGCCGAGGCCGACATCCGGGTCCGGCAGCCGCTCGGCCAGGCCCGGCTGGCGTCCCTGGTGCACTCGATGTACGACCCGGACCACCCCATCGACCACATCCAGGCGATGAGCAAGCGCAACGCCTGGCCGGCCGAGCTCGACGCGATGGAGCCGACGTACCTGCAGGCGAAGACCCGGGAGTCGTCGACCCGGGCGCCCTGGTGCCACGCCACCGCCTGGATCAAGGAGTGGCCGCTGACCCCGGTGGGTGTCAACTTCCTCGCGCCGCTGCTGGTCCACACCCCGGACGTGATCCGTACGGTCGCGGTCTGCATGGACCTGGAGCCCACCGAGGTCGCCATCGAACGGATGCTGACGGAGAAGACCAACGACGACGCGGAGGCGAGCCGCGCGGCGAAGATGAACCGGGTGGTCGACCCGCGGGACGTCGCCCACCACGGCCGCGTCGACCAGCGCGGCGAGGACCTGGCGTCCGGCGCGGCCGGCGTCAACCTCGTCGGCTACCTCACCGTCTCGTCCCGGTCGCCGGAGGCACTGGCCCGGGACAAGCGGACCATCCGGGCCTCGGCCGGCAAGTCGTACCTCAAGCTGGAGTGGTGCGACCGGGAGCACCACCGGGCGTTCGTCAACACCCTGCCGTTCGCGACCGGGATCCGCCGCTAAAGCCGCTGGGAGGCGCGTACGTCATGGCCATGCTCGATCCGCTCGGAGCGCTCACCGAGGCGTTCACCAGCTTCCTGTTCGGGAAGGTGGAGACGACACGGCTGCCGGTACGCACCTCCACCGGACAGGCCCAGGCGGTCTACCTGCCCACCGCCGCGCCCGGTCTCGGCGACTCCGGCGTGATCATCGGCCGCGAGGTGTACAGCGGCAAGGGCTACATCTACGACCCCTTCCAGCTGTACGGCCAGCAGCTGCCGGCGCCGCACTGGCTCGTGCTGGGCGAGTCCGGCAACGGCAAGTCCGCGCTGGAGAAGACGTACGTGCTGCGGCAGCTGAGGTTCCGGGACCGGCAGGTCGTGGTGCTCGACGCGCAGGGCGAGGACGGCGTCGGCGAGTGGAACCTCATCGCCCAGGAGCTGGGGATAACTCCCATCCGGCTGGACCCGACCGCCGCCCTCAACGGCGGCATCCGCCTCAACCCGCTCGATCCGTCGATCACCACGACGGGACAGCTGGCCCTGCTGCGGACGATCATCGAGGTGGCGATGGGCCACGGCCTCGACGAGCGGGCCGGCTTCGCCCTCAAGGTCGCCCATGCGTACGTCAACGAGACCATCACCGACCGGCAGCCGGTGCTGACGGACATCGTCGAGCAGCTGCGGCACCCGGAGGCGGAATCGGCCGAGGCGATGAACGTCGACATAGACGACGTACGGGCCTGGGGCCTGGACGTGGCCCTGGTGCTGGACCGGCTGGTCGACGGTGACCTGCGGGGCATGTTCGACGGGCCGACGTCGGCGGGCATCGACCTGGACGCCCCGCTGATCGTCTTCGACCTCTCGCACATCGACCGCAACTCCATCGCGATGCCGATCCTGATGGCGATCGTCGGCGTCTGGCTGGAGCACACCTGGATCCGGCCCGACCGGAAGAAACGCATCTTCCTGGTCGAGGAGGCCTGGCACATCATCAATTCGCCGTTCGTGGCGCAGCTCTTCCAGCGGCTGCTGAAGTTCGGCCGCCGGCTGGGCCTGTCGTTCGTGGCGGTCGTCCACCACCTGTCGGACGTGGTGGACGGCGCGGCCGCGCGGGAGGCCGCGGCGATCCTGAAGATGGCCTCGACCCGGACCATCTACGCGCAGAAGGCCGACGAGGCACGGGCCACCGGCCGGGTGCTCGGCCTGCCGCGCTGGGCCGTGGAGATCATCCCGACCCTCACGCCCGGTATCGCGGTCTGGGACGTCAACGGCAACGTCCAGGTCGTCAAGCACCTCATCACGGAGGCCGAACGGCCGCTGGTCTACACCGACCGGGCGATGACCGAGTCGTCCCCGCTGCCGGCGGACGACACCCGGGCGGCCCTCAATGCGGCGGCGGACGCGGAGGCCGAGGCCCGCGCCGAGGCGATGGCGATGGAACGCCGGTGGAGAGACGAGTCGAGCGAGACGGTGGCGTGACGCGCGGATACGACGACGGGCCCTACGGCGGACGGCACGGCGAGCGGTACGACGGCGGCCGGGACGGGTGGTACGGAGGACCGCACCCCCCGGACCGCCCGCACCCCCGCGACCGGCACGGCGGCCGGGGCCGGGGCATCCCGGACTCGCTGCTGGTCGGGCTGCTCGCCTTCCTGCTGGGCCTGACCCTGCTGGTGTGGACGGCGACCGGGCTGGCCGGGCTGTTCGCGCACGGTGCCTGGCCGGAGGGCGTCGACTACTCCGGTACGCCGATCGCCCTGCGCCACCTGGTGTCCGCACCGCACGACATGGCCGCCGCCTGGCCGGGCACGCCCAAGGGCCAGCTCTCCGGGTACGGCCTGTTCTGGGGCATCTTCATCGGCGAGCTGATGGTGCTGCTCGTCCTGACGATCTTCACGATGGGCACCATCACCCGCTACCGCGCCGTGCGGGCCGCCCGCCGGGCGAAGGCCCGGGCCGCCCGGGTGGCGCGGGAGCGCCTCGCCGAGGACGCACCGGCCGGGCCGGCCACGGCGGCCGCCCCACCCGCACCGGCCACATCGGCCACATCGGCCACATCGGCCACATCGGCCACGGGGGCCTCCCCCGTCGCACAGTCCGTACCCGCCGCCCCGGCCGTACCGGAAGCCGCGGCCGTACCGGAGGCACCGGCCGTACCGGAGGGCGTGGCCGACGGTGCGGCGACGGCCCCGTCCGGCCCGGTGCCCGAGCAGCGCACCGCGTCGCCGGGCCGGCCGGGGGCGGTCGCGGCATCCGGTGAACCGGCGCTTCCGCAAGTCGAGTTCACCGCCGACCGGGCCGCCGCACGGGCCGCAGCCGCCACCGTCGCGGCCGCCGCCCCCGGCGCGCTGATCGTGGCCACCACGGACCCCGCGCTGTGGGACGCGACCAAGGACGCCCGCGCCAAACTCGGCCCGCTGCTGACCTACGACCCCACGCACCGCCTCGACACCCCGGCCCGGATGCGCTGGTCGCCCACCGCCGGCTGCGAGGACCTCGCCACCGCGGCCGCCCGCGCCGCCGCCCTGCTCGCCCCCGTACGCCCCACCAGCACCCTGGACTCGGCGCTCGCGGACGCCGCGGAGACGCTGCTGCGCTGCTGGCTGCACGCCGCGGCGGTGGACGGCCGGCCGTTCAGGCAGCTGCACCGCTGGGCGCATGCAGCGGGCGGCGCGCAGGAGCCGGTGCGGATCCTGCGGACCAGCGCCCAGGCGTCCGCGGGGCAGGCCGGTGAGCTGGAGTCGGTGCTCACCGCGCACGCCGAACGCCGGGAAGCGGCCAAGGAGTTGGTCGGGCGGGCGCTGGGCGCGCTGTCGTCGATCCACATCCGGGACGCCTGCAATCCGCTGCGCGCGGATTCGCTCCTTCTCGAATCATTCATCGACGAAGGGGGAACGCTCTACGTGGTAGGCGAGCCCGTCGAGGACCCGCGTACCGACCCGGGTGCGATGCCGCTGCTCACCGCACTCCTCACGTACGTGGTCGAGCACGGCCGCCGCATGGCCGAACGGTCATCCGCCGGTCGGCTCGACCCACCACTCACCCTCGTCCTGGACGACATCGCGGCACTGGCGCCGCTGCCCGCGCTACCCGATCTGCTGGAGGCGGGCCGGGCCCGCGGTCTGCTGACGCTCGCGACCCTGCGCTCCCCGGAGCAGGCCCGGGCCCGCTGGCCGCACCGCTCCCTGCCGGTCTGACGCCTGCCGGTCCGCCGCCTGCCGGTCCGGCGCTCCGACGACGGCCCGCGCCAGGTCCGGCCAGTGCCGGGTGAGGCAGAAGTGGTCACCGCCCGGGAAGACCCGCAGCCGGAAGTCCCCGGCCGTGTGCGCCCGCCAGGCGGCCGCGTCGTCGACGGTCACCAGCGGGTCGGCGGCCCCGACCAGGGCCGTGACGGGGGTGGCGAGCGGCGGGCCGGGGCGGTGCCGGTAAGTCTCGACGGCCCGGTAGTCGCTGCGGACCACGGGCAGCGCCGGAGCCAGCAGTTCCCGGTCCGCCAGCACCCGGGGGTCGGTGCCACCGGTGCGCCGGATCTCCTCCACCAGTCCGTCGTCGTCCCGCAGATGGACGGTGCCGCCGCGGACCCGGGAGGGCGCCCAGGCGCCGGAGACGACGAGCCGCACCGGCCGGCCGGCGTCCGCCCCCTCCAGCAGCCGGGTCACCTCGTAGGCGATCAGCGCGCCCATGCTGTGCCCGAGCTGCCGGTGATCTCCGCGATCCGCGGCTCCAGCCCCCGCACCGCCCGCGACGCGAACGCCGCACTCACCAGCCGGCGGTGCCGCGCGTGATCCGGACCATCCTGCTCCAGCAGCATCACCGCCATCCCACCAACGCCCCGTGCGGCGCATGCGTGTGCACGTCGTTGAACAGCCGCGGATCGCTCAGCAGCTCCCGCGTCAGCGCCGCCCCGAGCACCGTCCAGGTCTCCAGCCCGTTCAACTGCCGGGCACGGATGATCTGATGGCTCTTCGCCAGCCGGTCCAGCTCCCGCTCCAGCCCCGCCGTCGACGCCAGCTCGGCCAGATCCACCACTACGGTCATGACGTACTTCCCGCTGATTCCCCGTTGGCCCCGGAACCCTCAGTCCCGGAGCAATTGCACGGCAAACTGCGCCAGTTGCTCATCCATCGCGGACGACCGGCTGCCGGCGATCCCCGACCGCATCAGGGCCGCCCCCTCGACCAGCGCCACGAACGTCTCGGCCCGGGCCCGGCAGAACTCACCCGACCAGTCCGGCCGCCCCTGCTGCACATACGCCTCCACATGGGCCACGTACTTCCGGTAGAACTCCCGCACCACGGTGGCGATCTCGTCGTCCCGCGCCGCCAGCGCCCACACCTCGACGTACAGCCGGACCAGCTGCGGATCCTCCTGCTCGGCGAGGACCACCCCCACCACCTCGTCGGGGTTCGCCGGCCCCTCCGGGACCTCGATGGCCGACGGGTCGTCCCGCACCATCCGCAGCCCCGTCGTCTCCGCCAGCCGCTCCAGCGAACGCTCCAACGCCCGCTCCAGCACGGCCTTGATCAGATCGGCCCGGGTCGGGAAGTAGTGCTGCAGATGCCCGACCCGCACCCCCGCCTCACCGGCGATCGCCCGCAACGAGGCATCCGACCCCTTGGCCACCAGCACGGCCTCCGCCGCGTCCAGCAGACTCGTCCGCCGGATACTGCCCTGCCGCGTCAGCGTCGCGCCCTTCCCGGCACCGCTCTTCTCCTCGCTCATGACACCTCCACCCCGACGCCCGCCTTCTCCAGCGCCGCGACGACGTCCTGCGGCAACGGCGTCATCTCCGGGAACACCACCCCGCTCGGCGCGGCCGCACCGTCCTCACCCAGCACCCGACGCAGCCCCAACAGCCCGCCCAGCGCGGTGAGATGAGCCTGACCGGCCGGATCCGTCAGCACGGCCGTACGCCGCTGACCACCCCGCCCGCGCACATCGATCCGCAGGCACGCACTCCCGCCCTCACCGGGCGAATACAACATCGACCGCCGCGTCGACCGGAACTTCTCGCCCCGCCCCCACCGGAAGAACCCGGTCTTCTTCAGCGCCAGCAGCGTCGACGTCGACGAGTTGGCACTGAACCCGATCCGCGTGAGGGCGGTGTCCACCCCCAGCACCAGCGGCAGCGTGAACTGCTCCGGCGTGTCGATCCGCGCGACCTTCGCCCGGTGCTCCCCGATGGACACATGGCCGGCCCCGGTCAACGGCATGATCATCCGCCGCTGCCCGCCCACGGTCACCTCGTAGTCCAGGCCCAGCCGGTCCATGAACTCCACCGAGTCCGTGCCCGCCCGGTCCTTCAGGTCATACCGGATCGCGATCTCCACCGCCGACGCCCCGCCGACCTCGGCCGCCAGCGCGGCCGCGACCAGCGCCGTCACCCCGCCCATCCAGCTCGACGACAGCAGCACCGGCGCCTTCGGCGGATGCACCGCCGCCACCGCGACCGCCCGCTGCAGCCGCGCCGTCCACCGCGTGACGTCCACATACGGCACACCACCCCGGATCGCCGCCAACAGCACCCGGTCGTCAGGGTCGTTCACCGTGCTGATCACGGCCCGCACCTTCGCCGAGAACGGCTCCGGATCGCTCAGATCCCACCGCCGCACCGACGCCCCGACCTCCTCGGCCAGCGCCCTCCCACGCTCCGGCGTACGCCCCGTCAGGAGCAACGGCCACGAAGCAGCCGCCATGCGCGCCAAGTCCCCGCCCACGGTCCCGTAGCCGCCCACCACAAGAACCGGGCCCGTCACATCAAGCTGGATGTCATCGTCCACACCCCGACACTAGGTCAAGCGACCTAGACACACAACGACGATCTACGTCACGTGGGACTCGGGCCCCAGCGGCCGGCACTACGCGCTCTCCCACCCTCCCGCTCTCCCGCGCCCTCCCGCCGACCGAGGGTTACCGCCCCCATCCCGCCGACCGGCGGTTACCGCCCCTCTGCTCTGCCCTGCCCTGCCCTGCCCCAGAACGCAAAAAAGCCTCGCCCCGAGTCGAATTACTTCAACTCGGGACGAGGCTTTATCAAAATTTGTTCGGCGGCGTCCTACTCTCCCACAGGGTCCCCCCTGCAGTACCATCGGCGCTGAAAGGCTTAGCTTCCGGGTTCGGAATGTAACCGGGCGTTTCCCTAACGCTATGACCACCGAAACACTATGAAGTTGAACTCCAGCCAGCAAAGGCGAGTTCGTTACTTCAGAACCTACACAGTGGACGCGAGCAACTGAGGACAAGCCCTCGGCCTATTAGTACCAGTCAACTCCACACCTTACGGCGCTTCCATATCTGGCCTATCAACC